>NZ_JBOZGG010000011.1:0-81162 GCF_051267215.1 Actinotignum vesiculae
AGATGTCCGTGGCCTACCCTGACCGGTTTAATAAGTATTTATAAACAATGCTCACACACAAACAACTTGACACACTCTGGATTGAGGCATGGCAGTCTCGCCCAGATGGAGCAAAGCGCGCGGCGCTGTCAAGCTTCGAGATTATCGATTACTTCGTCACGAGAAAGAGTCCTGATTTTGCGCTACCGGATCGCAAGATCATCTATGATCCTTTCCCCTTCGAAGAAACCCCAACGCCGGCTTCGTTTTTTGAGAAACTTCGGGATTTGGGATGTCTTTCCATCTGACTCGCCTGAACGAAGATATTTTCCTCGATTCTTTCATTACAGGAAAAGACAACGACTCGCTCGGAAGGTGGCTCCGCGACAAAGCCCGCAAACTCCAGGAAGAGGATACCTGCGTGGTATGGGTACTTTGCCAAGAGAACTCGAGCGAGCCACTCGGATATTTCGCGCTTACCAGCACAAACGTCCCTACTACGAGCATCTTGAAGCGAGATCGATATCATTTCCCCGAGAACGGCAGCCTGTTGGCGGCTTACAATCATCACCCTGCTTTACTGCTAGGTAAATTCGCTCTCCACGCAGATTATGCAGGAAAAAGCTCGCTGGGCCCCTTGCTCATGGCACACGTATTTTCCAAGGCTGCAGCGGTAAGCGAGATTATCGGCGTACGGTATATCATCCTGCAAACACAGGTAAAATCCGTCGCCAATTACTACCAGCGCGAGTATGGTTTCACCTCACTCCACAGCAGCCAGGCTTCCACCTTCCCGATGTACAAGACAATTAGTGCTGCACGCGAAGCGATCACTCATTTCTCACCCTAGGGAAAGCGACCGAAGCCGATTATCCGGCCCGGTCACCGCTCTTGCTCGCAAAGAATGTGTTTTGCAACCTTCTGGGCACGGCGTGCACCGGCAAATACGCAGGCGAGCAGCACCACCATGCTGAGGATGATGATCGCAGCGAGCACCCCATCGGAAACCGGGAGGAATACCGCGAAACCGCTGAGGACCAGGCATGCCGTGGCAGCGGCGATCCACGGCCAGGCTGCGGCGTGCGCTTCCTGCCACGTTTCCTGGTTCGTCATGATGATTTCGGTGCGGTACCCGATGAGTTCGTTAAGCTTGAGGGTCTTTTTGCGCGAGGCGTAGGCAAGCCAGCCACTAACCAGCGCAGAGCCCCATAAGGTCACCACTATCACTACCGCGATCTGCCAGGTCATTGGCCTCTCCCATCTTCCAGCTTCGTTGCTGGTGGTGATCTTCTCGGTGAACGGTGTTTTTCCAGGTGCCAGTTTACTGAGTGGTAGCGTCGTCGTACCAGTACCCACATCAAATTCGTAACCGATAGAACCTGTCGGAAATCCCGCCAGGTTGCCCCTGGGCATGCTGCGCTGCCAAAAACGTCCAAGTTCAGCGTGCCATGAGCTGCGAAAAATCGATGACCTGGTCTGCCCACGCAATTGTGGAGGGGCGGTGGGCGACCATGAGCACAGTACGGCCTGCGACGAGGCGCCGTATCGCTTCACCGATGACTGCCTCGGTGATGCTGTCCAGCGCGGAGGTGATTTCGTCGAGAAGGAGGATTGGGCTGTCCTTGAGGAAAGCTCGGGCGATGGCAACGCGTTGTTTCTCCCCACCGGAGAGCGCATTTCCACCTGGACCCACCTGGGTGTCCAGGCCGGCGGGCAGCCGCTCGATAACCGGATCCAGCCCGGCCTGGCTTACCGCGGCGAGGATTTCTTCCTCCGTGGCATCCGGCTTGGCCAGCGTCAGGTTTTCTCGGATGGACCCGCTGAAGAGGTAGACGTCCTGGAACACCATTGCGATGTGGCGCATGGGCTGGCATTCGCGAATATCACGCCCACCGAGCGTGATGGTTCCGCCCTGTGGCTGCCAAAAGCCGGCGACCAAAGCCAATGCGGTCGTTTTCCCTACCCCGGAGGGGCCAACCAAAGCGGTCACTTTACCTGCCGGGGCTTTCAAGTTGAGGTCACGCAGCACGGGGTAGCGCGGATCGTAGCCGAAGGTCACCCCGGAAAACTCGATGGTGCTATCCGCAAGCGCGCCAGAATCCGTGTTCGAAGATCCATCCGACCCCGCGTTAACGGGCGCGAGCGCGCCAGAATCCGTGTTCGCGGGCGCGGTGACAGTCGAGATATCGGGCTGTTCCTCGGCGGCCGCGATAATTTCGCGCACCCGCTCGAGGGCCTGCATGGAATCCGTGAGCGCAGTGGAGTATAAAACTGATTGCGAGAGCGGCAGATTAATACGGGTGAGAACGACGGCGATGGCCAAGAAGCTCAGGAAGTCCAGGCCGCCACCAACCACCAGAGCTCCGCCCCAGCCCAGGCATACGGCGAAAGCCAGCTCGACTAGCAGGAGGAACGCGGAGGCCGGGCGGCTTTGACTGCGCAGCGTCCGCAGGATTCCGGTGGACTCGGCCGCGAGCGCCTCATCCAGGGGCTGCCATTGGGTTTGCCCGCTGCCGCGCAGGACTTGCTGGAGTTTCGCGAATTCGATAATCCGCCCGGCTACCCGGCGTGAGAGCCGGGCTTCGCTGGCTTGAGCTTCGCGCACTGCTCGGTGCATCCATCCCCAGATGAACCACAATCCGATACTGGTCACCGCGAGGACCACCCCGAGGCGCCATTCGACCACCGTGACCACCACCGCCATAACGAAGGGAACCACCACCCCTGAGATCACCGCAGGGAAGACCAGGGAAGCCAGGTGGGAGAGGGTGTTAACGTCTTTCGACGTGGCATTTATGACCGCGGTTCGACGGGACGGGGTGAACCACCCGACCGGGAGGCGTACTACCGCCGCGCCGATTTTCTTCATGAGCTCGTCACAGATCGCGTACACGCTCACCCGGTAGGACCAGCTCATCGTGACCACGTAGAGGAAAAATGTGATGGCGCCGCTGATGCATATCGCAATGAGCCAGGAGGATAGCTGCCCGCCGCCTGCTCCAGCACCACCGGAAACGCCAACGCCTCCCTCAGCGAGTAATGCCCGCAGGAACCCGATGAGCATCGCTAAGGTGATGCCCTGGGCCACCGCGGCCGCGGTGTAGGCCCCTATCAAGATTTTTATTTGGCGCACATGTAGCACGGTGCGCATCGCCGTGAGCATTTTCAGCATGGGATTCCCTGCTCTTTCAGCATGTCGCGGTACAGGCCTGCGGTGGACGCGAGTTCTTCGTGGCGGCCGGATTGTACGATCCGCCCGCCCGCAATTACCAGAATCTGGTCGGCTTGCGCGAGTCCGCTTAGCCGGTGGGCGATCACCAAGGTGGAGCTACGCCCGCGCCGTGCCGCGATGACCTGGTGCAGCGCCTGCGCAGTATGGGTATCTTGGTGCGCGCTTGCTTCGTCCAATATGAGGAGCGGCGGATCCGCAAGCAGCGTGCGGGCGATACTCAAGCGCTGCGCTTCACCACCGGAAAGCACAGCGGCCTCCCCCAGGATCGTGTCATATCCGGCCGGGAGCGCAGCGATCCGTTCGGCGATATGCGCGCGGGCCGCCGCTTCCTGTATCTGTGCATCGGTAGCCTCCCGGTTGCCGAGCAGGAGGTTATCCCGCACGCTCACCGAGGCTAGGGACACATCTTGAAATACTGTGCCCACTTGGCTGTAAAGCCCCGCACGGCTGTATTCGCGCAGGTCGTGCCCACCGAGGGTAATGCAGCCGCTTTCCGGATCCCAAAAACGTGCCGCGAGCGCGCCGATAGTCGTTTTCCCAGCTCCCGAGGGCCCGACCACGGCGGTCAGAGTTCCGGGTGGGAGGGTGAAACTAATATCGTGCAGGACCGGGCGGCCCGGAGCATAACCGAAGGACACATTCTGGAAACATAGTTCCGGAGCGGAAGCCGACGGGGCGGCCGAATCTGTAACGGCCGCATCCTTAGTGACCGAATCCGTAGCGCCCCCAACCGGAGCAGGAACCTGGTAATCCCCTACTTCCTGCGGTTTTTCGGCCAGCAGCGCTGCTGTATCTTCCCCGGCCCGCAGCGAGCCTTGCAGGTTCTGGGTGAGCGTGATGAGTTGCCCCAGGCCCGCGGGTAGCCCGAGCCAAATAGTGAAGAACGCCAGGCTGCTCGCGGGTGTGATCCAGCCGCTCCACACGAACCAGCAGATGAGCGGGGCGCTCCACGCGAGGATCACGCCCGGCTGGCTCAATGCGGATACCACCGCGATTCCTTTACCGGCCCCGGCCAGCCAGCGGAAGGAGGCATCGGAGTTTTCTTCCCGCGCCGCGGTGAAGCGCCCGCCGACTCCGGTGGCGGGGAGTTGGTAGTTTTTGATTTCTTTTATGCCATCGACGAGCTCCACGGTTGCGTCCGCGAGTTTCCGTTGGGCAACGTCGTAATCTTTAACGGCTTGATCCCCGCCACGGAAAGCAATCCCCATGGCCAGGCCAACGGCAACAATAAATACTCCGCCCAGGAGGAGCGCGAGCCGCCAGTCGAGCACGCACAGGTAAATGCCGCCTACCAGCGGTGCCACAAGCGCGCTGGCGAGTTCGGCGCTGGCATGGGCAACCAGAGTGTGGATGGCACTGGTGTCATCAACCACGATTTTGCGGATTTCACCAGGCCCCAGCCGCCGCACGTGCCCCAAAGGCAGAGCGCCTAAGTGCGTGATGATACGACGGCGCAGGCGGTGCCGCAGCCCTGCTTCGCTGATATGGGTGATGCCAACTGCCCAGTTGTAACAGATGTGATGTACCAACAAGCCCACCAGGGTGAGCCCCAACCACCACCAGATACGTGCCGTGCCGCGGCCGCCGAACCAGTCATCAGCCAGGCCAACTAATGCGATATACGGAATGACCGAAGCACCGGATCCAATCCCAGCAATAATGAAGGAGACCAGCATTGATGTGCGCACGGGTGCGACCAGCTGCCAGGTACTCGCTTCGCGGGTGCGCTCTGTGTTATTCCCTTGATGGTGAGACATGGGATCTTCTTTCTACCCGAGCGCATGCGTGCCGGAAGGCACCCGATCTTCCAGGAGACTCCGCCATCCGGCTTCCCGGAAGTTCTGAAGTAAGCCCAGGTATTTTTTGGCGTTCTCACGGTTGAGGCCTTGCCTGAGGGTACCGAAGAAGCCGTACCAGCCGGTTTCACACATGACCTGCGCGAACGCTGGCCAGACCGCATCTTCCGGGCCAAGCTCGATATATAGGCGGGCTTCATATTCGGCTAGGTCAGCTACGAAGCTCTGATAGGGAGTACCCGCGGATCCCCACAGAACTAGCTGAAATACGGTGAGGTGGTCATAGACGTAATCGATCATCCAGTCTGTGATACTGCTACCGAGATCCTCACCTGAACGGCTACCACCCTGCCCCGGTTCTTCCACGTGCGCCTTTTCGGGAAGTGGCTTTTCGGCGAGCGATTTTTCCGTGAGGGCCAGACCGCGCATAATTCCTTCGCGGTGCCGCTGGCGTAATTCCTGGCAACAGGGCTCCACAAGGGCCGCAAACAAGGCTTGTTTATTGTCAAAGTGGGTATAGAGGGCACCGGTGGTGACATTGGCTTCTTTGGCAATCACGCGCAAGCTGGCCGCTTCATAGCCGTGCTCGGAAAAATTCCGCAAAGCCGCGGCAAGGATCCGTTCCTGCGTTGAGCCATTTCCACGTGCCACCATCGCAACCCCACCTCACATAACACTGTTATGCGATAAGGATAGCCCGCCCGAGACAGTGCGGCAAGAGGTTATATTTTCGGGGTATAGGACCCGGCGTTAGCCCAGGTTGGCTCCTTGGCCAATACCTTAGCCGCTGTCTACGACGGATCGTGGCCGGTAATTTGGTCGGTAACTTAGACGTTATCTTGGTCGGTATCTTGGTCGGTATCTTGGTCGGTATCTTGGTCGGTCGACCGACCAAGTACATCGACTTCGGCTAAAGAATCACGGATTACCTCCAGCATGAGCTCCACGAAGCTTGAGCTTTCGCCGTCTTTACCCGATACCACGAAAGCTCGGTAATAATCCTGCTGGCGTGACCAGATGAATTCTTCCACGGGAAGCCAGAAGAAGAGCTCCTTCCATTGCCGAAGGAGCAGGGAATGCCAAAGCCGGCCCATGCGTCCGTTGCCGTCAGCGAAAGGGTGGATGAATTCAAATTCGTAATGGAAGACCGCGCTTTTCATAAGCGGGTGCAAGTTCGACTCTTGGTACCACCTGAGCAAATCTGAAATATGCTGCGGGACCAGATCCGCCGGCGGAGCCGCGTGCACAACCACATTCCCCGCAAAGACGCCCACACCGCCAGAGCGGAATCGTCCATTCTCCGGCACCAGCCCTCTCATCATGGTTCCGTGCGCACGCAGCACATCGCGCGCTGATATCGGATCGAGTTCAGGGAGCAGGTCATATGCACAGCCGGCGTTGTGCACCTCGAGAACCTCAGCAGTCCCCTCAACGGCGTGGTCGCCACCAAGAATGGCCCGAACAGAATCGAGCGGCAAAGAATTCCCCTCAATGGCGAGGGTGGCGTGGATTGCGCGAATGCGGTTCTCACGCCGCCCAAGCTCTCCCAAAGAATCCAGCCAGAATTTCCCATCGTTCCCCGGGCGTTTCAGCTTGTCGACAAGATTGCAGACCTGCCCGACCAGCGCCTCGCAGGCAGGTGTTATGCGCAGTGGTGGTTCGTAACCGCTCATCTCCCGATGCTATCCAAGCGTCATGCCCGCCACCCATCCACACGCCGAGAAACTGCATAGCAGGGCTACGCGCCGCGCACGCAAAGGGAAAGCCGCAGGTCAAAGCTTTGCAAGTCACCATCCTGTCGACGCCCCACATGCAAAGGAGCCGCCCCTGATAATTCAGGAGCGGCCCCTTGCGTTAGCCATGCGGCTGCTTCCGTCACCCTCTGGCAACTTCCGCAGCCGCGCGGCTGGTTGGGTAGCTTTCGGCTACCTCAGCAACATTGCGTTACTTCTTGCGGCGGCGAATGGCCACGCTACCCGCACCGGCAGCCAGCAGAGCGAAGACAGCCAGCGATGCCACATCGGCACCGGTCGCGGTCAGGCCCTTGGCCTTCTTGACCTTCTTAGTCTTCGGCGCAGCCTTACCCGGATCGTTCGGGTTCAACGGGTCGGTGCCGTTCTTAATCTCGTCACCATCGTTAATACCGTCACCATCCGTGTCGGCCTTATTCGGGTTAGTCGGCTTGCCACCATTCTTCGCGCCCGTCACCTCATCACCATCAGTGAGACCATCACCATCGGTGTCGGGGTTGAGCGGGTCAGTGTTACCAGGCTTGCCGTCCTTATTGAACTTATCGTCCTTGAACGGATTCTTGGTGCCATTCACCTCATCACCGTCATTGATGCCATCACCGTCGGTGTCCGGGTTCTTCGGATCAGTACCGATCACCTTTTCTTCACCATCGGTCAGGCCATCACCATCGGTGTCGCCCTTATTCGGGTCGGTACCATTCTTGATTTCGTCGCCATCATTGACGCCGTCACCATCGGTATCGGCCTTATTCGGGTTAGTCGGCTTGCCACCGTTCTTCACGCCCGTCACCTCATCACCATCAGTGAGACCATCACCATCGGTATCCGGGTTGAGCGGGTCAGTGTTACCGGGCTTACCGTCCTTATTGAACTTATCGTCCTGGAACGGGTTCTTAGTGCCATTCACCTCATCACCATCAGTGAGACCGTCACCATCGGTATCCGGGTTCTTCGGGTCGGTCTTGGTGGCCTTGGAGTCATCGACCTTCGGGGTGCCATCCTCATTACGAGCAGGCTTACCGTTCTCGTCGATATCCGTACCAGCTTCCTCACCATCGGTCAGGCCATCCCCATCGGTATCCGGGTTCTTCGGGTCGGTGCCCAGGTCCTTTTCACGACCATCAGACACACCATCACCGTCAGTATCGGGATTCTTCGGATCGGTCCCGTCCTTCTTCTCGTCCCCATCGTTCACGCCGTCACCATCGGTGTCAGCGTTATTCGGGTCCGTGCCGTCCTTGATTTCGTCAGCGTCGGTCACGCCGTCACCATCGGTGTCGACCTTGTTCGGGTTAGTCGGCTTGCCACCATTGTTCTTACCAGTCACCTCGTCGCCGTCATTGACCCCGTCACCATCCGAGTCGGGGTTGAGCGGGTCAGTGTTACCAGGCTTGCCGTCCTTATTGAACTTATCGTCCTTGAACGGGTTCTTGGTGCCATTGACTTCGTCACCGTCGTTGATGCCATCACCGTCAGTATCCGGGTTGGTCGGGTCAGTACCGATCTTTTCCTCTTCGGAATCGGTCAGGCCATCGCCGTCAGTATCCGGGTCCTTGACGGTCACCTTGGAGGTGTCGAGGACCTTATCGCCATCCTTGATGGTCACGGTGATCTCGGACTTGTCCTTGGCGCCGGCGGGCACCTTGACCACAACATTGCCATCCGCACCGATGGTGCAGGTAGCACCGCCGGTCGCTTCACACGTAGCCGAAGCCGGAATCGGGCCGTTCGCCGGATCCTTCGTGAGCGTCACGTCCGCGCCGGGCTTACCTTCGCCGTCGTTCCACGCCGGGCAACCGTTATTAGAAGCCGGCCCTGCGATGGTCGGGCACTGATCCTGAGCATCAGGCACGCCGTCGTTATCGCCGTCCGGGTTCGGAACCGGAGCGGGCGCCGTGACGGTCACTTTGGACTTGTCGAGGACCTTGTCACCGTCCTTGATGGTCACCGCAATCTCGGTACCGGGGGTTGCACCCTCCGGAACCTTGACGACGACGTTGCCATCCCCGCCAATGGTGCACGTGGCACCACCGGTTGCTTCACAGGTGGCCGAAGCCGGGATCGGGCCATTGGCCGGATCCTTCGTGAGCGTCACATCGGTGCCGGGCTTACCTTCGCCGTCGTTCCACGCCGGGCAACCATTATTGGAAGCCGGCCCTGCGATGGTCGGGCACTGATCGGCATCCCCGGAGACCCCGTCCTTATCGGGATCGGGATCGGCAATAGTCACGGTCGCCGTATCCAGGTCCTTACCGTTGGGATCCTTGACCTTGACGACGATCTGGTCCTTATCCTTCGCATTCGCGTTCGGAGTGACCGTGATCGAGCCGTCCTGGTTGAGCTTGGCGGTACCCGGACCGGTCACCTCAACGGTGGAACCATCCGGAACCGGGCCACCCGCGTTAGGCAGCTGCGCCGGCTCGCTCGGCTTGGTGGTCGTGTCATTCCAGGCCGGGTTATTCGGAGCAAGCACGGTCACCTTGGAGGTGTCCAGGTCCTTGCCGTCGTTCTTGACGGTCACCGGGATCTCGGTACCGGGGGTCGCGCCGTCCGGAACCTTCACGGTGATATTGCCGTCCGTGCCGATGGTGCAGGTAGCACCGTTACCCGCCACGCAGGTCGCGGTGCTCGGGATATCGCCGTTAGCGGGATCCTTCGCCAGGGTCACGTCCGCGCCGGGCTTACCCTCGCCATCACTCCAGGCCGGGCACCCGTTATTGGTGGCCGGGCCGGCGATGGTGGGGCACTTGTCTGCGTCGTCGTTCACACCGTCATTATCGGTATCGGGGTTCGGAACCGGATCCGGGGCCGTAACCGTCACCTTGGGTGTGTGGAGGGTCTTGCCCTCGTTCTTGATGGTCACCGGAATTTCGGTGCCGGGGGCGGTGCCTTCCGGAATCTTGACGACGACGTTGCCATCGGTGCCGATGGTGCACGTGGCACCATTGCCGGCCTCGCAGGTCGCGGTGCTCGGGATCGGGCCGTTCTTCGGGTCCTTCGTGAGCGTCACATCCGTGCCGGGCTTGCCCTCGCCGTTGTTCCACGCCGGGCAACCATTATTGGAAGCCGGGCCGGCGATGGTGGGGCACTGGTCTGCGTCGTCGTTCACACCGTCATTATCGGTATCCACCGGAGCCGGGACGGTCACAGTGACCGGAACCTTGACGGTATCGGTGCTGCCATCCGGGTAGGTGACAACAACGGGAACCTCGTAGGGGCCAGCGGCGGTACCCGCGGCCGGAGTCACCGTAATGGCGCCGGTTTCGGGGTTAACCGTGGCGGTAATCGGGGAGTTGTCGCCGAGCTTGAAGGTGGTCTTCTTGCCCTTCTCCGTCGGAGCGGGATCGGTTTCCTTCTCCGGCGTCTTCGTTTTATCGAAGGTCGGAGCCGGGACTTCAAGGGTCTTACCGGCCTCTACCGTATTGTCCTGCTTGTAATTCGGGTCGTAGTCATCGGAAATGACCGGAAGGACCTTGACAGGAACCCAGGTCTTGAGCTTGAGCTTCTTTTCCGGATTAAGCGGATCGTTGATCGTTACCTCAACTGGAATCCGATAATCGCAAGGGGCGACATCCGCGCCGGGCTTGACGGTCACCAGGCCAGTGGCCTTGTCGACGCTCGCCCACTTCTTGGCGCCTTCCCCGAGGGTGAAAGTAGCATCCTGAGGCAGGTTGTACTTCTTATCGCCGATCTTGGTGAAGCCCTTGACATCAGCGCTCAGCGTCGCATAGGGAGCCTTGCTCTTCTCGGTTTGGGTCTTCTTCACCTGGACGGCGTCGTACTTGATGGGCAGCGCACGCACGATAAAGGAATCAGAGGAAACTGCGTTATCGCCGGCGTACAAAGTAGCCGTGTAGATCTCGCCGTCCTTCACATCCGCGGGAACCTTGAGATTCGCCTTCTTGGCGTCGCTTAACTTGGTAATTCCCTCGGTTACCTGCACCTTCTTTCCCTTAGAATCGGTCCACTCGATTCGGTTAGGAAGCGGAGAGAGCTCCTTGCCGGTAAGCTTGAGCTCCGCGGTCTGGCCCGGGAGTGCGAAGTTATCACCAGTATCGAAGTTGGTGATATCCAGCTCCACATCCACCGCCAACACAAGCGCGAAGTTGACGTTATACCAGTTACGCCAACCCGGATTGAGTGCGGGAACGGCCTGCGGAGTCCATGACTTATTTGCATCCGCACCGTTGAACATCGGGCGAATAAACGCCGAGTAGTTAGGTACGACGCGTCCCTGCGGGTCCTTGACGAACATGTACAGATCGTCCGCAACCGTCATCGCGTTCTTCGGTAGGCGAATCGTGTACCGGCCCTCGTTATTCGTGGTTGCCGTGTAGGTATAAGCGATATATTCCGGATGCTCGGTAAGAACATCCTTGACTGCCTTTTCCTGGGCATTGAAAGTCTGAGCACTCTTCTTCGCCGCGGTAACCGCAGTTTTCCCTTCCGCGGTGAGCTTCGAGAGCACCACGGTGTAACCGGGAGCGACCGGGTCTTTAGTTCCGTTGAGATTCGGACCGGTGGCGGAATTGGCATAATCACCTGCACCGCTCTCAAACCAGAGCTGGCCGGATACCGTGTCCGTCACCGTGGTGTCAACCGCGGGGCTTTGGAGCGGGCCTTCGGTGTCACGAATCCATTCACCAGCCGGGCGGGTGGTGTAGTCACCAGGCTTGGTGTACATGAACACAGCAGTGCGCTGCATATTCGTGCTCAGCAACGGGAACTGGCCCAGATTAGAGTGGGTCGAGGTTCCCACGAAGGAACCCGGGAAGAATCCACCGGCCTGACGCATCATTGTGACGTCATTTCCAGCTTCGTTAGTGAAGCTAGGAATCCAGAGCCGGTACTGCTGGTCGCCTTCAGCGACGTATACATGGCTCTTGCCAGCATTATCAACCCAGGGTTGGCGCAAATCGAAAGCGTAGGCACCCGGACCGACCTGGCTACCGTCACTCTCCTCGAGCTGCTTGACCGTGGTGACGTACAGGGGAGAGGCGGCACCATCTTTATCACGCCACTGGAGGTACACCTTGGTTCCGTCCGGAACCGGGGTAGCACCATTAGAGGCGGTTGCGGGGGTGCCGATACCAGCGTAGTAAGCGCGACCACTTAGGGTGCTCTTCGCGTTCGAAGCATCGGTCGTGTTCTTCACCCAGCGATTCTTGATAGCGTCGGCTTCAATAGCGTTATCTCGCTTAAGCGGGATCGTAGGCTGTGCTTCTCCGGGCGTTTCTTTCCCGGCCTCAGTGGCGGTATCACCAACGTAGGTCGGACACTCTGGCGCAGAAGCCGGGGCCGGAGCGTTCGGCTGCGACTCAGGTGCGGCATAAGCAACACCAGAGACGAAGCCCGTCATGAGCGTAGCGGCGGTGAGACCAGCCCACAGCTTCTTACGGAAGCTCTGCCCCTCCTTTCGAGACGCAGGCGGAGTGAAAACGCCGGGCGTCGACGGGGTCGACTCCGAATGTAGGGACATCTTTTCTCCATGAGTAGGTAATTGGACATTTAGGTTCACCTGCCGCTACCCAAATAAACACGGGGAAAGATCGCGTGAGATTCTCCACCGCGTTAAGTAACTAGACATATCGCCTAAACAGTTCCACAACCTACCACAGTGCGAATATTGAATTATCTGGTGAATAAATTCGCACAATCACAGCCATTCAGAAGCTTGTTCACCTGGAGTTCACACACAGAAATAGCTGGCCCGATCCAGAATCGATTAAGAACCAATGTGATACAACTGGCGAGTTTTCGGGCTTTTTATGAACTTTTATTCACAGTTAGCTCGGAGAAGTGCTCCAAACCAAAATTGCAACCCACTCCCCTTCTGTACGTTTCCACCCGCAATAAACAACGTGAATAGTCATGCTTTTCCCAGAAACCCATTTGCGGGGATTTTTCGCCAAAAATGTAGCGCTGGTACCAAAGTCCCGGCGAATTCTCTGGAAAACCCCCCCCCCCCCGCCGAATTGCGTCGCTAAAATTCTCGAGCTCGACCATATGCATGTTTATGAGGTTTAGCCGTCCGACCTGGCACGATTCTCCAGAAAACTGTAGCATTTATCTCACTTTTCAATGGCCGAGATAGTGCCGCAAACCTCACCCGAGCCCAGCTCCACCCACCCTCCCCCACCTCCCACCCGGGACCTTTGAGCTAGCCCCTCGCTCTTATTAACTATGTGCCGCGACCTCGCTTAGAAATCCCAATCGTCATCGGTGGTATCTTCCGATTCCCCAATAATGTAGGAGGAGCCCGAACCGGAGAAGAAATCGTGGTTTTCATCGGCGGCCGGGGAGAGCGCGGTGAGGATCTCCGGGCTCACCCGTGTTTCTTCGCCACTGAAGCGCGCCTGGTAGCCAAGGTTCATGAGCGCCTTATTAGCGTTGTAGCGGACGAAAATTGCGACGTCGTCCATCAATCCCACGGGTTCGTAGAGTTCACCGGAGTACTCGAGTTCCATCTGGTAGAGCTTCTCGAGCAGCCCGTAGGTGAATTCTTCCATTTCCGCGCGCCGCGCTTCGCTGCATTCTTCCAGACCACGCTGGTACTTGTACCCGGAGTAGTACCCGTGCACCGCCTTATCGCGCAGGATGAGGCGGATAAGATCCGCGGTATTCATGAGCTTGCCGCGGCAGGACAGGTAGAGGGGCAGGAAGAACCCGGCGTAGAGCAGCAGCGAGGACAGCAGGGTGGAGGAAACCTTGCGCTTGAGGGGGTCCTCGCCCACGTAGTGTTCCAGCACCGCCTTGGCTCGCTGCTGGAGCAGCGGATTATCCACGGCCCAGGTGTAGGCTTCCTCAATCTGGGCGCTCGAAGCCAGGGTGGAGAAAATCGAGGAATACGAGCGCGCGTGCACGGCCTGCATGAAGGCAATATTGGCGTAGACGGCCTGCTCGTGTTCAGTATGCGCGTCCTGAATCTGGCTAATTTCGCCGATGCTGGCCTGCACGGTATCGAGCAGGGTCAGACCGGTGAAGACCCGCATCACGAGGGTCTGCTCCACCTCGCTCATGCGCTGCCAGGAAGGCAGATCATTGGAGAGCGGCACCTTTTCCGGCAGCCAGAAATTCGCGGTGAGCCGGCGCCACACCTCCAAGTCCTTCTCCTCCGGGACGTAATTCCAGTTGATCGGCCGGAAAGGCCCCTCGGGATGCTGGATGTACTGCGGCGGCATAAAGGAACGCAGGGTGTAATGCCGTCCATCAGGTGCGCTCATGACTTCTCCAATTTTCATCAAAACACTAGATATTGTGGTCACTTCAATTAAGACCACTAGATATAGTGTCGCATTGTGGGCGCCTAGGACTTAAGGCTCGCCGCAGTGGTGTATGTCATAACGACGACGCCACTCCTTTCCCGCCGAGCGCCCGAGCCACGAAAAAGCACCCCTGAGCCGGCCGGAGCCAACTCGGGGGTGCACTACGCGATGAGCGAGATTTACTTCTTCTCGACCAGGGCCACGAAGCGGTCAATATAGCCGCGCACGAAGTCCGCGGTATCGGCCTTGAGCTTGCCGGATTCGTCGAAGAGTTCCGGGGAGCGGCCCAGGAATACTTCGGGCTGCCCGGGCATGGGCATATCGAAGTAGGAAAGCGCCAGGCGCAGGTTCTTCTGCGAGCTGTAGCCACCCATGCGCCCCACCGAATGGCTGATAATGCCGGCCGGCTTGTTCTTCCAGGCCACATCGCTATTGGGCTTGGAGCCGATATCCACGGCGTTCTTCAGGCAGGCCGGCACGGTGCGGTTATTTTCCGGCGTGACGAAGAGGATGCCATCGCTGGCCTTAATGGTTTCCCGGAAGCTGGTGTAGCTTTCCGGCAGGGGTACGTCCGTCACAGCTGCGTCGTCGTAATCGAAGTTGTAAAGCGGCAGGTGACCGATCTCCACAATCTCCACCTCGTACCCTTCGGGGAAATAGCCGGCCACTTCGCTCGCGATTTTGCGCGCGTAGGAACCGCGCCGCAAACTACCCACCAGAATTGAAATCTTCATAAGTATCCCGCGCTTTTCACTCGTATATTGACTGGGTGTGCCGCGCCCGGCCGCCGCCACAGGCGCCGAAGCGGACGCTGCCACCATCATAGGCTAGGCCCGCTTGCGGGTGTACAGCACCACCCCGCCAACGCAGAGGAGGGCCAGAGTGACCGAGAGCGGGTCGATCACCTCGGAGCCGGAATGGGCGAGGTTATTGCCGAGCTTCTTGCCTTCGCGTTCCAGCTGGGCGATTTGTTCGGCGGAAAGTTCGCAGGGCTGCCCATCGGCGGTGCGGCCTTCCCACACCGTTTCGGTGCCGCCGCCGCTCGAACCGAACCACTGCTGACCGACCAGCTGCCCGAAGGTACCCGATTCGAAAACGGCCATCTTGCCGGGGCCGGACACGCTCGTGACGCTCAGGGTGAGCTCGCCGGTGGTTGCTTCGCGGAAGCTGGGATGCTGGGTATTCGCGCCGAGCCACGGCACTCCGGAAACCTGGCTGGAGGAAATCATGTAGATGCGCTCGCCGGCGCTCGCCACAAAATCGATGCCGGCCGGGGCGGTGGTGGCCGCGGCCTCCCCCAGCCCGAAACTCAGGGAAGCCGGGTCGAGCCACTGCCCGGAATTATCGTCTTTGACGGCGGCGCGCAGCTGCCCGCCATCCACCACCGCGCCCAGATCATAGTGGCCGCTATTGGCGGTGCCACTTCCTCCGACGTTGAAGGTGAGGGTGGTGGTAGTGGACAGGCGGGTGCCGTCCGTGGCGGTGGCGTTGAGGGCCAGGCCCACCGTGTAGGTGCCCGGCTGGGTGAAGACCCAATTGGGGTGCACATGGGTATTGGCCGGGATCGTATGCGAGCCGCTGGCACCGCCGCTCGCTGCGCGCTCCACCGGGGTGGGGATGCACACCGGCGCGGCGGGTGCTTGGGGCGCCTGGCCGGCCGGGGCTTGGGGCGCCTGAGCCGCGGGTGCCTGGCCCGATGGTGCCTGCGTAGCGCCGCCGTTCGGCGCCGGGGTGCCGGGCGCACCGTTGGCCCCGCCGTTCCCACCATTAGCGCCATTAGCGCCATTAGCACCGTTCCCGCCGTTGGCGCCACTTCCCCCATTACCAGCTCCCGGGGTAGATCCGCCGCCCGGGGTAGCGGTATCGCCCGGCACGCCAGCGGCGCCGTCGTTCCCATTACCGGAGCCATTATCGGAACCGCTACCGGAACCACCGTTATCGTGCCCCTGCGCGGCCGCAATCGCGGCGTCGCCCACCGCCCAGGTGTAGGTGCGGGCGGGCGCGGTGAGGGTGCCGCCGGGGGTATCCACTTCGGCGCGCACCGTCATGCGGTAGGTGCCGGGCGCGGAGAAGAGCCAATTAGCGTGCTGGTGCGCGGGTTCAGGCTGGGCGATCACGCTGCCCGGTCCCATCTGGAAGCTCGGGGCGCCGGCGGCATCGCGCAAAATCGGGTTGAGGGTGGCGAAATTCGTTTCCCACAGGAAGACCTTGCCGGGACCTTCGAGTTGCTCCACCACGAAACGTGCCGCGGTGCCGCCGAGCCGGCGCGCAGCCCCGGAATCCCAGCCGGGCCACACAATTCCGGGCTGCTGCACCTGGTCGAGCAGAAAGCCGGGTGTACCCAGCTGCGGAACATCGGCAGATTTGCTAGTGAAAGTTCGCTCGACTACCCCGATCACGGTTTCTTCAGGGGCGCGCTCCACCCCGGTGCCGGTGGCGTCTTCTTTGAGATTGAGGGAGATGGCGCCATCCGCCCCTGCGGTGATGTTGAAGAGGTCCATATGCCCGGAGGTGAGAACGGTGGGCTGCCCGGCTCCCGCCCCCGCGGGTGCTGCCGGCACCGGTGCGGCTTGGGCGGCAGGAAGGAACGCTCCCCACCCGGCCAGGAGCGCCGCCATCGCGCCCGCCAGCCCCGCCGCAGCACGCCGTGTGAGTGCTGTCATGACTTTCCTTTCCTTGCGGTACTTGCGCCACCTAGCCTATTTGATAACAATAATGATTATCAATAAGGGGTGATGCGGTTGTCTCTCACGCGGACCGCCGCACACCGAAACGGAAAGAGACAGAATGGCACGACGCCTCCTCGCGGCCCTGGCCGCCGCCGCACTCACCGCCGGGATAGCTCCGGCCGCCGCGGCCGCCCCGGATGACGGAAAGATTGTCACAACGACGGCGCACGTTGATGCCCCCAAGGTTTTTTGGGAAAACGGTACGTTCGTGCTGAAGAACGAAGCCTATGACGAGCTGTATCCGCTGGAGAAGACCGTCAATTGGGTGGGGCGCGGCTACGCGCGCTCCGGCTCGAATCAGGGCGGGCAGCAGTACATTTTCCTACCCCCGGATAACGAGGCTTACGGGCATCTGCGCAAGGTCGCCGAGCGCTGGTATTCCGCGCCGGGCATGCCCAGCGGCCCCTTCCCCATCTGGGCCGGTTTCGGTGCGGATGCCGCCATTCCGGTGGAGCAATTCCGCAACGGCACCTTCGCGCTGGAGCTGACCAAATTCGACGGCCCGGGGCGCATGGAAGCGTTCATGACCAATATGGACCTCTACCTCCCGCTGTTCTCCAGCCACGAGACGGGGCGGCGGGTCTCCTACCTGGTGCCCGGCAGCCACACCCACAACGAGACCGCTTTCACCAAGCCGGGACGCTACACCCTGACCTACCGCGCCATCGCGCGCGGGGTGGACGGCAAGATTATCGCCTCGCAGGAGATTCCCTTTGTATGGCAGGTGGGCGGCACCCGCCCCGCCAAGGAGGCGGGCCCCGATCTGGCTACCGCGTTCAACGCCGCACCTACCGGGGATACCTCCGGCTACCGTTTCTCCCTCGCCCCGTACGAGGGCCGCGAGCATGACGCGGATGACCAGCTCACCGAACTGCGTTTCGATGCCGGTTCGGAAACGGTGGCGGGGAAGGTGCAGTTCTTCCTGGATGGTTACTTCCTGGCCGAGGTCCCGGTGGAGAAGGGGAAGGCGCGCTGGGCGGAGATGATTGGCTCGGGCGCCTCGAATTTCCAGGCGGTTTTCGTGCCCGCCACCCCGGGAACGCAGGGCGCGGCCGGCGCGCCCAAGGCCGACGGCGCAGCCAATTCGGCTCCCGGTACTCAGGCCACCACCGGGGCCCGCTGGATTTCCGCCCCGGTCTCCTACACCTTCGGGGAGGCCGAGGCCAGCACCTCGGAGAGCGCCGCGCAGCTGCCCGAGCCCCATTCGCAGGACCCGGCGCCGGCTATGGCAGGCGGGGAGTATACGCCGTCGTCCTTCGATTACACGGTGCGCACGGAAAAGACAGCCACCGGAAACGTGACCACCTCGGTTGCTTTCGCGGATCCGAAGGTGCGTGCGTACGTGCACGGCGGTTACTACGCGAAACCGGAGGATAAGTACCCGGATTGCGAAGTGAATATGGTGACGGATTCGCGCGGCGTGGCCACCGTGACCCAGGGCGATTCCTGGTGCGAGGGCTACCATCTCAAGCTCAGCATCGACCCGCATCCGGAAGTGAATATGAGCGCGGCCGCCGACGTGCGTTTCGGCACCATGGATTTGAGCGCCCCGCAGAGCTATTCTGGGCGGCTCGCCGCGGCTCCCGCTATTGGTACCGGCACCCAGCCGGCCCCCGGGCCGCAGCCTGAACCGGCGCCGGGTCCAGGGCCGAATCCCGGCCCGAATCCTGGACCGAACCCGAACCCGGGGCCGAAT
This sequence comes from Actinotignum vesiculae, assembly GCF_051267215.1. Taxonomy (NCBI): domain Bacteria; kingdom Bacillati; phylum Actinomycetota; class Actinomycetes; order Actinomycetales; family Actinomycetaceae; genus Actinotignum; species Actinotignum vesiculae. Next base: position 18,449 of record NZ_JBOZGG010000011.1, read on the forward strand.
CCGCCCGCGCCGGCGCCCACGCCTTCCGTGTCGCCTAGCGCTCCCGCACCAGCTCCCGCGCCAAAGCCCGCCCCGTCGCGCACCATTTTGCGGCGCGGCCACGTGGATCTGCAGGCGGTGCCAGGCGAAGGAGGCCCGGGCGTCACTCTCAAGGACGACACCCTCGAGCACGCTACCACCTCGGTGCAGCGCGATGTGAGCACGGTGGCGCTGGCGGTGCCCGATTCGGCGAAGTCCCCGCGGGCGAAGGGCGCGGCTTTTGATTTCCTCGGCGCGGAGGGCGAGCGGCTCTACCAGCTGCCCCAGAACTGGGATCGTTCGCATATTTGGCCCGGGTGGTCCACGGAAAGCTACCGCAAACCCACGCGTTTCCACGTGGAGCCGGAGTCGATTCCGGCGGGCGCGCAGTATCACGCCTACGCGCTGAGCGGTTTCGGGAACGTGGATCGGCTCTTCGACGCCTCGCGCACCGCCCTTGACCTGCCCGACCCCACGCACCAGCACGCCGGTTGGGCCTTCACGCAGCCGGGCGTGTACGTGTTGCGGGTGTGGTACGACGACGCCGCAGCCGCGCCGGAAGCTTCCGGCGCGGGCGGGGCCAACCGGGCGGGCCGCCTAGTTTTCTTGGTTGGGGATGAGACGATCGCCGGCTACGAGCAGGGCACCGTGAGCATCCCCGGCGATCCCTCCGCGAATCCGAATCCGGGCGGGAATCCCGGTGGCAATCCGGGCGGTGGAAATCCTGGCGGCACGCCAGATCCAGGAGGAAACCCCGGAGGTAATCCTGGTGGCAACCAGGGCGGCACCGGCAATCCGGGTGGTGCGCCCACGCCGGGCGCCGCTCCCGCGCCGCAACCGTCAGCCGCACCTGGAACCCCGGGAGGAGTTACCACACCCAAACCGAATCCGCAGCCGGGTACCCCCGGCATGGGAAATAATTCCGGGAATAAGCCGCTAACTCCGGCCGGGCCGCCCGCGCCCGCTCCGCTTCCGGAGAATCCCGGGGCGAAGGTGCTACCGCCGAGCGGCAACGCACCACTCAGCCCCGGTGGCGGCGCCACCCTCACGGGTAACCGGGTGGTTGGCACGCCGCAGGCCGGTGGCGGCGGGGCACCGCGCCCCCTCTCCCCCACTCCGGCGAAGGCCGGTGGGCCGGCGGCCGGGAAGGCAGCTGCCCCCTCCGCTACTCCGTCGGCGAGTGCCACGCCCGGTGCTGGCACACCCTCCGGTTCCGCCTTCGTTGGCATGCCCAATGGCGCGGCGAGCCAGGGCAACCAGGTGGCCGCCGGCGCAAATGCGGACGCTTCGGCAAGCGGCTGGGATCGGAGCATTAAGCTGAGCACCCTGGCAAAGATCATGGGCGTCATCGCTTTGTGTGCCCTGTGCCTGGGCGGCGGCGTCGCCCTGGAACGCCACCGGCGCAAGTAACGCACCTATGAACGGACCGGGCCACTAAGGCCCGCCCCTACACCCCGGCGCACCCGAGACCGGATGCGCCGGGGTGTAGTCTGTTTTTTGGCTGGGCAAAGGCGTCGGCCATACGTGAAGGAGATGATCTCAGGTGAGTGAGAAGATTACCCAAACCGCGGGCCGTGACCAGCTGGGAGATTTTACCCCGCTTTTTGCCGAGCTCAATGACGATGTTCTTTTTGGGCGGGTATGGAATCAACCCGCGCTATCTCTCAAAATGAAGTGCGTGGTCACGGTAGTGGCTCTCATGGCCTCCGGGATCACAGATTCTTCGCTGCGGTACCACTTGGAAAACGCCAAGAATCACGGGGTGACCCGGGAGGAGATCGCCGCGATCATCACACATGCGGCCATGTACGTGGGTTGGCCGAAGGCGTGGGCAGTTTTCAATTTGGCGAAGGATGTGTGGAACGTTGAGACTGCGGGTGCGGATGGTAGCGCTGGCTCCAATCCTGGCACGGATGCACTGAGCGCCAAGGAACGCCACGCGCGCGAATGCCTCTTCCCTATCGGTACCCCCAATGACGGTTTCGCCCAGTACTTTATCGGGCAGAGCTACCTTGCGCCGGTTTCCACCAGCCAGGTTCCCATGTACAACGTGACGTTCGAGCCAAGCTGCCGCAATAACTGGCATATCCACCACGCTTCCAGCGGCGGCGGCCAGATCCTTATCTGCGTGGCCGGCCGAGGATTCCACCAGGCATGGGGCCAGCCGGTGGAAGAAATGCTGCCCGGGGATGTGATCAATGTGCCGGCGGGCACCAAACACTGGCACGGGGCCGCGCCCGATAGCTGGTTCTCCCACCTCGCCGTGGAAGTTCCCGGAACGGATACCTCCAACGAATGGCTCGAGCCGGTGAGCGATGCGGAATATGCGCAGCTAACATGGCACAACTAGCTGGCCCCTAGAACAGAATCGGCACGCGGATTTAGAGCAGACTCCCGTTCGGTCTAAACAAATCACATAGTGGATTTCTCTTCAGAACGACTTATTTCAAATAACAAACACACCTAAGCACTTGCATGTAACCCACATCACGCTATATTCTTAAATTGTGAACAGCTAGTTCACGTCATTCAAAGGAGAATGTAATGAAAAAGATACTAGGCACTACTGCCGTAGCCTTACTTGCAGCTCTACCAACAGCTGCCTACGCGTCAATGTCTGCCGGCCAATTTGGAGGATCGACCAATGGTGTTATTTTCCAAGTTAACACTTCAAATAGCCGTGGTTTCTGGGCTAATTCTGTCGCAACAGGAGGAGCAACCGTAAGCGGCAACTACCGGACTTACGCCAGGTGCGATTATCAACCAACACGACAGGGAGATTTCGCCTATATAACGAGAGGCTCGAAGGTTTCCCGAGTTTCCCTGGGCGCCTGCACTTGGGGCATCGCTTCTGGAAAGATCCAACAACAAGGATAAAATCCATGCTGACTACTCGTCATCTAACCCAGGGGTACTCCGCGTCGAATCCCGTCTTTAGCGGACTTGACGCGGAGTTCCCCTCCGGGGTCACCGCTTTGCTGGGGCCAAATGGCGCCGGCAAAACTACCCTGCTACGCACCCTGGCCGGCCAATTGCGCCCGCGTGACGGCAGCGTTTACATTTCCGGGAAACCACTCCAGAAAATCAGCTGGCGCGAACTGGGGCAAAGCATCGGCTACCTGCCGCAGAAAATCACATTTGATCCCAGGCTCACCGTTGCAGAATTTGCTTCGTATATTGGCTGGGTGCGCGGCGTGACACGTGCAGATACGAAGGCCTCGCTACACAATAACCTCCACGATTTTGATATTGACGACCTCGCCAATAAGAAAATGGAAAGTCTATCTGGTGGGCAATTGCAACGAGCCGGATTGGCCGCCGCCAAAGTGGGCGACCCGCAGATATTACTTCTTGATGAACCAACGGCCGGCTTGGATCCGGTGCAGCGCGTAAAATTCCGAAAACTCCTTGGCGCGCACCTCGCAGATACCGTTATTATCTCCACCCACCTCATTGAGGACATCGTTCATGTAGCTGAAACTGTTCTGGTCTTCGACCAGGGCACTATCCGTTTTTCGGGAACGGTGGCGGAACTGGAAAACCTTGGTAGCCACACTGGCACTGATACGCGAGATATGAGCCTGGCGGAGGCGGGCTTTATGGCGGTATTGGCCGGAGAAACTCCGCGGGGGAGCACCTCATGATTTTCTGGCCCTACCTCAAACGTCACCCCCATCTCATCAGCGTGCTCCTCACCCTGATAGTCGGAGCGATAGCGTTATGGCTCCTACGTGATTCCTGGGTGGGCTATACGAGCGCCACGGCAAATTACGCTCTCTGCGGTTTTATTTTCGGAATGCCGCTCGTTTCTGCAGTGCAGGCAATTCACTCCGAACGAATCCGTGCGGTAGATCTTCCCACGTGGGTGCCGTATTCCCCGCGTCGCGTGCTCATGCAGAACGCCAGCGCGCTTATGCCGGGGCTCCTCACCGTCCTCTTCACGGGAGCGATGCTCAGTGGTGCTGCCCTAGGGGTAACTGCCATGGCACGCGAAGAGCTCGCGCCGGTCAATATTCATCCGATCATCGGGTACCTATGCCTCGGATTACTGGGGGTACTTATTGGCCATATGATCGGGCGAATAGATGCATCTAGCGCCGTACTTGCAGTGGGAAGCTTCGGGGCAATGCTAGGCATTGCCATGTTCACCACACAATATACGGTTCTAGAACCCTATATGGAGGTATCACTCCCCCAGCTCTACACCCTTATTACAGTGACAGCACTGGCCTTCATCCCCGCACTTTTCCTTCCCCGGCGTTCCGGCTGGCATAAAAAACAAAGCGTGGGAAGCTTGATATTTGCCTTTATTGCTGTTGCTACCCTCATCGCCGCCAGCGCGCTCTTCCCGGAGCCGAGCCAACGCCGGGGCGGCGGCCAGGTATGCACCACGTCTCAACCTTTCCTGTGCGTATGGAAAGAACACGAGCCCGCTTTGCGAACATTCACGAATATCCGCGACCGTATCCTGCCGCTTATCCCCGAAGGAATGCCAGTTGCGGATACCTTTGAAGAATTTGCTCTCAACGGCAATCACTACGGCGGGCGAACTTTGAACTTTGCGAGCGCGGATATGGATGACGAAAGCATGCTCGTCACTGCGCTGGTATACCCCCTCACGAATCGGAGTTATGAAGGAGGATCAAACAGTGATGCCGGGAATGCCGCACGTAATGATCTTGACCTATGGCTCATGATGCGAGGCGCCCCGAGTAAAACAGATAGTTCCTTTATTGCCGACGGTCATGATTCCGCGACAGTGGAACGCGCGCGAGCAATTACCGCACTACCGGAAGCGGAACAGCGCGCCTGGGCTCAGGCGACGTATGCAGCATCTGTTGCTGATTTAGAGAGGTAGCACGATGACCGCACATCCGTGGCTCATCTACCTCCGCGCTCACCGAGCTTTGAAGGCACTCGGTATCGCCCTTGCCGCCCTCATCGCTATCTATTTACTCGGAGAAGACCACACCTTCCATTCGTGGGTCTCAGGTGGGACAACACCGCTTGGCCGCATGCTCACCTTCTGCATACCCTTGGCCCTCCTCAGTGTCATGGCCCCGCGCGAGGAGAAGGACTACTACGGTAAAGCTCCGGCGGGTATGTTGCTGACGGTAGGGTGCGGAATCGCCAGCGCTACTGCGGCATTAACCGGAGTTTTCGTGCTACTCACTCACGACTCTGCCGGGCTCAGCCTGCTCCGCCTTCACGTTGCGTGGCTAGCACTTGGAATCGTGAGTGCCTACTTCTTCGGCGCACGCCTCATGTGGGCACTTCCCCTGGTGCTGGTGTTCCTGAGCGCAGCTTTCGCGCCTGATCGTGAGAGCACCTGGAATCTGGTGCAATCACGGAGCAATAGCCCCTCGCTGTGGCTTATCGCTGCCGGTATGTGTGTAGCGGCAGGATTATGCGCGGCACTGTACTGCCGAGGCATCCGGCCGCGGTACCTCAAGCGGTAGGTTGCTGCCGGATCGCTTCGAAAGCACATCAGCATTAACGGGGTGTGGGTGCGTACCGCAGAAATCTGCGATACGCACCCACACCTATATAAATATGCCCGCGCGGGCGGCAGTCACACCCGCCGTCCACCCCGCGGCCCGCGGCGCACGGCAGCGGCCCGCGGCGCACGGCAACCGCCCGTGCCGCCAGCGCACCCGCTCCGCGAGCGCGCCGCGCGAAGAACTACGCCTTCTGCTTCTCCACCAGGGCCTGCAAAGCCTTGGTGTCCAAGCCGGAGAGTTCGTCCACGAGCAGCTGGCGCTCCAGGCGCTGGAGATCGCGCAGCGGCAGCTCGGACAGGCGCGCGATAATCTCCTGGCGCTCGTCGTCCGGAGCGAGCTGCGGGGCCGGAGCCGCGCTGGGAGCCGAAGCACCCGCGGTGGCAGAGCCCCCGCCCTTGGGTACCGTCGTCGTAATAGAAACAATGGCGAGCAGCAAGAACACCAAAGAAACACCCAAGGCGACCATCGCGGCCAGGCGAATCGAGGAATTATCCGTACGCCCGGACATCGCGATCACGTCCGGCACCGGGGCGCCCTGCAGCCCGTAGAAGACCGCCAGCGAAATCGCGGTACCGATCGCCCCGCCCAGCGAGGAGGCCATCTTGTAGATACCCGAACCGGAACCGGCCTGGGAAGCCGGCAGGTTCGAAAGCGCCGCGTCCGTGGAGGGCGTGGCGTAGAAGGCCAGGCCCAGGCCGAAGAGGCAGTAGGCGATTACCGCCATGAGCACGTACTGGCCGATGAGCAGGTGCGTGGTCATGAGCAGCCCGCAGGCCACGATGGTGATGAGGCAACCCCAGATCATCGGCTTGCGCGGCCCGAAACGCTGGAGGAGTTTCTCGCCGATGCGGATGAAGGCGATAATGCACACGCCGTAGCCCAGCGACAGCAGGCCGGCGTCGAAGGCGGTGTAGAGAGAACCGTCCGCCTTGTGCCCGGCCAGCTGGATGACCTGCTGGCTAATAATGAGCATGCCGATGGTGCCGTTCACCAGGAAGTTGGAGATCGTGGCACCCGTGAAGGTGGTGTTCTTGAAAAGCGCGAAATCAATGAAGGGGTTAGCCTGCTTGCGTTCCCACCCGAAGAAGAGCGCGTAGGACACCACCGCGAGCGCGGTGAGCAGGAGCGTTGCTGCACTCCCCCACCCGAGTTTCGAGCCGTAGAGCAGCACGATCATGAGTCCGAGGGTGCCGGCGATGAAGAGCACCAGGCCGATAGCATCGAAGCTCTTGCGCGGGCCGGTGCTTTCCACCCGGTTTTCCGGGGTGCCCAGGATCATGAGGAAGGCGAGCACGGAAATAATAATCGAGGCGATGAAGATTCCGCGCCAGCCCACGAATTGCACCACGGTGCCGCCAAAGATCGCGGCCAGGCCGGAGCCACCCCAGGAACCAATCGACCACATGGACACCGCGCGCTGGCGGGCCGGGCCATCCCAGTAGGCCTTCACGAGGGCCATCGAGGCCGGCATGATGCAGGCCGCGCCCAGGCCCTGGATCGCGCGCCCGGTCAGCAGCAGCGGCAGCGCCACGCCCCCGGCCGCGAAAATGAGCAGCAGCGAACCGGCCGCGTTGAGCACAATCCCGAGGAGGGTGATGCGCACGCGCCCGATCTTATCGGCCAGGCCGCCCATAAGCACCATGAAGAGACCGGAGAACAGGCCGGTGATAGAAACCGCGAGGTTCATCCCGGCCGCGTCTACGTTACCGAGGTCCTCCATAATATTGGGTGCCACGGTGGCGGCAGTTCCGGCGAACAGCCAGAAGGTCACCACCGCGAGGACGATGCCCCACAGCAGTTTTTCGGTGCCCCGGTAGCCGGTTTCTTGCGGCGGGTTACCGGCCGGCACCGTGCCAGCCTGCGCCGTACCGGCCGGCGCCTTTGCGCCATTGGTGGTAGCCATAGTTTTATCCTTTGTCATCGTGGAAATGTAGTCCCGCTAGTCCCGCGCCAGCCAAGCGAGCGCGGCAACGGCCGCGGCTTCGGTGCCGGTGGCGAGGGTGGGTTGGAGAACCGGCCCGAAGGCGGGGTTGTGGTTGGGGTAGGTGGGCGCGCCTTCCGCGAATCCACCGAAGCCCCAATAGGTGTAGGGAATCCCGAAGGCGTCCGGGATCACGCTGAAATCTTCGGAAGCCGATACTTCGCCGCAGTCCATCACGCGCTCTTCCCCGAAGTGTGCCAGGAATGCCTGGGTGACCTTGGCGGTAGTTGCGTCGTCGTTATTAGTAAGCGGGTAGGAATCGTAGATCTCAAATTCCGGTGCCTGCGGGGCGCGGGCCGCTTCGCATTCGGCCGTGACGGTGCGCTTAATGCCATCAAGGAGCTGTTCGCGCACGTCCATGTCGTACGCGCGAATATTAATAAGCAGGGTGGCCGTGTCCGGAATAATATTTGATTTGCTTCCGGCGTGGATGGAACCCACGGTCAGCACCGCCATCTTGAAGGGATTAATTTCGCGCGCCACCACGCTCTGGAGCCGGGTCACCACGGCGGCGGCCAGCACCACCGGGTCGATACTCAGATGCGGCATGGAGCCGTGCGAGCCCTTCCCGTGCAGCGTCACCTTAACGGAAGCGCCGGTGGAGAGAATCGCCCCGGCGTGGGTGCCGACCTGCCCGGCACGCATCGGCCCGGCCAGCACATGCTGCCCCAGAGCCACATCCGGCGCCGGAATCTTATCGACCAGGCCGTCGGCCACCATGGAGCGCGCCCCGGCCGCGGTTTCTTCCCCGGGCTGGAACAGCGCGATATAGGTGCCGGCCCAGGCCTCACGGTTTTCCGCGAAAATACGGGCCGCGCCCAGGGCGCAAGAAATATGGAAATCGTGGCCGCAGGCGTGCATGGCCGGGACTTCGTTACCGTCCGCGTCCGTGCGCGTCTGCGTGGATGCGTACTCGAGCCCGGTTGCTTCCTTGACCGGGAGCCCGTCAATATCGGCGCGGAAGAGCACCGCGGGCCCCTCCCCGTTTTCCAGCACACCGACGACGCCGCCGCCGATCCGCTGCGTTGCGTACCCGAGGCGCGTCAGTTCCGCGTCGATAGTGTCACACGTTTCTTTTTCCTGCATAGAAAGTTCGGGATGCTGATGCAGGTGGATATAAAGCTCTTCTTGCCAGGAGGTGAAAGAATCCACCGCCTCTTTAATGTTGATCATGAATCACCTTTCCGCCAGGATAGGGCGGGACCGCCATCGTTGCGAATGCGTGGAAGTAGCGGCCGGCCCTATCTGCGCCTTGTGCCCGGCTCACGCGCCGGGTCTACTTCAGATAGTAGCCGGAAAGCGTGGCCGATGCCGCGCCGGTACGCTTAATGCATGGCTACTATTTTTGTGCGGTGCGACGACGCAGCCGCGCCCACGCTCACTTTCGATACTCAGGCCGGTGGAGCGAATGCGGCCCCCTTCGGGGAAGGCGATGTGCTCCTCGATATTTCCTGGTCTTCCCTCAATTACAAAGATGCGCTGTGCCTGAAAGGCGACCGGGGTGTGGCTAGGGTCAGCCCGCTTATTCCCGGTATTGACGCGGTGGGGACGGTGCGGGAGGCCGGCCCGGACAGCCCGGTGCGCCCGGGGCATCTGGTCAGCGTGAACGGGGCGGGCCTGGGCGAATTCCGGCACGGGGGTTACACCCCGCAGCTGCTGGTTCCGGGAGATGCCTGCGTGCCGGTGCCGGAAGTGTTGAGCGCCGCGCAGGCGGCGGCCCTGGGAACGGCCGGGTATACGGCGGCGCTGTGCGTGCTGGCGCTCAGTGATCACGCGGCGAAGGACGGCCCGGTTGTGGTAACCGGGGCGAGCGGCGGGGTGGGAAGTATCGCGCTCCATCTCCTCGCACGGCTCGGCTATGAACCGGTGGCGCTGACCGGGCGAGCGGAGCGCTTCGGGGATTTCCTGCGCGGACTCGGGGCCAGCGAGGTGCTTGAGCGCTCGGAATTCGAGGAGCCTTCCGCGCGGCCGCTGCAGAAGAGCCGCTTCGCGGGCGGGGTGGATACCGTGGGCGGGCAGGTGCTCGCGAATCTGCTGGCGCAAACCCGCTGGGGCGGGACGGTGGCCGCCTGCGGGCTGGCCGGCAGCACCGCGCTGCCCACCACGGTGCTGCCCTTTATTTTGCGGGGCGTTACCCTGGCCGGGGTGGATTCGGTGCGGGCCCCGCGCGAGCTGCGCCTGCGCGCCTGGGAGCTGCTGGCCGAGCACGTAGATACGAGCGTGCTCGATTCCCTCACCCACGTGATCGAGCTGGAGGAGGTTCCCGCAGCTGGGCGCGAGCTGCTGGCCGGCCAGCGTTACGGCCGCACGGCGGTGCGGATTAGCTAAGGGCGGCAGCGCGGACCTGCGGGGCAGCGCCGGTCAGACCGCGGCGTGCATGAGCCGAGGCCGACGGGGGCCGCGGGCCGGCGAACGGCCCGTAGCCCCCGTTTGGCGCGGCCCGCACCGGCTAAAATAGTGAAATATGATTGACCAGCGCACTGAAGGCTCAAAGGTTTCTATTATTGGCGCCGGGGCGGTGGGAACTTCCCTCGCCTACGCCATGCTCATTAAAGGCGTGGCCCGGCATGTTGTTCTTCAAGATATCAACGCACAGAAGGTGCATGCCGAAGCTCTCGATCTTATGCACGGTGGCCAGTTCATGCCGACCGCCAAAATTGAGGGCACCGATAACGTGGAGGCCACCGCGGATTCCGATGTTATCGTGATTACTGCCGGGGCGCGCCAGCGGCCGGGCCAGTCTCGCTTGGACCTTGCGGGCGCGAGTGTGGCGATGATGCGCTCCATTGTTCCCCCACTCGTTGAGCTCTCCCCCAACGCGATTTTCGTCGTCGTCGCCAATCCTGTGGACGTGGTCACCCAAGCCGTCCTCAAAATCTCCGGGCTGCCGCCCGCGCGCGTTTTCGGGACCGGAACCGTGCTGGATTCTTCGCGGCTGCGCCAGCTTATTTCGCAGAAGTTCCACGTGGCGACCTCGAATGTGCACGCCTATATGTGCGGCGAACACGGGGATTCCGAAACTCCCATGTGGTCGATGGCGTCGATTTCCACGGTGCCGATCCGCGAATGGGAGCTACGCTCCGGCCCGGTCACCGACGAACTCCTCGACGGTATCGCCGACCGCGTCATCAACGCCGCCTACGAAGTGATCGAAGGGAAAGGCTCCACAAATTACGCCATCGGGCTGGCGGCCTCCCGGATTATCCAGGCGGTGCTGCGCGACGAACACGTGGTGCTTTCCGTTTCCCGGCTCATGACCGGCTGGAACGGGATTTCCGGGGTGTGCATGTCCGTGCCCACCATCGTGGGGGCGCGCGGCGCGATCCGGCAGATCGATATGAAGCCATCGGATGCGGAACTGGAATCCCTGCGGGCCAGCGCCGCGCAGATTCGCGAAGCGCTGTCCAACCTTGAGGGTATGGGCGACGACGCCTAGGCGGCGGCAAGCATCGTGTCAGCAAGCATCGCGGACCTGAGCCGGCCGGCTGATGAGCTGGCCCCGCTGCTGCTGGGCGCGGTGGTAGGCGACGGTGCCGTAGCGGTGCGCCTCACCGAGGTGGAAGCCTACCTCGGGGCGAGCGATCCGGCCTCGCATGCTTTCGCCGGACCCACCCCGCGCGCCCGCGTCATGTTCGGGCCACCCGCCCACCTCTATGTCTATCTCAGCTACGGCATCCATCGCATCGGCAATATCGTCTGCGGGGCGGATGGCCAGGCCAGCGCGGTGCTCTTGCGCGCCGGCGAGGTCGTGGCCGGGCTGGAGGAAGCCCGCCGGCGCCGGACCCGGCCAGGGGCCGCTCCGCCCGCGCGCCAGGCCCTGGCGCGCGGGCCGGGCAACTTGGGCCAGGTGCTAGCTTTGGATATCTCCATGAGCGGGCTGCCGCTGACGGTGAGGGATGCGGATGGCGGGATGCTCGCTCCCGCGGGATTGGCGGGGCGGGCCCTGTGGCTGGAGTTGCCGCCGGTGCCGCTGCCCTACAAGGTGGGCCCCCGCATCGGGATTTCCCGAAATAAAGAGGCACCGCTGCGCTTCTGGCTACCCGGGGATCCCACCGTCAGTGGGCGGCGCAGCTAGCGCCCCTCGCGGGATAGGGGCACAGCACACCGCACAGTACGGTCATGGCCGCTGGGCCAACAGGAACACCGCGACGGAGCGAGCTGGCACAGTAACGGTGCCGCTGATAAGCGTGGCGGCGCGGACTGCGTCGTCGTACCCATGAATCTGAATGGGCGAAAGCTCATAACTTTCCGTGACGCCCTCGATTTTTTCCGTGATGGGGCGCGGGGAGGCGTTGAAGGCAATGATGATGCCGTCGAGCTGCGGGTCGATATCCGGGCCGGCGGTGTCGTCGATGCGCATGATGATAAGGCCGGGGGTGGCGCCCGGCCCGCCGTTGGGGAAACTCACTTTCGCGCGGATCAGCTCCGCGCTTCCCAGGGTGATGAGCGGGCTGGAATGGCGCAGGCGCAGTAGGTCGCGGGCAATGGCGCCCGCGCGGGCGATCTGTTCGGGGCCGGGGCGCAGCTCGGGGCGCGCCAGCAGCGGCCGGATGACCGGCCAGGATGCCTCGTTGCGGCTGGCGGGCGGGAGGCCCACCCCGAAATTATTGCTCTGCCCGGAGAAATCCAGGCGGTTGAAATGGTCCCCGGAATTATAGGAATCCCGGTCCAGGGACTTCGAGCGGAGCAGCTCGGTGCCCGCGTGCCAGAAAGCCGGGGCCTGCCCGAGCACCACCGTGGCCAGAGAGAGCAGCGCCATCCGGATGCGGTCATCGGTGCTCAGGGAGAGCGGCAGTTTGTATGCGCCAATATCCCACAGGGTTTCGTTATCGTGCGCGTCCACGTAATTGACGGCTTCCTGGGGCTGGGAGGCGAAACCGGCGGGCCGCCCACCGTAATCCAGCTCGGCACCGCTTTTCCATTCCCCGGTGTGGGTGCGGAAGCGAAAATCGCGTAGAGCCCCGGCCAGGGAGAGTTTGACCAGGTCGGTGGCGTGCCCGAGGCGTGCGCGATTCTCCTCCGGAGAGCACGGACTGTGGCCATTCGGGTCGGTGAACAGGCCGGTGCCGTAGCCCTGGTGGTGGCGTTTATCGGAATCGAAAGGCCCGCCGCCGTGGACGGCATCGCGCAGGCGATCATTGAAGGCCCCGATACCGGTGCCGTTCAACTCCAGCTGGGTGGCCTGACGGAACCGCGCATTATCGGCCACTTCCCCGAAATTCCAGCCCTCCCCGTAGAGGTAGATGCGCGTGCCGTCGATACCGTCCCGCTCCGCCGTGAGGGCATCGAGAGCGGCGCGCACCGCCTCCATATTTGCCCGCGCATGGTGGCCCATGAGGTCGAAACGGAAACCGTCCACGCGATAGTACTTGGCCCACAGCACCACCGCATCGACCATGAGTTTTTCCGCCATGAGATTTTCGGTCGCCACATTCGGGCAGCACGTCGACGTTGCGACGGCGCCGCGCGCGTCCAGCCGGTAATAATAACCGGGCACTACTTTATCGAGGACGGAGGCCGGCGCCCCGCCCGCAGCGGCCGTGTGGTTGTAGACCTGATCGAGTACGACGCCGAGGCCAGCCGCATGCAGCCCTCCCACCATGGCACGGAACTCATTTATGCGCGCCCCGCCATAGGGTTCCACCGCGTAGCTACCTTCCGGCGCCAGGTAATGGAACGGATCGTAGCCCCAGTTATAGGCATCGGAATCCGCCACCGCACTCACGGCCTGCTGCTGGGCCGGGGAATCCGGGGCGGCCGGCGGGATCCGCGGGATTTTCTGGTTCTCGGGGCGTTCGGGAATGGTGGCGATATCGAAGGTGGGAAGGAGGTGAACGGTGGTCATCCCGGCGGCGGCCAGGGCGCGCAGGTGGCGCATCCCGACCGAATCCGGCAGCGTAAACGCACCGTATTTTCCGCGCAAGTGATCGGGAACGGTGGGATCCGACATTGAAAAATCACGCACGTGCAGCTCGTAAATGGTGTGGGCGGCCGGGTTGGTGAGGGTGCGCTGCGGGGCGGTGCGCCAGAGATCTGGCTGGTAGGCCGGGTCATCCATATCCACGAAGACGGCGCGCTCGGAATCCACCGTGAGGGCCACCGCGTAGGGGTCGGTTACCCGGTAGGTCACCACGGTGCCCGCCCGGGGTTCCACAACCTCGACCTCGAAAAGATAGCTGGCGTTCTTCCAGGCCGGGGTGCCATGCACGTGCCAAATACCCAGCTCATCGCGGGTCATGGGGTGCGTGGTGGTGCACGCGGCAGCGGTGCGGGTGGCGGCGCACGTGGCGGAGCTAGCGGTGCACGCAGCGGCACCAGTGGCGGGGCCAGCGCCGTCGCCAGTGGTCTCCGCACCCGCACCCGCGCCATCGCCCGCACTCTCGCCCGCACCCGTCACCTCAATACGAACCCGGCGGGCGGTGGGCGCCCACAGTGCCGCCGCGGGCGCATCCCCATTCCACGCGACCCCGAGCTTTGCCTGGCGGGCACCCGCGTAAAGATCATCAATCATCCCGGCAATCTGCACCCCGGTCAGGGCGCTCAGCTCACCGGAGCTGCTACGGCGCGCCACGAGGAGCTGCCCGCGCAGGGCCTCGCGCAACTGGTGGGAAGGCACGCCGCTCAGGCGCAGCGCGGTATATCCGGCCAGGTGAGCGCGCGTGGGAATGGCCGCGGCCGGGATACCTCCCGGGTCCACCGTGAGGGCGCAAAGCCGCGTGACGCCGAGCTGTTCTGCGCTCCTATCGCCACGCGCACTGTCCCCGAGCACCCCAGCCCCATCCGGGCAGACCCACAGCTCAAAGCTGTCGCCCTCCGCGATCTGCTCCGCGGGCCAGGCAATCAACGAGCGGTTAACCGATTGCGCGAGGAACTCCCCGCAGCCGAAAAGCGCCTCAGAACTCCAGTGGTGGGTCATGGTGATCTCCTGTGATCGGCAAAATGGGAGCGGTGCGGATACGCGCGGGGACGGTGCGCGAGCGGCGCCCGCAGGGCGGGCAATGCGCGGCCAGTTTATCCGGTGGCAGAACTCACTCACAAGGTGAACGCGTATCCGCACCGCCCACCCCAGGAATTAATATGGGCGGCGAGGAGGTATCCGATATGACATCCGAATCCGAAGCTGCGCCCCGCCTGGTGGTGGGCGCGGCCCTCGTCGCCGACCTCACCAATCCCAGCGGCGTGCTGGCCACCCAGCGTTCCTATCCTGAATGGGCGGACGGCCTGTGGGAATTCCCCGGCGGCAAAGTGGAACCCGGGGAAACCCCGCGCGAGGCCCTGCACCGGGAGATTTCCGAGGAGCTGGGCTGCGGTATTGATATCGGCAGGCAACTGGCCAATCCCGATAGCCCGGACGGCTCCTGGGACCTGAGTTCCGGGGAACATAACGCCGGGCTGCGGATGATGGTGTGGCTGGCGCGACCCTTCGGGGAGATCACCCTGGGCCCGGCGCACCGCGATGCCCGCGTCCTCACCGCCGCGGAGCTCGATAGCGTGGAGTGGTTGCCCGGCGATATCCAGATTCTGCCTGTGCTGCGCGCCGCCCTGGGTGGGCGCTAGCCGAAAGCCACGGCGGTGGCCGCATGGGGCAGGCTTCCTAGCTGCGCCGTCGTACCTAAGATGACGCACGGCGCGCGGTGCCGTAACCTAGGAGGACAATCCCCAGCACAAGGAGTACGCATGAAACACGGCGCGCACGGCCCGGCGCGATGGCCGCTGTATTTCTTGCTTTTCGCCGCTGCCGTTCTCGCGGGCGTGCTCGCCCTGGTGGGGGTTTCGTATTTTTCTGGCGACGACGCCGCCGGGCCGGCGCCCACCGCCGCCGGTTCCGAACCCGGGCGCAGCGCCTCCGCCGATCTCACCCAGCTGCGCGAACAGGTTCACGACTTGCGCTCGGGCGCCTGCCCGAATCCGGAGAGCGCGGCGGCAACCCTGGCTGATTACGCCACCGCGGCGGCCGCGGGCGGCACCTATACCGCCGAAGCGCCGCTGCTCACCGAAGCCCTGCGTACTCTCTCCTCCAGCTGCGGGGCCGAATACACCCTGAGCTTGAGCACGGCGCTCGGCGATATTGCCGCCCCGGCGGATTTCCAATCTTTCGCGGCCTCGCGCCAGTGGTGGAAACTGGTGCGGCCCGCCCCGCCGGAGGCCACTCGGCTGGAATCTTTCACCACCCCGATGAATAACGTGCGCTGCTCCCTCGACGAAAAAGCCGCCAATTGCACGATTTTCACCTATGACTATGTGTCGCCGCCCGGCTGCGAAGGCGAACCGGCCAATTACACCGTGGGGCTGACGGGCACCACCACCTCCGGGTGTTCCACCCAGGTGAGCACCGCCAAAGAGGTGCCCTACGGCAGCGTGGTGGCCGCGCACGGTTTCGCCTGCACCGCCGACCAATACGCCGGGATTTCCTGCTGGTCGGAGCTGACCGGCCACGGCTTTACGGTGCGGCGGGCCGCCGAAGAAGTGTTCTAGCTGCTGCGTTCGCCGAGCGCGCGCACGGCGGCGAGCACCCGCGCGCTGCCTTCCGGTTCGGCCACGCTGATCCGCACGCCGTCGCCGAGCACCCGCACCAGCACCCCGGCATCCATGCAAGCGTCTTCGAAACGCGCGGCGCTCACCCCGTGCCGGGCCAGTTCCGCCGCGGAAACCCACAGGAAATTCGCGTGGGAGGTGGGCGTGTGCCAACCGGCCGCCGCGAGCTGGGCGGCCAGCTCATCGCGGGCACCGGCGAGCTGCGCGGCGCGTTCCAGCACGGTATCCGCTTCGGTGAGAGCGGCCTGGCCGGCCACCTGAGCGAGGTGATTCACGCCGAAAGGCGTGGCGATACGGCGCAGCGGCTCGGCCAGCGCGGGGCTGGTGAGCAGGTAACCCAGTCGCAGCCCGGCCAGCGCAAATGCCTTGGAAAACGTGCGCGCCACCGCCACATTCGGGTACTGGCGCGCGAGTTCCTTCCCGTTTTGTACGACGGCGCGGCTCGCCTGGCTTTCGCCTACCGCGGGAGCGAAGTGAATATAGGCTTCGTCGAGAAGCACCGGGATGCGGGCGGGAACCTTGGCCAGGAAGCTGGCTAGCTCGGCATGCGGAATGGTGGTGCCGGTGGGATTATTGGGCGAACACAGGAGGATGGCGCGGGTATTGTCCGTAATGGCGGCGGCCATGGCGTCCAGGTCATGGGTGCCATCCGCGCGCAGCGGCACGCCCACGAAACGCCCGCCCGCGGCAATGGTGGCAATGGGGTAGGCCTCGAAGGAGCGCCACGGACTCACTACTTCACCGCCCGGGGTGACCACGGCTTGCAAGAATTTTTCGATGAGGGCGGTGGAGCCATTGCCCACCACAATGCCTGCCGGATCCCAGTTCTCGTAGGCCGCGAGCGCGGCGGTGAGCTGCGCGCAGGACATATCGGGATAGCGATTGAGCTCCCCGCCCTGAGCGACCGCGGCCGCGAGCGCGGCGGCCACCGCCGGGGTGGGCGGGAAAGGAACTTCGTTGCTGGAGAGTTTGACGCTATCGGCGTTGCGGGGGCGTTTCCCGGCAACATAACTGGGCAGATCGGCTAATTCGGGGCGGAACCATTGCATTCTTCTATTGTGCACCATCGCTGCGGGCTACCCCGGGGCCGTTCCGCGCCGCCGCACCGTCGCGCCGTGGACCGTGGCCGCCAGCACCGGCGCCTCCATACTGCGCACCGTGGCCGCGCACACCCCATTTGCCGCGCACCGTTATCCGAAACGGTGCGCCACCCAGCTCGGTGCGCCGTAGGATGCGGGTATGGAGACCTTTGTGAAAACCGGTGATCCGGCTGAGATCTGGGGTGAGGCGCTCTCGCTGGCGGAGCTGGCTGAGGCCACGCCGAGTGGTGGGGCGCCCGTCGTGCCCCTCCTGTCCACCGCCGCGGATCACGACCGCGGTGTTATTCGTGAAGAACGCTTGCGCTCCGTGCGCGCCACCGCGCTGGCCGCGCGGGAATTCGGGGCGCGCCTGGCCCACACCCACGCCTGGGATCCCTCCGGGCACCGGATTTTCGGGCAGGCTCCCGGTGGCGCGGCTTCGCCCTCCAACACGGCCCCGCCCGGGAACGCGGGTTCACCAGGTAGAACCGCCAAACCCGGAAAAACGACCGCGCCCGCCACTACCCGCTCCCGCCGGATCCGGCTGGGTTCCTGGGATTTGCCGGTGGTTCCCGCCGATTCCCCCACCCGCGGCTTCGGGGAGTTCTACGCCGCGGATCGCATCGAGCCCTACCTGGGCCCCGCCCGCGACAACTGTGCGTTGGATGCGAGCGGCACCCACGCCCTGGAGCGTTTATGCGAGCGCCTGCGCGACGGCGCTTTCGATAGCCCTCAGCCGGCCCTGGTGCACAGCCCGGCCGCCCTGCTCCACGGCGATTTATGGAGCGGCAATGTGATGTGGACGGAGCGCGGCGGGATGCTCATCGACCCGGTTTCCCACGGCGGACACGCGGAAACCGACCTGGCCACCCTCACGGTCTTCCGCGCGCCGTTCGTGGAGGAAATCTACGCCGGCTATAACGAGGTCTCCCCGCTGGCTTCCGGGTGGCAGCACCGCATCGGCCTGCACAGCCTCCATATCCTCATCCTCCACGCCGCGCTTTTCGGCGGTTCCTACGGCGCGGAAACCCTGGCCGCCGCCCGGCCCTACCTCTAGTTATTCCAGCCGAACGTGCATTCCCGGCCACCACCGGGCACCCCGGTGTACGCCCGCGGTTCTGCCAGCCGGGCGCGGATCTGCCAGAATAGAGCCATGAGTGAGCAGCGCGCGCCAGAATCAGCTTCCGAATCCACCCCCGTCCCGAATATTTCCGGGCCGCTATCCCCCTTAGACGGCCGCTACGCCAGCGCCACCGCCCCGCTCCAGCCCTACCTGTGCGAGGCCGCGCTTAACCGCTACCGGATTCACGTGGAAGTCGAATGGTTGATTTTCCTGTGCGAACGCGCCGTGATTCCCGGGGTGGGGGCGTTGCCCGGCAGCGCCGTCGTATATTTGCGGTCACTTCCTGAAAAGTTCGACGACGCCGCGGCACGCGAGCTGGCCACCATTGAGGCGGAAACACGGCACGATGTCAAGGCTGTCGAATACTTCATCAAGAAGCGTATGGACGCTGGCGGGCTGGGCCACCTGCGCGAGATGGTCCATATTTTCTGCACCTCGGAGGATATTAATAGCCTGGCCTGGGCGCTGGGCGTGCGCGATGCGGTACGCCGCTGCTGGTTGCCGCGCGCTTGGAGCCTGGTTTCTGATTTGAGCGAGCTGGCTCGCACCCACGCGGAGCTGCCCATGCTGGCTCATACGCACGGGCAACCGGCTTCGCCCACCACCGTTGGCAAGGAGCTTGCCGTTTTCGCGCACCGCCTGCACCGGTCTCTGCGCCGGGTAGAAGCCGCCGAATATTATGGGAAATTCTCAGGGGCCACCGGGACTTTCTCCGCGCACGCCACCGCGATTCCGGAGGCGAACTGGCCGGAACTGGCCCGCGATTTTGTGGAATCCTTAGGGCTGAGCTGGAATCCGCTCACCACCCAGATTGAGTCCTATGATGCACTCGCCGATCTTTTCGACGATATTGCGCACGTCAATCGCATCGCCCATAACCTCGCCACCGATATGTGGACCTATATTTCGCTTGATTATTTCCATCAGAACCTGGCGGCGCAGGGCTCGACCGGCTCCTCGACAATGCCGCATAAGGTCAATCCCATTCGCTTCGAAAATGCGGAAGCGAATCTTGAGATCAGCTCCGGGCTTTTCGGGGTGCTCAGCCAGACGCTGGTGACCTCCCGGATGCAGCGCGATCTCACCGATTCCTCCACGAAACGCAATATCGGGGTGGCGCTCGGGCATTCCTACCTCGCCCTCGATAATTTACGGCGCGGGCTGGCCGGAGTGGATCCCAATCCCGCTAAACTCGCCGCGGATCTGGAAGCGAATTGGGAAGTGCTGGGCGAACCGATCCAGCAGGCCATGCGGGCCGCGGCCCTGGGTGGGGCCGAACATCTGGAAGATCCCTACGAGCGGCTCAAGGCACTCACCCGCGGGCGGAAAGTCACCGCGGCAGATATGCGGGAATTTATTGCGGGCTTGGGTTTGCCGGGGGACGTGGAGAAACGTCTTCTTGCTCTCACCCCGGCCGGGTACACCGGCCTGGCTGCCCGCCTCGTGGATTTCCTGGAAGACACGCCCGGGACCGCAGCCAGCTAAGCCTGCTAAGGTAACCGGCAGGCCGCGCGGTAGCGCGGCGGCGTCGTCGTAAAAAATACGGCATATGTGCCGCACTTCGCGGCGTTCGCAACCAGAGGAGAAGCGTGAACGTAGCAGCATGGACGAGCGTCCTGGCGACCGCACCGGCGCCGGGCGGCGACCCGGGCGCGATGGGCGGGATCACCGGCTGGGTGGTCAGCGTGATGGACGCTATCGGCGGGTTCGGAGCGGCGCTTCTTATCGCGCTGGAAAATATTTTTCCGCCGCTGCCCTCCGAGGTGATTTTGCCGCTGGCCGGGTTCACGGCCTCCTCGCCCACCTCGAATATGACGCTCATCGGCGCGATTCTGTGGTGTACCGCCGGTTCGCTGGCCGGGGCGTGGCTGCTGTACGGGCTGGGCGCCTGGCTCGGGCGGGAACGTACCCGCAAAATTCTGCTGTGGTTCCCGCTCACCAAACAATCCGACGTGGATAAAACCGAGGCCTGGTTCGATAAGCACGGCAGTTGGACCGTGTTCTTCGGGCGCATGGTGCCGATTTTCCGCTCCCTTATTTCGCTTCCCGCCGGCGTGACGAATATGGGGATGCTGAAATTTACCGCGCTGACGGCGGTGGGCTCGGCGATCTGGAATACGATTCTGATTTACGCCGGTTACCTGCTGGGCGCGAATTGGACCATCGTGGAAGATTACGTGGGGATTTTCGCGAAGATCGTGGCGGTGGTGTGCCTGGTGATCGCGGTGGGGTGGATTATTCACCGCGTGGTTGTGAACCGGCGGGGGCGTTAGAAAGTAAAACCCTCAAGCAATTCCGGCTCAAGGTAGCGTAGAAGTTCGGCTAAAAGTAGGATAGAAATCCGGCTAATGGTAGCGTAGGGCGCCTGCTAACGGTAGGATAGAGCTATGCGTTACCATAAGCGAGCAATTGATAAGCGGCTAGACGCATTACTTCCCGAGGTTCCCGCAATCGCGATTGACGGCGCGAAAGGCGTGGGGAAAACCGCCACCGCCTTGCAGCGCGCGAATACAGTATGGCTGCTTGACCGCCCCGAAACTCAATATGTGGCGGCCGCGGATCCGGATTTCACCACCGTCCCGCCCGGCACCCTCCTATTGGACGAATGGCAGAAAGTCCCGGCGGTGTGGGATTCTGTGCGGCGCCAGGTAGACGGGGGTGCACCTGCGGGAAGATTCCTGCTGACCGGCTCAGCCACGCCTTTCGATGCCAGCGGGCTGCACAGCGGGGCCGGACGAGTGCTCTCTTTACGGCTGCGCCCAATGGCATTATTCGAACGCGGCCTTGTTGAGCCTAGCGTGAGTTTCGGTGAACTGCTCAGAAACCCGAGTCAAAACATAGCCGGCCATACGGATTTTGCTTTGCCGGATTATTGCCGCGCCATAGCCCGGAGCGGCTTCCCCGGGATCATGACGAAATCCGCTGAAGTGACCCAAGAGTTACTGGATTCGTATCTACGCTTGATTATCGACCGTGATTTACCTGATTACGGGGCAACGGTGCGCCGCCCGGAAGTATTGCACCGCTGGTTAGCTGCGTACGCGGCGGCGAGTTCCCTCACAACCTCGTACGCCAATTTATTAGATGCCACCACCGGTGGGGATGGCACGCAGCCTGCAAAAAGTACCACGATTACGTACCGGGAACACCTCACCGCACTGTGGATTTTGGACCCCATCCCCGGTTGGGCACCCGCCAGTAACGCTTTGAAGCGGCTGCAGCTCGCCCCGAAACACCAGCTAGCTGATCCGGCACTGGCGCTGCGGCTACTCAACCTGAACGAAACCACATTGCTGGGCGCGCGCGGGCAGAAGTTCTTGGGGCAATTATTCGAGTCCCTAGCCGCGCTGAGCGTGCGAGTCGCAGCCGAAGCCAACCGGGCCCGCGTATTCCATTTACGAACCCGCAACGGAGACCACGAGGTGGACTTGATAGCTGAGGGCCCGAGCGGAGAAATCGCCGGAGTGGAGGTGAAACTCGCCAACGCGATTAGCGAGCATGATGTGCAGCACCTGCTGTGGTTACGCAAGCAAATTCCCGAACACGACCCGCTGCTCATGGTCCTCAACACCGGCACCCAGACATACCGCCGCCCCGACGGGATTTACGTTATCCCCCTCGCGCTATTGGGGGCGTAAATTCGGCGACGGCGCGCACTCCGGCCGCGCAGCGATCACGAATTCGGGGGCATATTTGTGTCGGGGCCCTACGTTAGGATTGCCCCATGGAGATGATGGAGCGGGCTGAACACAGGCGTGATGCCGCTCTAGCCTGCCTGGATTCCGCCGAACAAGCAGCGCGTGGGCAGTTCTTCACCCCGCCTGCCGTTGCTGGAATCATGGCACGGATGGTGCGGATGTCGCGTCTGCCGGAATCTGGCGTGATCCGCATCCTTGATCCCGGTGCGGGAACCGGGATGCTCAGCGTTGCGGTGGCTAGTTATCTGCGCGCGGCTCGCCCGAATCTCACGCTTGAGCTCACCGCGGTTGAGAACGATCCGGATCTTCTCCCCGCGCTCAGGGAGGCCCTGGAGGACTGCGCCCGCTTGGGTGCCACGGTCACGCTTGTGCCGGAAAATTACATCGAATGGGCTCCGCGGGCGCGGCAATATTTCGATCTCATTATTCAGAATCCTCCGTATCACAAACTCCGCGTGGGCAGCCCGGATGATGTAGCGCTGCGCGCGCATGGAATACAGGTTCCTAATGTGTATGCGGCCTTCATTGCACTGGGGATTCGCCAATTGACGCCGCAGGGCCAGATGGTGGCTATTTCGCCGCGCTCGTGGATGAATGGCACCTACTATTCACACTTCCGCAAGGATCTCACCAACAGGGTTTCCCTTGACGCGATTCACACCTTTGAGTCTCGTTCCCTGATTTTTGGGGATATGGATGTTCTGCAAGAGTCGCTCATTATGTGTGTGAGCGCGGGAATCCAAGGAGATCGGATCCTCATCCGTTCTTCCATGGATGCTTACGCTCCGGTTCGTGAACGCACTGTATCAGCCGCGGAGGTCATCCGATCCAACGCTATTTTTGTGCCGGCCTCGCAAAGCGATAGCGATGCGGTTTCCTGGATGGAAAGTTTCCCCTATACTTTGGCTGATCTCGGGCTCAGTGTTTCAACTGGCAAGGTGGTTGGTTTTCGCTGCAAAGAAATAGTACATACTGATCCCGACCTTCGCTCTCAACGCTTGATCTACCCGGCGAATATCGTCGATCACCGGGTTGTTCATCCGCGAGCCACACTGTCAAAGCCGCAGTGGATTCACCCCGTAGATAGTGCCGGGCTAAAACTGTTATGTCCGGCCGGAAGCTATGTGCTGGTAAAAAGATTCTCCTCCAAAGAAGAAGCGCGCAGGATTGTATCGGCCGTTTGGACCAGCGCAGAGCCCTCGGCTTTCGACAATAAGCTCAATTACATCCACGAATCCGGTGGCGGCCTCGACCCGGTGCTGGCCCGCGGGATCGCACTCTGGCTTAACTCCCCGCAGATTGATGCCTACTTCCGTGTTTTCAGTGGCCATACTCAAGTGAATGCCACCGATCTTCGCCTCCTTAAATTCCCGGACCGTCATGCGCTGGTCAGCTATTCCTTGGGCCATACAATGAAAAACATGGATAAAAAGCCACTCGAGCAGAAAGATTCTCCACTGCTGCAGCTGTGGAAAAACGGCGAC
The DNA here is from genome assembly GCF_051267215.1 of Actinotignum vesiculae. Classification (NCBI taxonomy): domain Bacteria; kingdom Bacillati; phylum Actinomycetota; class Actinomycetes; order Actinomycetales; family Actinomycetaceae; genus Actinotignum; species Actinotignum vesiculae. Next base: position 41,868 of record NZ_JBOZGG010000011.1, read on the forward strand.
GTACAGGAAGCAACAATTCTCTGGCCGGGCCTTCGTAAGCTTGCGTCTACGCCCGCCGAGCCTACGCCCGATGAGCCAGCCGCAAGCGAGATTCTGAAACAGATGCGCGAAGAAGAACGCTACTAGGATTCCCGAGCCGCAAGCCATGCGGGAATAGCACCACCAGGAATCGTGTTAAACCGAGTGCACCCCACCTCGGGGCTGAAGAAGGAGGCGCACCATGGCAACAGAAGAATTTGATCGCACTATTGAACTAAAAGTAACCGGGATGACCTGCGAAAACTGCGTCAAGCACGTAAGCGCGGAACTCGATGCTCTCCCGGATGTCAACAGCGTGCTCGTCACCCTAAACCCGGAAGGCACCTCCTCGGTGCTCGTGTACACCCCGCACGATTTTTCCGACGACGACCTCAAAGCCGCAGTAGCCGAAGCCGGCGACTATACCGTGACCGAGATCATCCGCTAAATGACATCCACCACGCCGGATAGCGCAGCTCCCGTTGCCGAAGTGAACCTCGCGATTTCCGGGATGACCTGCGCTTCCTGCGTGGCGCGCGTGGAAAAGAAACTCAATAAGCTGCCCGGGGTGCGCGCCTCCGTCAATCTCGCCACCGACGAAGCCCGCCTCGAACTCAGCGAAACCGGGGCGCAGCTGGACACCGCAGATTTCCTCGCCCAGGTCAGCGCGGCCGGCTACGAGGCCCAGCTCATTTCCCGCACGGACCTCACCCCAACGGCCGGGCGCGGCACTACTACAGGCGCGGGCGCCCGCACGGGCACTACCAAACCGCACGACGACGCACACCCGGCCACCACAACCGCGAGCACGCAAGCCGAATCCGCCCACGCAGCAGCTACGCGTGAAGCAGCCGACGCTCAGGCGAGCGCCCGCATCGCCTCGCTGCGGCGCCGTTTCTGGATCTCGCTGGCCCTCTCCATCCCCGTGGTGGCCCTCTCCATGATCCCGGCCCTGCAATTCCCGTACTGGCAGTGGGCCATCGGTGCGCTCACCCTCCCGATCGCGCTCTGGTGCGGCTGGCCCTTCCACCGGTCGGCCGCCGCCGCGCTGCGCCACGGCTCCACCACCATGGACACCCTCATCTCGCTGGGAACACTGGCCTCGCTGGGCTGGTCGATCTGGGCGCTACTGTGGGGCGGAGCCGGCGGCGCCGACTACCGCATGTCCATGACTGGCATCCACGCGCTCACCACCGGGGCCGCGCACGGCTCCCACGTGTATTTCGAAACCGCGGCCATGATCGTCACCTTCCTCCTCTTGGGGCGCTGGCTGGAGACCCGCTCGCGCCGCAGTGCCGGCGATGCGCTGCGGTCCCTCCTCGCTTTAGGGGCCGACGACGCACGCCGGGTACGCACCGCCTCCGGAGCGGATGTTGATGAAATTATTTCTGCCAGCGACCTGGCCGTCGGGGACGAATTCCTCGTGGCCCCCGGCACGAAAATTGCAACCGACGGGGTGGTGGTCTCCGGGACTACCGCGGTGGATGCCAGCCTCCTCACCGGCGAATCCACCCCTATTGACGTGGGCCCGGGCGATGAGGTGACCGGGGCGACCCTCACCACCGCCGGTGCGATCCGGGTGCGGGCCACCCGGGTGGGCCGCGATACCACCCTGGCGCAGATGGGCCGCCTCCTCACCCGCGCCCAATCCGGGAAAGCCCCGGTGCAGGCCCTGGCGGACCGGGTCTCCGCGGTATTTGTGCCCGCCGTTATCCTCATTGCGCTCGCGACGTTCGGGGTGCGCCTGGCGCTCGGCAACCCCCTGGACCTGGCCATCATGACCGCCATTACCGTGCTGGTGGTGGCCTGCCCCTGTGCTCTAGGCTTGGCCACCCCCACCGCGCTCATGGTGGGTTCCGGGCGGGCTAGCCAGCGCGGCATCCTTATCCACGGCCCGGAAACCCTGGAAAGCGCCCATAGCGTAGACACCATCATCTTGGATAAAACCGGAACCCTCACCACCGGAACCATGGCCGTGGACCGGGTGATTCTCCCGCCGGCGGGGGCTGATGGCGCGGCTGGCGGCGTCGTCGCCACACAAGAAGCCGCGGACAAAGAAGCGGCGGAAAAAGAAGCGACCCACGAAGAAAACGCGCACAACGAAGCGAAAGAAGCGTTGGCCCTGGCCGCGAGCGTGGAGAACTATTCCGAGCATCCCCTCGCCCGCGCCATTGTGGCCCGGGCACGCGAGGAGGGGCTGGAGCTCGCCCCCGCCACCGATTTTGAGAATCTGGCCGGGCAGGGCGTGCGCGCCACCATCGGCGGGCAGCGCTACTACGCGGCCTCGCCGCGGGCGCTGCGGGAGGCCGGCGTGGATCTCTCCGGGTGGGAGGCTGTGTTGGAAGAAGCCGCGAGTGGCGGGGCGTCCCTGGTGATGCTGGCACGCGAAACCGGCGCACACGAAGCGCTCGCCCTCGTGACGGTGCGCGACCAGCTGCGCCCCACCTCCGCCGCGGCCGTCGCCGAACTCAAAAACCTGGACCTCACCCCGATTTTGGCCTCCGGGGATAACGCGGCCACCACCCGCGCGGTGGCCCGGGCCGTCGGCATCGAGATCGTGCACGCCGAAGTCCTTCCCGAGGACAAGGTCCGGGTGGTGGAAGCGGTGCGCGCGGAGGGCCGGCGGGTTGCGATGGTCGGGGACGGGGTGAACGACGCCGCAGCTCTGGCCGCCGCGGACCTCTCCATCGCGATGGGCTCGGGCACGGACGTGGCCAAAGCCGCCTCCGATATCACCATCGTCAATTCCGATCTGCGCAATGTGGGGGCGGCGCTGCGCATCTCCGCCGCCACCTTGCGGGTCATCCGCCAGAATCTGGCCTGGGCTTTCGGCTATAACCTCATCGCCATTCCGGCGGCGGTGGCCGGAATTATCCTCCCGGGGTTGGCCGCCGCGGCCATGGCTTCCTCCTCGGTTATCGTGGTGCTCAATTCGCTGCGGCTGCGCCGGGCCGAGTAGTGCCGCTCCGAATCGCTGGGCGCACGCCGCCGCACGCGCACCGCGACCGGCACCGCGCCCACCGAATAACCGCGCCAGGTCACAGGAGAAACTAATACCTATCAACTAGACTGGGCTGGTGCGCCACAACGAGGAAACGAGCCCGGTCCAGCCGGCGGAGGTAGAAGCCGCCCCGGCTGCGGTAAGCGCGCCCGAAGCGCCCGCTTCCGTTTCCGCCGCTTCACCGGCGCTTGCGGAAACTTCCCTTGAGGAGCACACCGAACCTGCCGAACCCGCCGAGCCCGCCGTGCACCGCGTCCTCCTCGTGGACGAAATCGCGCGCTGGACCCGCCGCCCCGCCAACCTGCTGCGCGGCATCCTCTTCACCCTGGCCATCGCCGGGATGCTCCTCATCTCCCGCTTCGGCTACACCACCACCGTGGCCGTCACGCACGACGTCGCCAACGCCGCCCCGGATACCCTCCGCACCATTTTCTCCATGCCTATTAACGTGCTCGAGGGCCTCGTCTCGCTTTTCCTCCCCCTCCTGCTTTTCTTCGATATCATCCGCTACCGGCGCTGGCGCACCCTCGTGACCGCGCTAGTCGCCATGGCCGGCGCACTCGCCATCTGCTACGGTTCCCTGTGGCTTTTCGAGCGTTTCATGCCCACCTCGCAAATCACCATCGACCTCTCGGATACCATCCAAGAACAGGCCGCCGTGGGCATGCTCCCCTACGTTTCGATTATCGCCACCATCCTGGTGGTGGCCGCTTCCGAACGTCAGGGCCGGCTGGTGCGCACCGGCTGGTGGGCGCTGGGAATCGTGCTGGTGCTGTCCGTGCTCCAGGGCGCCCAAACCCTGACCGGCGCGCTCACCACCGTATTCGTGGGGATGGCCTGCGGCTATTTCGCGCTCTACGCTTTTGGGGATTCGCCCGACCGCGCCACCGGCGCCGCCGTCGTCACTCTTATTCGACGCGCCGGCCTGGACGCACGCAGCATTATCCGCGTGGATGCGGGCGACGACGCCGATATGCACGCGTGGTCCGTTCCCGTAACCGGCCCGCTCGGATATGTGGATACCGCGATTCTCAAAGAACTGCGCGAGGCGCTCACCGGCCACAGCGGAATGGGCGGCGATACCGGCCGCAGCGCGCAGACCAACGCCGCTTTCGCCGCCGACGCGGGCGCGGAAACCGAGGGCGCACTCCCCGCGAGCGCGGCGGGCGCCTACCAGCTGGGCGAACCGGAGGACGATATTAACGTGCGCGCCCTCATCGCCCGGGCCCGCCACGAGGTCCGCCCGCTTATCGGGGACGTCAATTCCCGCCACTACGTGGTTACTTTGGCCGACGGCGCCCATTACGTTGCCGCCCTCATTGACTCGGATCGTGCGGTCCTCGGGCGCCTGGCCAGTGCCTGGCAGCGAGCCACCCTCACTCAGGTCACCCAGCGGACCGGGGATAACGTGGAGGAAACTGCCGAACGCACCCTCCTCATGGAAGCCCTCGCGGTGAACGCCGGGGTGGCCCCACGGCGCGATGCACATTACGCGGCGGCTGGCGCGTCCGCCGTCGTCGCTTTTGCTGATATCGAGGCCGTTCCCCTCACGGATCTGGAGCCGGAAGATATCTCCGACGCGGCACTGGACTCCATGTGGTCCACGCTCGAACGCGCGCACGCACGCGGGCTCACCCACCACGATATTCGCGCCGGGGTGGTCGCGGTGCGCGGGGATGAAGCCCTCATCACCCACTGGCGCAACGGCAGTTTTTCTTCCAATGAACTTTCCCGGCATATTGATTTGGCGCAGCTGTACCTGCTCCAGGCGGTGGCGGTGGGCCCGGAGCGCGCCGTCGCTTCCGCGCTGCGCTGCATTTCCCGCGACCGGCTTTCCTCGGTGGCCCCGACGATCCAGCGCACCATTATGCCGGCGCAAACCCTGGCCGAACTCGAGGATAAAAAGGGCGTGCAGCGCATGCGCGAGGTGCTCCTGGAGGTCCTCCCGCAGGATATGGGCACCGCCACCCAAACCATCCAGCTGCGTAAATTCTCCGCGAAGACGATTATTACCATCGTCATCGGGGTGCTTGCCATCTTTATTCTGCTCGGCTCCATTAATTTCACCGAGCTGCAAGAAACGATTCGCAACGCCAACCCGTGGTGGATGCTCGCCGCCTTTATCGCCAGTTTCGCAACGTACGTGGGCGCGGCGCTGTGCCTGAAGGCCTACACGGCCGAACGCCTGCCGCTGTGGGAAACCAGCGAGGTGCAGATCGCCGCCTCGGTGCTGGGGCTGGTTATGCCGGCCGGTATCGGGCCGCTCGCTCTCAATTTGCGCTACCTGCAACGCAACCAGGTGGCCACCCCGGTCGCGGTGGCCACGGTGTCCCTGGTGCAGATCGCGCAATTTATTACCACGGTGCTGCTGCTATTGGCCCTCGGGCTGCTCACCGGCGACTTCGGGAATCTTTCCATCCCGAGCACCTCCGTGATGCTCATCGTGGCGGCGGTGGCGGCCCTGGGCGCGGCCGTCTACTTCATTCGCCCGCTGCGCCGCAAGGTCATTGAGCTGGTGCGCCCCACCATCGAGCAGGTGTGGCCGCGCGTGGTGTGGCTGGCCACCCACCCGTCCCGGATTCTCGCCGGTTTCGGAGGTTCGCTCCTCATGACGGTGAGTTTCGTGGCGGCCTTCGGTTTCTCCCTGGCGGCCTTCGGCGAGACCCTGCCGGTGGTCACCCTCGCGATCACCTACCTGGTTTCTAATTCGGTGGGCTCCCTGGTGCCCTCCCCCGGTGGTATCGGCCCGGTGGAAGCGGCCCTCACCGGCGGACTCACCATCGCGGGCCTACCGTATTCGGTGGCCTTCTCCACCGCGATCCTGTACCGCCTGCTCACCTTCTGGGCGCGGGTACCCATCGGCTGGTTCGCGCTGCGCCACCTCCAGAAGAAGGACATTATCTAATGCGCGGCGGGCCGGCGCGGGAGCTGGACGCGCGCGGGGTGCGGGAGCTAGAAGTGCGCGGGGTGCGGGAGCTGGACGCGCGCGGGGTGCGGGCATATTCCCGAAGGGCACCGGTGCGCGCGTGGGCGCCGCGCGCGGTACTCGCGTGGGCGCGCACCCACTGTGATACGACGGCGCTGCTCCTGGCCGCGGGAGCTTTCGCCGTGTACATGTTCTTTTCCTGGTATACCTGGGTGAACTTCTCCTCTCCTTCGTGGGATCAGGGTATTTTCACCCAGCTGGCCGACCAGTACGCCCGCTGGCAATTCCCACCCATCGTGGATATTAAAGGCCCGGGCTTCAACCTGTGGGGCGATCATTTCCATCCCATTTTGCTGCTGACCGGGCCGCTGTTCTGGCTCTGGCCATCGGGGTTGAGTCTGCTCACCCTGCAAGCGGTGCTTTTCGGGATCTCGGTGTATCCCATCGCGCGTTTTGCCCGAGCGCGGGTGGGGGCTGTGCCGGGCACCCTCATCGGGGTGGCCTACGCGGCCAGCTGGGGGCTCACGTCCGCGCTCGTGGTGCAATTCCACGAAATCGCCTTCGCGGTGCCCTTGCTCGCTTTCGGGCTGACAGCCTGGCTGGAGGGCCGCTACCGGAGCGCCGCCGTGCTCATCTCCCTGCTGGTTTTCGTCAAGGAGGACCTCGGCCTCACGGTGGCCTGCTTCGGGGTGCTGGTGGCGCTGCTCAGCTGGCGCGGAGCGCGCGGGCACGGCGGTGCGTCCAGCACCGGTGGCGTGGCTGCGGCCGGCAGCGCAGGGCAGTGCGGCGGCCACGGCGCGCGCGACTGGCCCGAGATGGCCGGCATTGGCGCCTTCCTGGCCGCCTGGGGCACCGCCTGGTTCCTGGCCGCCACCCAGGTCATCCTCCCGGCTTTCAATAATTCCGGGCAGTGGGACTACGCCGGGCGGGTGCGCGAAGGCCTCAACCTGGCGAGCATGATCCTCGAGCCTAACCGCTGGGGCACCCTCTGCTATATCGTGGCCGCCCTGGGAATCGTGGGGCTGCGCAGCCCGTGGGCGGCGCTGCTGCTGCCCACTCTCGCCTGGCGCTTCGCGGGGGATAACCCCTACTACTGGACAATTCTGTGGCATTATTCGGCGGTGCTCGCGCCGATAATCGCCGTCGCGCTGACCGATGGGCTCGCGCGGGCGGGCGCGCGCGGCGTCGTCGTACCACCACCGGAGGCGCAAGAATCTGAAGCTCCCGCGGCCGCAACCACACAGCACGAAACTTTAGGTGTGCTGGCTCGCCGCCCGCGCCTGGCCGCGGCGGCCCTCGCCCTCGCGCTCGCCTCCAGTGTGCTCGGCACCGCCTCTAACGGCTTCGGCTCGTGGCTCACGGGGCGCTCCAATACCCAGCAATACGTGTATTTTTCCGATTACGGCGCCAGCCAAACCGCCGAGCAGCGCGACGGGGCCCGCGCGGCGGTGGCGGCGGCAGGCACCGGGCGGCATATCCTCGCCGACGTGGTCATGATGGCCTACGTGGTGCCGGGCAATACCGTGTACTGGGAGCACAGCTACGGCGGCGCATATATTGACACGGTGGTGTTCTCCAACCGGCTCAACCACGGCGACGGCGCCCAGGTGGTGGCGTGGATTACCGCGAAAGTTGGCGGGCAGTGGCATATTGTCACGGAGGACGCCGGCTATGTGGTGGTGGCTCGCGACGGCACGGACGGAAGGTGAGGAACGCATGATGATGGCTCGCCGCACGGCAGTTTCGCGCCGCATGCCGGTGCCGCGCCGCGTATTGGTATCGCACCGCACGGGAGGCACCCGCATGAAGCTGGCTCGCACCGCGACCTGGTACCGCCCGCTGCGCACCGACCCGGTTCCCTACCTGGTGGCGCTCCTCAGCTTCATTCTTTTTACCGCTTTTTCGCTGTACCAGTGGGCTTCTATGCAAACCTCCTCCTGGGATCTGGGCATTTTCACGCAGCTCGCCCAGCGTTACGCGCATCTCGAAGCACCCACCGTGGATATTAAAGGCCCCGGCTTCAACCTGTGGGGCGATCATTTCCATCCCATCCTGGTGGTGCTCGGCCCGATTTTCGCGCTGTGGCCCAGCGGCGCCACCCTGCTTATTGTGCAAAACGCGCTCTTCGCAATCTCCGCGATTCCACTCACCCGCCTGGCGCGGGCACGCTGCGGGGCCGGGGCGGGAACTGCTTTCGGCCTGCTCTACGCGGTGTCCTGGGGGCTATCGGCCGCGGTGGCCGCGCAATTCCACGAGATCGCCTTCGCGGTGCCCCTCCTCGCCTACGGGCTGACGGCCTGGGTGGGGGGCCGCTACCGGCGCGCCGCGCTCCCGCTCGGAACGCTCGTCTTCGTGAAGGAAGACCTCGGCCTCACGTTGATCGCTTTCGGTGCGGCCGCGCTACTGGCGGAGTTTTTCGCGCAGAGGCGGGCGGTTTGCGGCGTAGCGGGGCAGAACGGTAGCGCACCGGGCGCAGGCCGCAACGTCACGGAAACGGTGCAGGGCGTAACGGAGCAGCACGACGACGGCGCCGCCACGGCGGCGCGAACTCGGAGTGCGCGAGCTCGGACGGTCTGGGCGAGCCCCGCGGGGCGCTGGGCGGTGGGCCTGGCGATATGGGGCGCGGTGTGGTTTGTACTTTCTATCTGGGTGCTGCTGCCGGCTTTCAATCCGGATGGCGCCTGGGACTACACGGATCGCCTCACGGGCGATGCTGGGCTTTTCACCGGAGCGGCTACGAAGCTGATGACCCTGGCGGTGCTGCTGGGCAGCGCCGGAGTGGTGGGCCTAGCCAGCCCGTGGATTCTGCTCATGCTCCCGACTCTGGCCTGGCGTTTCACGGGAAACGTGGAGTTCTACTGGGGGCTGGACTGGCATTATTCCGCTGTGCTCATGCCGATTGCCACCATCGCGCTGCTGGATGGGCTGGGGCGGCTGGAGCGTTCTGTATGGCTTCGGGCACGGCGTGAGCATGCCGAGCACGCGACGCATGGCGAGTGCTCCCCGCGCGGCGAGTGCACCCCGTGCGGTGAATGCGCCACGGGCAGCGAACGTGCCACGCGCAGTGAACGTGCCACGGGCAGCGAACGTGCCACGCGCAGCGGGCACGTCAAGCGCGGCTTGATCGTGCTCGCGTTGGCCGCCAGCGTGATTGCCACGCTGGTCGGTACCCGCGCGAACGCGGTGGGCTGGTGGATCCAGGGACGTTACGACGGAGCGAGCGCGGAGGAGCGAGCCGGCGCGCGGGAAGCCCTGGCCGCGGTGCCGGATGGTTCCCACGTGGTTACTGATATACACATGCTGGCCTACCTGGTGCCGAATAATACGGTGTACTGGGAGGGAACCCGCGGGAATGCCGGGGCGAACGCGGTGGTCTTCGCGCCTCAATCGAAGGCCAACCACGGGGATGCGCAGCAGATTCTCGACTGGGCTAGCACCACCTTCGGGGGCACCTGGCATATTGCTAGCGATAAAGGCGGCTACGTGACCGTGCTGCCCGGCGAAGCCCCCGCGCGCGAGGAAGGAAAATAACACGGCTGCACCTAGATCTATCTCAGCGTCTTCTGCTCGCCCGCTCTATCGCGACGCGACCGGGCTGCTCCTTGTTTTCCTCGGTGGCGGGGCCGGCACGGTAGCCCGCGCGCTCGTCCCGAGCGTGGCGGCGCCGATTATCGTCAATCTCGCGGGGTCTTTCCTCCTCGGCCTCATCACCGGTTTCTTCACCACGGGCGTGCACCGGTACGGGGCTCGGTTGCGGCTGCTGCTCGGCACCGGTTTCTGCGGTGGTTTCACCACCTATTCGAGCTTCGTGGCGCTCAGCGCCCACTTGGCCACCGGCGAGGTCCTCAGCGGGGCGCCTGGCGAGCTGGCGCGGCTGGCCGGGCTGGCTGCGGGAGGCACTCTTTTCGGTGGTTTCCTGCTGGCTTTTGCCGGGATGGCCTGCGGGCGAGCGCTGGGCCGGCACTTCCTCGCGGCGCCCGCGCAACCCGCCGCACCCACATTACCGGCTCCGCCTACGTTACCTGCACCATGTACACCGCCCACGGACACGGACACGGACACGAGCACGGGCGGTGATGCGGCATGACGCTCCTGCTTCTTGGTCTAGCGGGCGGGCTGGGCGCCCTGTGCCGCGGGCTTCTTGATTCTTTCCTCACCGCACGGCTCAAGCCGACGTGGCCGGCCGGGATTTTCACGGTGAATGTGATCGGCTGTTTCCTCTTCGGGCTAGTAACCGGCGGCGGGGCGCTTTCCGCCTGGATCGGTCCGTACAGTCTTTACGTCACCACCGGTTTTTTGGGTGGTTTCACTACGTTTTCGACGGCGATGACCGACGCCCTCGGCCTCTTCGAAAAGCGCCGCTACTGGGCCTGCATCAGCCTCCTGCTCGGGAATTTCCTCCTCGGCATCGCGGCGTTCTTCGCCGGCCTGGCGCTCGGGTAGAGCCGGGTAGAAAACCAAGAGCCGGCGAGCTCCTGGTTCAGAACACTCAAGCCATCAAGGATTATGCGGCCGCAAACCGCTGGTTAGCACCCTGGCGTGTCATACCCAAAACATCACCAATGGCTTGCCACGTTTTACCGGCGGCACGAGCCCGAGCGACCGCAGCGTCTAGCCGATTGTCCGCCGCTCGTAGCTCAATTTGAGCCACGGCAACTTGCGCGAGATACGGGTCATCAACGGTCGCAATGGGATCTGGCCCCTCGCCACCGTTCGCGTTTTCCACTTCATCAAGCATCTCTTCAATAGAGCGTTTCACGAGAAATCGCCTTTCAGTCGCAGAAATTTTTTACGGGCTTTCATAGCGTGGAAAATACGGTCATCATCGCTAATACACAGTTCGAGCAGTTGCCCAGACTGGCTTGGCCCGATGATCAACACGTAGCCGTCCATGTAATGCGTTTTTATCGCATTACGGGCGGCATGCCGAATATCTTCAGCTGCAATGCCGTGCCGGTACGCGCTGTCCTCTATCTCCACACTGTCAACAGTAATTACCAGAACCCCGAACGTCAACGAAAATTACCAGGAGCATGGAGAATCTCCACAACACATAACCCCGCGATTACATAAACCTCAGATCCCCCAGAAAGCACATTATTTTCCACAGATGCCCTGCGTGTTTTCACCCCTGTACTGCACTCGTAACACATACGAAGTACAGCTCAGAAAATACCACCCACCCGCCAACAGGCCAGGCTCGAACCGCGGCGGCAGCACGTGGTGCGCGAAAGCCTGGCCCCCGCCCACACAATCTGATATATTCTTCAACGATCAGGGGGTGTCAGAGACCGATGCCCCGATCAACACCCCATACTCACCAACGCGCAGGGAGGCGAATATGACCATCGGAGCAACATTCACTCGCCGCGGCGAAGGCTACAGCCGCGACGCCCGCTATATCACCACGCGCGTGAGCCGCGACAGCGCCAGCTTCCCCGTGGAGCCGGGGCGTTACCGCCTCATCGCGGCGCGCGCCTGCCCGTGGGCGAATCGCACGCTGATTGTGCGCCGCTTGCTCGGGCTGGAAAATGCTATATCGCTGGGCATCCCCGGCCCCACCCACGATGAGCGGTCCTGGATTTTTGACCGTGATGCGGGCGGGGTGGATCCGGTGCTCGGGATCCATTTCCTGCGGGATGCCTACCTGGCCCGCGACCCGAATTTCTCCTTGGGAATTACGGTTCCAGCCCTAGTGGATCTTGCTAGCGGCGCCGTCGCCACAAATGATTTTGCGCAGATGACGCTCGATTTTTCTACCGAGTGGCGCGATTTTCACCGCGAGGGCGCCCCGGATCTCTACCCCGCGGAACTGCGCCAGCCCATGGACGCGCTCATGCGCTATATCTACACCGAGATTAATAATGGCGTCTACCGTTGTGGTTTCGCCGGCAGTCAGGAGTCCTATAACCGCGCCTACCTGCGCCTTTTCACGGCGCTGCGCAATATTTCCGAGCTGCTGGAGGGCCGCCGTTACCTCATGGGTGACCACATCACCGAAGCGGATGTGCGCCTCTTTACCACCCTGGTGCGTTTCGATGCCGTCTACCACGGGCATTTTAAATGCAATGAAAAGAAACTGACCGAGATGCCGGTGCTCTGGGCCTACGCGCGCGATCTTTTCCAGACCCCCGGGTTCGGGGACACCGTGGATTTTGAGCACATCACCTCGCATTATTACCGGGTTCATCTGGACGTGAACCCCAACCAGATCGTGCCGCTGGGCCCGGATACCTCCGGATGGCTCAGCCCGCACGGTCGCGCAGCCCTGGGAGGCTCGCCTTTTGGTGGGCCGGCCACCCGCGGGGAACGCTCCACCGCGCCCGGGCCGGTTGCTCCCGGCGAGGAAGTTCCACTGGCCGCGCGCGCCGGGCACTGGGGGAATATCCACGAAGAACTCGCGCGCGCCACAGAAGCCGCGCACAGCCGTGCGCAGGGAACCGAACACAGCCGCACGCACGGCAGCAACGGCGATGTTATCCACCCGCGGAACAAGTCCCGCGATTGGAGCGCAATTCGTGGGATACTCAATGTATGAACGAACGCGCAGGAACCCCGGCCCGCCCCGAAGATCTCATCAATGTTGATGAGCTGGTGGCGGCATATTACGATATCGAACCCGATCCGACTAACCCCCTCCAGCAGGTGGTTTTCGGAACTTCCGGCCATCGTGGCTCAGCTTTCGATGGCGCCTTTAATGAAGCCCATATCGCGGCAACCACGCAGGCGATCGTGGACTACCGTAACAAGCAAGGCTATGACGGCCCCATTTTCGTGGGCCGTGATACCCACGGGCTGTCCCTCCCAGCGGAAAAAACCGCTATCGAGGTGCTGGTAGCCAACGGCGCTGATGTGCGGGTGGATGCTCGCGGCTCGTGGACTCCCACCCCGGCGGTCTCGCTGGCCATCCTGGAGGCGAACGGCGCCCCGCACGCGCTGCGCCTGGACGGCCCGGGCCTGGCGGACGGCATCGTTATTACGCCGTCCCACAACCCGCCGCGCGATGGTGGCTTCAAGTACAACCCGCCCAATGGCGGCCCGGCGGATACCGATGCCACGAAGTGGATCGCGGCGCGGGCCAATGAACTCATCGCCGCGGGGTGGAAGAACATCGCCCGCGTGCCCTATGAGGATGCGGTCACGAAGGTAGGCACCTACGATTTCCGCGATGCGTATGTCACCGCGCTGGATACCATCATTGATTTCGAGGCGATCCGCAAGGCGGGCGTGCGCATTGGCGCGGACCCGATGGGCGGCGCCTCGGCCGAATACTGGCAGGAAATCGCGGACCGCTACGGTATTAACCTGACCGTGGTCAATCCCGAGGTGGACCCGGCCTGGCCTTTCATGACTCTGGATTGGGACGGCAAGATCCGCATGGATTGCTCTTCGCCCTACGCGATGGCGGGCCTGCTCCACCGCATGGAACCGGATGCGAGCGGCCGCGCCCCGTATGACCTCGCCACCGGGAACGACGCCGATTCCGACCGGCACGGCATCGTCACCCCGGACGCCGGCCTCATGAACCCCAACCACTACCTCGCGGTGGCCATCGAATACCTCTTCACCCACCGCCCGCAGTGGTCCGAGCGGGTGAACGTCGGGAAGACCCTGGTGTCCTCCTCGCTTATCGACCGGGTGGTGGCCGGCATTGGCCGCACCCTCGTGGAGGTCCCGGTGGGCTTCAAGTGGTTCGTATCCGGCCTGGTGAGCGGTGAGATCGGCTTCGGCGGGGAAGAATCCGCCGGCGCTTCCTTCCTCCGCAAGGACGGTTCGGTGTGGACCACGGATAAGGACGGGCTTGTGCTTGATCTGCTCGCGGCGGAAATCACCGCGGTGACCGGCAAGTCCCCCTCCCAGCTCCACGATGAGCAGGTGGAACGCTACGGTTCCTCGGCTTACGCCCGGATCGACGCCCCGGCCACGAAGGAAGAAAAAGCCAAGCTCGGCAAGCTTTCCCCGGCGGACGTCACGGCCACCGAACTGGCCGGCGAGCCGATTACCGCGAAGCTGGTGGAGGCACCCGGGAACCACGCGGCGATTGGCGGCCTCAAGGTCACCACGGAAAACGCGTGGTTTGCGGCCCGGCCTTCCGGCACGGAGGATGTCTACAAGATTTACGCCGAATCCTTCCGCGGCCCGGAGCACCTGGCCCAAGTCCAGGAGGAGGCACGCGCCGTGGTTGCGGCCGCGTTGGGTAACTAAATAAGTAGGTCACTACATAGGAATGAAGACGACGCGGGGCGGGTGGCACAGCCACCCGCCCCGTCCCCTTGCCAACGGCCCAATAATGGCAGGTAGCTTCTTCCCCGTGCGGCGACCGACAATTCCCGAAGCGCCTTCCAGAAATCTGGGCGAATGAGGGAGCGGGGCGGTGGCTCGTGGCGGAGCCTGGCGCGTGCTCTCATCAAAGTATTTATTTTGTTGGGATGCCGGGCATTAGTTTGCTAAGCTGATCGCAACATGACCGGTTCCGCTGCCCACTTCGGTGGGAGCCCAGGGCCGGTCCTTTTCCACCTCTCGCGACTGGCCTTCGTGAACGCCGCTGCCAGTGGTTGTTAGCGGCGGCTGACTGCGGGGTGGTGCTGCCGCTTCAGAACGGGACGGCTTAGACGAGAGTGTCAAGGAATTGAGTCCGTCGTGGAGGTCATTGAAAACGGCGTCGTCTTCCGGAAGCTCGCCAGCCATGATCTTCTCCACGTGTTCAATTGGAGGCGAAGATCCTTCGATTCGGGAGCGGTAAGACGAGACTTCGGCAGGTGGAGGCGCGGGCCGGGCCAGTGGGTGATGAGCCAAGTCAGGTTGAAAAACCGACAGAATCTCTTACTCCCAGCCTATTGCAAAATGCGGCGTGGTATACATTATGCGCAGCACACTTTTTACGACGACGCGGGGGGGGTGGCACAGCCACCCGCCCCGTCATCTTTGGCGATATCCCTAGTCCTTAAATAGTTGATGGCTTTGCTATGGGCAAACATCCAGATCCTAAAACCAACGGGGAACAGGCTCAATCTCTTCCATTCGCGCTAGTACTTCGCCCGGGGTTATACCGCTGCTGAACCAAGAAGTATCCGCAGCATTGACAACGTCCCTCACACACGAAGCGAAAATTGAGCCGGTTTCCGCACTCGGGCGTGGCAAATATGTTTTCGCCACGGAAACAAGTTGGCGGCCGTATCTATCGTCGATAACAACAACCACAAGCTCCCCCTGCCGCGCGGCGTAAAGAGCGTGGCTTGCAGTGAGAAATTCTCCGAGGTTGTTTCCATCCTCAAGAATTTTAGCTGGAGGTCTACCGTCGAGACGATTGCGGCGACAAATGTCAGTAATGGCCCGATTCATCGCCGGAGACAAAAGTACTGAATCCGATAGAACCGTCAGACTCCCTCGGAGTTCCCGCCAACAGGCATCCGCGAGTGTCCGAGCGAACTTCGGGCGTGCCATCACCCGCACAAGTTCTTTCTCGACCTGCTCGCAAACCGCTAGGATCGCACCCTTTTTCTTGGCCCAAGAAGTGAGGATGCCATGCTCCCCGGAGGCCAAGAAATGCAAAAGGGAGCAGGTGTCGAAGAGGATAATCACATCAAACCAGAGATGTCGTCGTTAGATATATCTGGGACGTGGTGCACAACCGAAGGTGGAGGACCTAAAGCGCTCACATCCACTCCTAGAATCTCAGCTACCACTTCAGCGGTAACTTTTCCTTGCGCGAACGCCTCCTTAGCTTTTTCTTGTAAATACACCGGAGGTCTTTGCGAAGATTGAGAAACAGAAGCCTCCCGGGCATGACACTGACTTATCCACCCGTATTCTTCCGCAAGCTTCCTCGTGGAGTACTGCCTGAGCTCACTGAGTTCCTTCGAACCAATCAGACCAGCGTTAGACATCTGGAAGGCAGCAATTTGAGGCGAGACACCGTAGCCCCGCACAAGGCTATTGAGCCACGCCTTCTTCGGATATCCGGACTGCTGAGCGCAGATTGTTTCGGTGGCAGATAACGGTAAAAGCAAGTGGCGAGCAAAGGCATGGGCGCGAGTTTCCGACGGCCCCGAATAGCCATGATTCTTTGCACTAGTGAGATCTTCTTGAAAGACAAAATGCCCTATTTCATGAGCAACTGTCGAACGAAACCTCGCGTAAGGCAGAGCGCTATTAACAACAAAAACAAAAGAGTCGTTTTCTTCGTCCCTCGCCGTGAGACCGTGCTCGTCACCGCCTACGGCGATACACAAAACATCCACGTGGAGGAGTTTCGGCAACTCAAGAATGTCGCTAATCGGATCAGTGCCCAAACCGAATTTTTCCCGGAGACGGAGCGCCGCGCCACTCCCATCAGTTTCGGCACTCATGGTGCTGTCACCATACGCAAAGCAGCGAAGTAATCGAAAGCCGCATCACGCATCTTTTTCATGGCGCCGTCTTTTTCGCCCGGGCGCGCAGCAAAAGTAATATCGTCCTGGATCAGTGTTCGGCCAAAAATAGCCTCAACCCCTACGCCCAGCGCAGCCGCTAGGCGCAAAACATCCGCCCCGTTTACGTCTCCCATGCCTGCCTCAAGCCTGGTGAGCACAGGCAGAGCAACGCCGCTTTTACCGCTTAAGTCTTCACAGCTAAGCCCCTGGTGGGCACGGTATTTTTTAACCTGCTGACCTACCGCCAGGGCATATTCGTTTACCTGTTCCATCGCGCGGCTCCTCGTTGGATGGTGGTTCTTCACCTCACAGTATTGCAGAAACGTGACGCCGTAGGAATAACGCGCAGCACACTTCTTACGACGACGCGGGGCGGGTGGCGCCGCCCCGCCAGCAGCCGAGGCAGAAGGGGCGGGAGCGGCAGTGGCGGCGTCGTCGTTCTTCCCGCTCTCAGCACCGGAGCCCGGCACCGTGGCGGTGGCCCGGGCGTCAAGTCGGCACGCACACCACGGAAGCGAACGGAACACGCATCCACGATCCGCGCGCGGGACTCTAGAATAGATCCGTTAGAAACCTCAATCAGGCGTTCTGAGAAGTCGTAGAAGAAGGAGCCGCATGTCTATTCCCACCCCGCCCGTTGGCGTTGCAGATATCGGAGTGACCGGGATGGCGGTGATGGGCTCGAATCTGGCCCGTAACCTCGCCAGCCGCGGCTACAAAGTTGCTATCCACAATCGCACCGCCGCGAAAACCGAGCGGGTGATGACCGAGCACGGCAGCGAAGGGGAGTTCTACCCGAGCGAATCCATGGCGGATTTTGTGGCCTCGCTGGCCCGCCCGCGGGTGGCCATTATTATGGTCAAGGCAGGCAAGCCCACCGATGCGGTGATTGAGGAACTCGCCGATCTCATGGAGCCGGGCGATATTATCGTGGATTGCGGGAATTCACTCTTCACCGATACCATGCGCCGCGAAGCAGAGATTTCCGCGCGCGGGCTGCATTTTGTGGGTACCGGGGTCTCCGGCGGTGAAGAGGGCGCGCTCAAGGGCCCCTCGATTATGCCCGGCGGCACCCGCGAATCCTATGATCGCCTGGGCCCCATGTTTGAGGCGATTGCCGCGCGCAAGAACGGCGAACCGTGCTGCACCTACGTGGGCCCCAACGGCGCCGGCCATTTCGTGAAAATGGTGCATAACGGCATCGAATATGCGGATATGCAGCTCATCGCGGAAGCTTATGATCTTATGCGCACCGCCCTGGGAATGAGTGCCGCGGAGATTGGCGATGTTTTCGAGCGCTGGAATTCCACCGAACTGGATTCCTACCTCATTGAGATCACCGCCGAGGTGCTACGCCAGCGCGATGCCACCACCGGCGCCGCGCTCGTGGATGTGATTGCGGACGCCGCCGCCCAGAAGGGCACCGGGGCCTGGACCGTGCAAAACGCCGCTGCTTTCGGGGTGCCCGCCACCGGGATCGCCGAAGCAACCTTCGCGCGCAGCCTGTCCGGGGACGCCGCCGAACGCGCCGCCGGCCGCGCCCTGCCCGGGCACACCACCGAGGTCACGGTGGAGGATCGCGAGCGCTTCATCGAGGATATTCGCCTGGCCCTCTACGCCTCCAAGATGGTGGCCTACTCCCAAGGTTTCGAGCTCATCCGCAAGGGTTCCCTGGAGAATTCCTGGGGCATTGACCTGGGCGCGATGGCGCGGATTTGGCGCGCGGGCTGCATTATCCGCGCGGCTTTCCTGGACCGCATCACCGAGGCCTACACCCGCCAGCCCGATCTCCCGCTCCTCCTGGCCGACCCCTATTTCAGCTCCGAGATTTCCGGGGCGGTTGAGGCCTGGCGCCGGATTGTGGTATTCGCCGCGCAGCGCGGGGTGCCGATCCCGGCCTTCGCGTCCTCGCTGGCCTACTACGACGGCGTGCGCGCCGAACGCCTCCCGGCCAATCTCATTCAGGCCCAGCGCGATTATTTCGGGGCGCATACCTATCGCCGCCTCGATACCGAGGGCGTGTTCCACACCGTGTGGCAGGATCCGGCTCGCCCGGAAGAGCGCTGGGACTAGGCCAGCTGGGCTAAGTAGCTGCGTTTAAGAACGCCAGGGCCGGGCGTGCTGGGGCCAATCAACGTTTGTTGAGTTATCCACAGATGTGACATATCCCGGGGCGCCGTTCCCGCCGCACTAACCTTCGGTAGCGTAACCTTGAAGAGTAGTACCGCGGGCGCGGGCCTCCCGAATTCTCAACGGGGTGCATAACTATCCCTCGCCAGTGGCTATACACCACAGCGACTGCACCTCGGTGGCAAGATCCGTTCCACATCTTGCTGCCGAGGTGCTTCTACCCCGCCTCGGTCCGCGGGAACGTTACGTAGCACGACGACGACGCCGCGCTACCGCGCGGCCTGCCGGCCCGAGGTCCTAGCGGGCCAGCACCGCGACCACCCCGAAACCCTGTTCCGTGACAGTGTCTCCAAAAGATGCCATATTAGTTAAGGTCTATACACAGCGCGGAACTGGCATAATGCCGCATTATGCACATAGCCTTGAATTATGGTGTCCCGTATAAGTACACTCATGGATGGGTTAGGACTTCCTTCCCTAACAATTTTTTACTCTACGCAAAGGTAAACGATGAAGAAGACAGTTCGCGGCTTTTTCGCGCTTGTGGCTGCCGGCACCCTCGCTCTGGGCGCTTGCTCCAATGACTCGGCCAAGGATACCTCCTCCCCTTCGGCCGCCGCTTCAGAACCCGCCGCTGAGGCCACCTCGGAAGCCCCCAGCAGCGTTTCGATTACGGATTCGCACGGCACCCACGAAGTTCCGGTCAATCCGGAGCGCGTGGTTTCCCTGGATAACCGCACTTTCGAAACCCTGCATGAATGGGGCGTCAAGCTCCTCGCGGCCCCCAAGGATGTGATGCCGAAGGACGATCCGTACGTCAAGGATGACTCGGTCGTGAATATCGGCAACCACCGCGAACCGAATTTCGAGGCGATTACCGCGGCCAACCCGGATCTGGTTATTGTGGGCCAGCGCTTCGCCCAGCATTATGACAAGATCAAGGCTGCCGCTCCGAACGCCGCGATTATCGATATGAATATCGTGCTACCCAAGGAAGAACAGGATGCGGACGCCAATAAGTCCGGCGAACTGCTCATGGACGGCATGAAGAAGGACGTTGAGGATCTGGGCAAGATCTTCGGCAAGGAAAAGGAAGCCGCCAAGCTCAACGCGGACTTGGATGCCGCGATTGCCGCCGCGCGCGATGCCTACCCGGCCGGCCAGAAGGTGCTGTCCATCAACACCAACGGTGGCAAGATGGGTTACCTCGCCCCGGGCGTGGGCCGTACCCTCGGGCCGCTCTACCCGCTCCTCAACCTCACCCCGGCCTTCGATCTGGGTGAAGGAACCTCGAACCACAAGGGTGACGAAGTTTCCGACGAAGCTCTGGCGCAGGCCAACCCCGAGTGGATCCTCATTATGGACCGCGATGCCGGCGTGGGCGAAGGCAACGAAGCTCACGGTGCTGATCTGGTAACCAACTCCCCCGCCATGGCCAATGTGCCGGCGGTGCAGAAGAAGCAGATCCTGACCATGCCCGCGGATACCTACGTCAATGAAGGTCCGCAAACCTACATCGAATTCCTCAACGACCTGGCTAAGGCCTTCAAGGCCGCCAAGTAGCTCAGGCTAGAGGCTAACCAACCTGCGGGGGCCGGGAACCCGCCCCCCGCAGCATGTACGCCCATGACAACACCACCGCAGAGTTCTCTTTCCTCACGCAGACCTACCGCGAGCAGGCTGCTGCGCGCCCTGCCCCTGACCCTCGGCATTATTATTCTGGCCGGCCTGGTCTACCTATCCATGACCACCGGCACCTACAATATCGCCGAGCACGAAGGTGGCGAATTCATGTACTTCGCCACCCGCATCCCCCGCACCGCCTCCCTGGTGCTGGCCGGCGCCGCCATGGCCATGTGCGGGCTGGTTATGCAGCTGCTGACCCAAAATAAATTCGTGGAACCCACCACCACGGGCACCACCGAATGGGCCGGCCTCGGGCTGCTCGTCGTAATGTTCCTGGTCCCGCATACCTCGCTTATCGAGCAGATGCTGGCCGCCATCCTTTTCGCTTTTATCGGCACCATTATTTTCTTCCTGGTGCTGCGCCGGGTCACGCTGCGCTCCTCGGTGATTGTGCCGATTGTGGGGATTATGCTCGGCGCGGTTGTCAGCGCCATTTCCACGTTCTTCGCCCTCAAAACTGACACCCTGCAAACCCTAGGGGTGTGGTTCCAGGGCAGTTTCGCTAATGTGGTGGCCGGGCGCTACGAACCGCTGTGGATCGTTCTTATCGCCACGGTGCTTATTTTCATCCTGGCCGACCGCCTCACGGTGGCGGGCCTGGGTGAGGATGTGGCCACCGGCCTGGGCGTGAATTACAACCTCATCGTGCTGCTCGGCACCGGGGTGATCGCCCTGACCACCGGCGTGGTCACCGTGGTGATCGGCCGCATTCCCTTCCTCGGGCTCATCGTCCCCAATATTATTTCGCTGCTGCGCGGGGATGATCTGCGCTCCAACCTCCCCTGGGTGTGCGTTTTCGGGGCCGGGATCCTCACGGTCTGCGACCTGGTATCCCGCACCCTCATCGCTCCCTTTGAAATCCCGGTGTCACTGATCCTCGGCACCCTGGGAGCGGCCGTGTTCATCTTCCTTATTCTGCGGCAGCGCCGGAGGCTCTCATGAGCGTCGTCGTACCACAATCTCCCGAAAAATCTTGTGCCACGGGCGCAGCTCCCCGCCACGCGGGTGCCTTCGCGACCCCGCGGGCGCGGCGGCGCTACTGGCTGCTGCTCATCGGCATCGCGCTACTCGGCGTGGCTTTCACCGCGCTCTATTTTGTGTGGAATATTCCGGTGGCGGTGGGAAGCGAGGGCTTCTGGATTATTACCCGGATGCGAGCCGAGGCGGTGTTTTCGATTCTGCTGGTGGCCTTTTGCCAGTCGCTAGCCACCCTCGCGTTCCAGACGGTGACCACCAACCGGATTCTTACGCCGTCGATTATGGGTTTCGAGTCGCTGTATTCGGTGATTCACACCTCCACGATTTTCTTCTTCGGGGTGGCCGGATTCGTGGCTTTCACCGGGGTGCGGGCCTTCCTCATCCAGGTGGCGATTATGGTGGCGTGTGCGCTGGCGCTGTACGGCTGGCTGCTGCGCGGTAAGCTCGGCAGCCTGCATATTATGCTGCTTATCGGCATTATTATCGGCACTGGCTTGGGCTCACTGTCCGCGTTTATGCAGCGTATGCTCACGCCCTCCGAATTTGATGTGCTGTCCGCGCGCATGTTCGGCACCATCGCGAATGCGCGTTCGGATGTGTTCGTGGCGGCGCTGCCGCTAGCGCTCGGGGCGGGCCTGGCGCTCCTCCTCATTTCGCGTTCCCTCAACGCGATTGCGCTGGGGCGCGATGTGGCGGTGTCGCTGGGCGTCAATCACCTGCGGATGCTGCTCATTTCGCTCACACTTATCGCGGTGCTGGTCTCGGTGTCCACGGCGCTGGTGGGGCCGATGACGTTCTTCGGTTTCCTCGTGGCAACCCTCACCTACCAGGCGGCGGATACCTACGATCACCGTTTCCTCTTCCCCATGGCCGCCGTGATTGGTTACGCGGTGCTCATGGGTGGCTTCTTCGTGATGAAAAATATTTTCTCGGCGGAAGGCGTGGTCTCCATCATTATTGAGCTGGTGGGCGGCCTGACGTTCCTCGTCGTCGTATTGAGAAAGGGGCGGTTGTAATGCGCCACCGCAAGAAAACAGCAGGCACGCATCTTGAGGTTCCCGCGCCGGTGCCGCCGGTGGTCTCCCCGCATCTGCGTGCGGCCGATCTGAGCTGCGCCGATCCGATGATCCGTATGGAGGGCACCCGCCGCGATTACAGTTCGGAGGTGCGGATCGGCCCGGTCACCTTGGATATTCCGCACGGCGGGGTGACGGCCCTGGTGGGTCCGAATGGTGCGGGCAAGTCCACGCTACTCACGATGATTGGGCGGCTTATGCGTATGGACGCGGGCGCGATTGCGGTGGCGGGTCTTGATGTGACGACGACGAAATCCGCCGATCTTGCCAAGATTCTCGCGATTCTGCGCCAGGAAAATCACTTCGTTACCCGCCTGACGGTGCGTCAGCTGGTCGGCTTCGGGCGTTTCCCGTATTCGAATGGGCGCCTGACCGCCGAGGATGAGAAGATCATTTCCCGCTATATTGATTTCCTTGGGCTGACCGAGCTGGAAGGGCGCTACCTGGATGAGCTCTCCGGTGGGCAGCGCCAGCGCGCCTACGTGGCGATGGTCCTCACCCAGGAAACCGATTGCGTGCTGCTGGACGAGCCGCTCAATAACTTGGATATTTCGCATTCGGTGCAGATGATGCGCCACCTGCGCCAGGCCGCGGACGAGCTTCACCGCACCATCGTGCTGGTTATCCACGATATTAATTTCGCGGCACGCTACTCGGATCGCATTATTGCCATGCGCGAAGGCGTGGTCATGGATGCCGGCACCCCGGCGGATATTATGACCCCGGAGCGCCTCTCCGCGATTTTCGACGCGGAGATCGACGTGATCCCCGGCCCCTGCGGCCCGGTCGCGATTTATTAGCCTGAGGCGTGCGTGCTGGGCGCAATGAGAATTGCACGGCCCAGCACGGAGATTATTTTCATTCATGTAGGCCCTGCGTTGACCCTGATACAGAACCTCCCGAGGAGTGAACCTGGTTAATGACAAATTAGCCAGTTCATTCCTCGGGAGGACTTTGATGAAACACAAGGCTACACCATCACGGATGGCGACATAAGAAAACTAGACTTCTTCTAATTGCAAAGCCTTAGTTTCTTTCGCGAACATATAGATGCCCGCGCCGATGAAGAGCAATACCGCGAAGATGACGAAGGGCACCAGAACCACTTCCGGGGTCGGTTTACCTCCTCCGATCATCGCTCCCACCATGTAGGGACCGAATATCTTTGCCGTGGCACCTATCCCGTACCCCAGGCCGAGCCCGGTGGAGCGAGCCTCGTTGGGGAATTGCTCGGCACCGAAGGCGTTCAAGATACCGAAGGCGCCGTCACCAAAGGCCATGGCAATGAGGATGCCGATGAAGAAGATAATCCCGGCTGAGTATCCATCCATTTGGCTGGCAAAGGCCGCAATTAGGCAGCCGATACCGCCAAGGACGCCCCAGATCAGCATGGTTGTGCGCCGCCCGATGCGGTCAGAAATCCACGCTGAGCCCAAGCGTCCGAGCAGATCTGCCAGGGAAACACCCATGAACATGTAGACCACCGTGGAGATATCGAACTTGAAGGATTCGCCGAGGATGGCCTGTCCCCAGGACTGAATGGTGAAGGAACCTAAGATGAAACAGAAGGAGCCAAAGGTAACAATCGCCAACGCTTTGGGATACTTGGTGAAAATAACTCCGTATGATGCCGCTTGCTTTTGTTCATAAACAGGAAGCTCACCCACTTCTTCAACGGGAATCTGGAGTGCCCAGGCATAGGCCTTGCGTGCATCTTCCACCCGACCGCGCGACACCAGGTAGCGCGGCGACTCCGGGACGAAGAAGGCCCACGCCACGAGAACAACGGGTACACACCCCAGGGCAATGAGTCCTTTCCATCCCAAGGGTTCACCGAGGAACTTTGTTGCCAAGGACCCTAAGAAAATACCCAGAGGAATGAAAACCGAGGTCAGACCAGAGAGTAAGCCACGCTGTTTCGCGGGAACGAATTCCTGGACATAGGGGATAGAAGTGATGTTCAGACCCCCAACCCCGATGCACACACCAACGCGGTAGAGAGCCAGTAACAGCCATTGACCGGGCGTGATGGTCAGACACAGAGCCGTGAATACCACCAAAACCACGATGCAACTAATGAAAGCGGTTTTACGTCCGAAGCTGTCGGCGAGGCGGCCCCACATAATCGCTCCGACTACGGTACCCACGCCGGAAGCCGCTCCGATGATGCCGGCTTGCATTCCGGTGAGTTCCCAGCCTGGAGTTTTCATCAACAGGGCGATGACGAAGCCAATGAGGAACAAATCGAAGAACTCCGAAATGTTACCCACCACGGTCATGCCGATCAAACTGCGCTGGTTGCGGGTTAGCGGACGGGAGTCAACTTGCTGCATTGCAGTTACAGAACTACTCATCATTAATTCTCCTTTACACGTCGCCACTTCTAGCGCAAGATGTCAGAGTTGTCGGCAGTTTCCAGTTCGCCGTGGCTGATACGGGTTAAGTCACCGTGATGTGTTAGCGCGATCTTCGCGGTTCGCATCCCAATCCGTACCCCGGCATCGAGATCGCCATTGAGATAGCCATACAAGGTACCGCCTACGAAGGAATCTCCGGCCCCGGGCCGATCCATCACGGGCACACGTTCCACGTCGTAGACCTTCTCGCCTTCAGCGGTAGAAGAATAGGTGCCGTCCAGTTGATCCGTGGAAACAACCACCGGAACCTCGAGGAATTCGCGCAGGTCGTGGCAAACTTGCGGGCCGCTACCCTTGAGCCCGAAAACCGAGCCAGCATCCCTGCGGGAACAGAACACGATGGAAGACTTCCGGGCAATCGGTTCTAGCACCTTACGTGCCTGGGCGCCGTCCCACAGGAGGGATCTGTAGTTGACGTCAAGCGCTACTTTGATTTTCCGCTCATGGGCCTGATCAACGAAGTAGGTCAATACCTTAGCGGTTTTTTCCGTCAAAGCAGCAGTGATACCGGTGACGAACACCATCTTGGTATC
Source organism: Actinotignum vesiculae (assembly GCF_051267215.1). Classification (NCBI taxonomy): domain Bacteria; kingdom Bacillati; phylum Actinomycetota; class Actinomycetes; order Actinomycetales; family Actinomycetaceae; genus Actinotignum; species Actinotignum vesiculae. The sequence goes on from NZ_JBOZGG010000011.1 coordinate 67,045, forward strand.
TAGCATGTCATCCCAGTTGACATCGTCGATGTCAATGTCCCGAAATGGGGTGTGTAAACGGTCATAGGTGACCTTGCCGGGTAGCGGCATCTCGCCTGGTTCAAGGAAATAGAGTGCCACCCGCCCTTCTTTCCGCATCACTACGTTAGACAGGTCGATCCCGGCCGAACGGAATTCCGAGAGAACCCTTTCGGAAAGGCCGCTTTCGGGCAGTACCGTACACCAAGCCGTTTTCTTGCCTAGCTGGGCCAGTAATCCGGCAACATTCGCTTCAGAACACGCGGCGGTCATCTTTAATCCCCGGGAGGAAACGAGGTGTTCTCCTTTGGGGCAGGTCAGCCGAATCTGACCTTCACCAATGGTGGTTAATTCGTACTTCATTGTCGAACTCCTAAACTTGCATTCATAGTGCCGTACCGATTTTGGTAACGATCATGATTGGCTAATACTTCCTCAGCTGGCAGATCCTCAATCTGCCCGAGGCCGGTGGCGATCGCGACGGTGCGAGCCACATCCTCTACCATCACAGCAGCTTGTAGCGCCTTGGCAATAGACGAACCAATAGTGAACACGCCATGCTGCTTCATCAATATGGCAGGGGAATCCCCGATGGAACGGATGACCTCCGCTCCGATTTCATCGCTGCCGATTCTGGCATACCCTCCACAAGGAATAGGGCCGCCGAATTCATCCGCGATGGCTGTTAGGCAACAGGGGATGGGTTTCCCTACCGCCGCAAATGCGGTGGCGTAGCGGGAATGAGTATGAATGACCGATTTGACATCCTTTTTGTGTTGGTAGATATAGAGATGTGAGCTCGTATCCGAGGACGGTCCGTGTTCCCCTTCCACTACCCGGCCGTCGGGAGCCACGACCACCATGTCCTTGGGTGTCATGTCTTCGTAGCGCATCCCCGAGGGTTTAATGACGATGTAGCCGGTTTCCTCGTCAATGGCGGAAAGGTTCCCGCCTGTCCAGGCAACCAATCCGTGACGTGGTAGTTCTAAGTTGCCGGCACACACTTCTTCGCGTAATTGCTCGAGCATAGTTACGGTTACGTCCTTTCTGGGGGAATGACGATAATGTTTGATTGCCTCAGGAGCACCTCAAGATATTCGCGTGCGGCGATGCACTTCGCGATTGAGTCCGGAGCGTCGTCGTTCCACATTTCGAGCATGATTCTGCCACTCCAGTTCTGACGCGCGAGTTCTCGGAAGGCTGCCGGGAAATCGACACATCCCTCGCCCAGCGGTATCCGTCGAGGTTGTCCGGGAAGTACGTCTTTGACGTGCAAAGCGACCATGCGCCCTTCCCCCGCTGCCAATTCGCTGGTTGCATCCCCGCCGTGTTCGGCAATGTTGCCGATATCGGGGTAGATGCGCAGCCAGGGCGAGGGCAGCTGCTCGAGAACTTTGACCACGTCAGGTATAGCTGCGAGGTCGTTCCCATCCACATTTTCGATAGCGAGGATAATGCCGCGTTGTTCCGCGTAGGGTAAGGCGAGGGCAAGAGTTTCCAGGTAGCGTTGCGCCGCATCGGGGTCGTGAGGTTCGTAGTAGGCGTAGTAACCCGCCACTTGCACGACCGGAATACCCATGTCCACACAGAAATCAATCGCTTTCCGGTACAGTTCAAGGGCTCGCTGGCGCATCTGCGGGTCTTGTGAACCAGGCATGACTGCCCGATGCGCCGAAAGACAGATGCCCCCTAAACGGATATGGGCCTGCCTTGCTGCTTCCCGCACGTTCTGCCGTTGGCGGTAATCCCACTCGAGGCGCTTCATGCGCTCGACGCTTTCATCGATGGAAAGATCCACGAAGGAAAACCCAGCTTCCCTGGCGTTGCGGAAAAATACACCCCAGTCATCTGTGCTAGGCAAGGCTTTTTCGTAGATTCCCAGGGTGACAGTGGATTCTTTTCGCTGCGTCACGCGTTCCACACCTGCCTTATCTTGGTTTGCAGGGCGGTGGCGGCCGCCAGGGGATCTTCGGCCTGGGTGATAGTGCGACCCGCGATGATGATATCCGGGTATTGCCCCGAGAATGCGTCGAGGTCAGCCACGCTCATCCCTCCGGTGATAGTTACCGTGAAACCGAGTTCCTTCAACTGCGCGATGCGTTCGAAGTCATGAGGTCCCCAGGTGAGTTTCCCCGCGGCTTCCAAGTCACGCGAGCGCTTCACGATGGCGTGTTTCACCCCAATATCCGCCCACTTCCGGGCTTTTTCCAGGGTGTAGTGTTCCTCAGCCAGTTCCACTTGCACCTCGCCGTGGAAACCTTCGGCTACCTTGACCACCTGTTCAATAGTGGTCAGCGATGCACCCGCCACGCAGGACACCCACGACGCTCCCGCCTCGAAGCAATTCCGGGCAATGAGGGAACCCGCTTCCGCGATGCGTACATCGGCCAGAATCGGTTTTTCGGGAAACAAAGCGCGGATTTCTCGCACTGCCCGTAGGCCTTCATTGATAATCAAGATGGTGCCGCACTCGATAATGTCAATCTGGGAGTGCGCTTTTTGCAGGGGCGCCAGCGCGTCTTCCATAGTTAAGGTATCGAGGGCAATTTGCAGTTGTGGCCGCATCTTAGCTGTCCTTACGCATGGTGAAGAAGCGCTGCGCGTTGTACATCAGCAGGTCTTCCACGTAAGCGCGATCAAAACCTTCGTCGAGCATGCGAGGTCCATCCACGGCAGGATTGAAGTCAACCCCTGTCACGGAACCGTAGGCTTTCTGATAGGAGGCCTTACCCGAGTCGGTTCCCAGGATAATCCGCTTGCCGTATCCCAGTTTTCCAAGTTCGCGCAGCTCCATGATCCGGTTGGAATCCGGTTGGTACTTGATTCGGTGAGTGCCGTCAATCTCCAGCCAGGCTCCGGTATCGAGGATTTGCTTCAAATACCACACATCGGCATTGCGCTGGATGTGGCCGATGGCAATCTGGTCCGCCGGCACACCGAGCTTAATGAGCTCCCGAGCCTGTTCAATCCCGCAGGTGCCGTACGTGGTGTGCGTGTTAATCGGTGCACCTGTCTCAATGGAAGCAATAGCGCATGCCCGCATGCACTTGTATTCAAAATCGGTAATCATGCCGTAGGAAGTCGCGACTTTGATACACCCGGCCTTCATCTTGGTGCGTTCCACGATAGGCCCGGAGTAGTCGAAACGGTCGATACCTTCTGTAATGTCTTTAATCAACAGGTCGGCAATCTGGTTGACCGTGTAGCGGCTGACCCAGTGCGAACGGGTCTCGAGGTAGACCTTTTCGCGGTGGAAACCGGTGCAGGCAATCACCTGCAGATTCGGCACCCGGTTATTAACTTCCAGCAACTTCTCCAGGTCACGCCCCGAGTTAGCCGGACACATGTCCACAACCGTGCCGCCGTGAGGACTCCACTTCAGCGAAGCCTCGGCAAAGTATGTTCCTTCTTCGACGGCCTTGTCCACATCCGCCAGCAAATGATCGGGGTCAATGTACACTTCCCCGGCTCCCGTACGAATCAAGTGGTCATGCGCATTTACAACCCCGAGGGTCTCCGGCGCCACATCACCTTTGATTGTGCGTGCGTAACTCATTGCATTCTCCTTTGATTGCAACTGACTACCTCTATCTGAGGCCTGGCATTCAGCGTAGATAGAGTTTGTCAAGCAGAAAAGGAGTATTTTGAACATATGTTCCGTGAATTGATGAATGAGCACCAGATTCACGCCGAATAACGGCGATAATCATCACTCCGAAAGTGGTGCTATCAGCTATGCTGAACATATGTCCAAGGAAGCACATACTATTTATGACCGCGAGCACCTCGAATTACTCCTGGAAGTTTCCAAAAGGTACTACCTTGATAATGCCAAGCAAAGCGACATAGCTGCTGAAATTGGCTACTCTCGAGTGACGGTTTCCCGGTTATTGGCACAGGCTCGCGCGGCCGGGATTGTGAAAATAGAAATTTCCCATCCCTCGGCACGTCTCCTTGGTTTGGAGCAACAGCTACTCGATACCTACCAGCTCAAGGAAGTACGAGTGGTCGCCACCAGCGAAGCGGACACTAAATCTGCCATTGGCTCCGCCGCGGCAGATGTGTTGCTGGCACATTGCAACCCTCGTTCTACCGTGGCAATTTCTAATGGTCGCGCGGTGTCCGCTACGGTAGCGAAACTGCCCCGACGCACCTGGACCTCGTCTTGTGTCGTTCCTATTCTGGGAATGACCGGTTCGGGACTCCCCTTCATAGATAGCCCGGATTTATGCCGAGCCGCCTCGAAGAAACTCGGGGGCAACCACTGGGTTCTTCCCGTACCGCTGGTGTTTGAAACCGAGTTAGCTGCGCAGGCGATGAGCCAGGAACCATCGGTGCATCGCACCTTGGATTTAGCCGCTCGTGCCGATGTGGCATTGGTGGGAGTCGGGGCGGTGTCCATAGCTGGTTCTAGCCCCTTGCTGCGCAAATGGATCACCCATCCGATTCAACGTGAGCTGGCTCGGAAACACGCGGTGGCGCACCTCAACGGGCACTACCTTAACGCCCAGGGAAAGCATGTTGATGTGTCCTTGTGCCGCCGTACCGTGTGCCTCCACCCCTCTAAACTGCGCGATATCCCTTTTGTGGTGGGGGTGGCTTACGGCACGGAAAAGGTTGCCGCTATAGAAGCAGTGCTGGTGGGTGGCTATCTTGACGCCTTGATTACCGACGATTACACCGCTGCGGCTCTCGTTGAAGAGGTCTAACTCGCCGGTGGCTTATCGATCACCGAGCCGTTCACGGAGCGGAAGTCCCAGACGGTGCGGCAGGCCATATTTTCCTCCCGAGCCTGTCCGTCCGGCCCGCGCACTTCCTGAGTGAAATCGGGGCTTTCCACCATGTAATCCACGTATTCGATCACCCCGGTGCGCCGGTTATATCCCACGCTGCCCGCGAGAATGACCCAGTCGCCATCCTGCGCGCAGGTATCCATGAGCTGGGTACCCAGTGAAGGAAGTTTCGTGCCTTGACGCAGTTCCCCCGATACAACCCCGCGCTCATTTTCGGCGCCGTAATCGGCGCTGCGAATCAGGAACCGCATATCGTCCTTCGAAAGCGGCGCCAGGCTCGCCTTATTGGGAGGCTGCCCGTTGATGGTATATTCGAGCACCTTATCCCCGTCATAGCGCTGCACCAGCTCATTGACGCTGAGTCGCGAAGCCCAATCATCCAGGCCAGAGCTGTTATTGGTGCGCAGCACCCCGACCTCGAACTCCGTCATGCCATCGACCGCACGCAGAGCTTCCGCCATGATCGCCTCCCCCGATGCGGGTTCCGCACCGGGCGAGCCAGCCGCAGCAGGCGAGGGCGCTGCATTGCTTGATGACCCCGCCGCGCCCGCCGTTGGGGTAGCGCTTGCCGAACCGGCCGACGGTGCCGGGGTGCTTGCGGCCTGCTGCGGCGTCGTCGTGCTACTACAGGAAGCGAGGGCCGCAACCGCGCAGATTCCCGCGACGCTGCGGAAAATATTCTTTCGTGCCATACCTCATGCTACCGCCGCACGGCGCGTAAGTGTGACGGGCACCGCAACCCGGCGCGCCCGCACCGTTCGAGCACCGCCCACACCGTTGCGCACCGCCCGCGCCGTTGCGTCACCGCCCGCGCCGTCCCAGCCCCATTGCGCCCCGCACCCAAGAAACATTCACCCGCCGTCCAGCTTCCTTGCCTAGAATCGTTTTTTATGAACGACGCCGCACCCGCGCAGCGGGACTTTGACTCGACCGCGCCCGGCCCGGCGCCCACCGCCCCGGCCCCCGCCGCAAGCAAACCCGCGCAACGGGAACCCGAGTCCCTCGCCCTGACCGATCCCGCCACCGACCCCACCACCGGCAACGAGCACGTGCCCGCGAGCGACCCGGCCCTTGGGCTCAGCGCCGCGCAGGCCGCCCAGCTCGCCGCGGAGGGCAAGGCGAATACCCTCCCGGACCGCTCGGGGCGCTCGGCCGCGCAGATTGTGCGCGATAACGTTTTCACCCGCATTAACTTCATGCTCGGCGTGCTATTTATTGCCGTGATTCTCACCGGTTCGTGGATCAATAGCGCTTTCGGCCTGCTCATTATTGCGAACTCGATTATCGGCATTATTCAGGAGCTGCGCGCCAAGCACACCCTCGATTCCCTGGCGGTTATCGGCGAAGCACATCCGCGAGTGCGCCGCGAGGGCGAGGTGCACGAAATCGCGCGCGAAGAGGTGGTGCTCGGCGATATTATCGTGGTCGCCGCCGGCGAGCAGGTCGTGGTGGACGGCCTCGTCACCGAAGCCGATTACCTCGAGGTGGACGAATCGCTCCTCACCGGCGAATCCGATTCCATCCACAAGGAACCCGGCGCCGCGATGATGTCCGGCTCCTTCGTCTCCTCCGGCTCGGGCAGCTACCGCGCCACCCGCGTGGGCGCCGACGCCTACGCCGCCAAACTCACCTCCGCCGCCTCGAAATTCTCGCTCGTCGATTCCCAGCTGCAAAACGGGATCGACCGCATCCTCAAAGCCATCACCTGGGTGCTGGTGCCCGTGGGGCTGCTGACCATCTGGGGCCAGATCCGCGTGGTGGGCCTGGATTGGGCCGCCATCGGCGCGCACTGGCGCGACATCGTGCTCTCGGTCACCGGCGCGCTGGTGCCGATGATCCCCGAAGGCCTGGTGCTCATCACCTCGACCGCTTTCGCGCTGGGTGTGATCCGGCTCGGACGCCTGAACGTGCTGGTCAATGAGCTGCCGGCCATCGAAGGCCTCGCGCGCGTGGATACCGTCGCCGTGGACAAAACCGGCACTCTTACCGAAAATACCCTGCGTTTCGCGGGGCTCGAGTTGGTGCCCGGCGCGGCTGTGAGCAGCGGTTCTGATTCCGGTTCTGATTCCGGCGGCGCGAGTTCTTGCGCCGGTTCCAGTTCCGGCACCGCGCGGGAACAGCACGACGACGCCGCCACTTCCGCCGCGCGCGCTCAGGCCACCGCCCGGGAAGCCCTGGCCCAGCTGGGCGCGGCCGACCCGGCCCCGAACTCCTCCATGGAAGCCATCCAGGAAGCCCTCGGCGCGCCGGCCCAGCCGTGGGAGGTAGCCGAGCGCCAGCCGTTCACCTCGGCAAAGAAGTGGTCCGGGGTGAGTTTCGCCAATGGCCAGCACTGGATTATGGGCGCCCCGGATGTGCTCCTCGATCTGGCGAGTGCGGACGGCCCGGCGGGCGCCGCCGCCCCAACTAGCGCCGTCGTTCCAACTAGCGACCCCGCCGCAGGCAGCGCCGCCACGTCTAGCAACCCGGCCCTCGCCGCCGCCCGCGAGCGCGCCGCCGCCATCGCCGCCACCGGCCAGCGCGTGCTGCTCCTGGCCCGCAGCGATACGCCGGTCACGGCCGCGAACGCGCCCGGCAACCTCGAGCCGCTCGCTTTTATTCTGCTAGACCAGAAAATCCGCCCGGACGCCTCCGATACTCTGCGCTATTTCGATTCGCAGGGCGTGGCGGTCAAAGTCATATCCGGCGATAATGCCGCGGCGGTCGGTGCGGTGACCACGCAGCTCGGCGTCGATGTGGGCACTCCCGTGGACGCGCGCACCATCCCGGAGGCGAGCTTCGCGGAAACGATCAACGAGAATGCCGTATTCGGGCGGGTGACCCCGGATCAGAAGCGCGCCATGGTCGCGGCGCTGCGCGGGGCGGGACACACTGTCGCGATGACGGGCGATGGCGTCAATGACGTACTCGCCCTCAAGGACGCCGACCTGGGCATCGGCATGGGTTCGGGCACCTCCGCCACTCGCTCGGTCGCGAAAATCGTGCTCCTCGACGATAAATTCGCCTCCCTCCCACATGTGGTGGGCGAAGGCCGGCGCGTGGTCGGAAATATCGAACGCGTGGCGCGGCTTTTCCTCACCAAAACGGTGTATTCGGCGGTGCTCGCCATCGCGGTGCTACTCTTCGCACTGCCCTATCCCTTCGTACCAATTCACGTGACGATCACCGGCTGGTTCACCATCGGCATCCCGGCCTTCCTCCTCTCCCTGCCGCCGAATAACGACGCCGCCCGCCCCGGTTTCGTGCAGCGCGTCATGCGTTTCGGTTTCCCGGCGGGCCTGATCGTGGGGGTTGCGACTTTTATTACCTACGTCATGTTGTACGACGGCGCAGCTAGCTCGGCATATGCGACTCAGGTGTCCACCGCGACGCTCCTGACGATGATTATTGCCTCCTCGTGGGTGCTCGTGGTGGTGGCCCGGCCCTATGTCTGGTGGAAGATTCTTCTTATTTTGCTGCCGCTGGTGGGTTACGGGGTGATTTTCCTGTGGCCCCTCACGCAGCGCGTGTTCATGCTGGATTCCTCTAACTCCGGGGCGATGGCCCTGGGCACGCTGGTGGGTGCGGTTGGCGCGGCGCTAATCGAGGCGCTGTGGTGGTTCTTGGGGCTACGCTTCGGGGAGCCGGCTCGGCTCTGGCAAAGCGCGGAGCAGCGGGCCGCGCAGCGCACCCAGGCTGAGCTGCGTAAGAAGGCGACGGCGGAGCGGCGCGCGGGGGATGGCGCGAGGGTGAGTGTGGCGGCTGCGGTGAAGTAGCACGGGCTGAGCTGCGCGTGAGGCTGGACGCGCGTGACACTGAATGCGAGCGCGAAGTAGCGGATGTTTCTCTGCTGGCCGAAGGCCCCTGAGCTTGGCAAACGCGAAACTTGCTTGCCGCTCCCGGCCGCTCTCTGATTGAATGAATGTGGCTTGGCTCGTGTAACCGGGCGCTCCGGCATATCCGGAGGCGCGCGGAAAGCGGCTAGCCACCTGTCACATCGGGGGCGTTTTCGCCGGTTACCGTACGCGGTCAGCGCGTGGAGTTGCCGGGCGCCGCTCCCGCGCATCGTTAGGATTTATCGTGAGCGAAGAAGACGCAACCCGTTCGCCGCAGGGCGGCGAACCCACCCGAGCTTTCCCTCCGCACGGCTCCGAGAACACCACTCCCGGCACGGGCAGCGCGCCCGAAGCCGCCGGCGCAGCTGATGCTGCCAGCGCGCCCACCCAAGCTTTTTCCACGCCCAGCTCACCTTCGGGCGATTACCCCACTCAGGCCTACGGTGCACCTACCGCCGCTTATCCCGGTCAGGGCCAGTATGGCGCCGCCGGGCAGGGCGGGCAGTACGGAGCCGGACAACCCGGGCAAGCCGGGCACTACGGCGGCCCCGCATATCCGGGAGCTCAGGCCGGCGCCGGCACCGGCACCCAGTATCCCGGCCAGGCTGGCCAAGGCAATCACTACGGCAGCCAGGCTGGTTACCCGCAGCGGGGTAATTATCCGGGTCAGGCCCCGCAATACGGTTCCGGCCAGGGCGGGCAGTACGGCGGCCCGGGCTATCCCGGCGGGCAATATGGCGGCGCCGGCTACCCGGGCGGCTCGGGCAATCAGTACCCCGGCGCAGGTGGCCCGAACGGACCTGGCGGCCCGAATGGTCCGCGCGGGAGTTATCCGGTCGGCTACGGTCAGCAGCCCAAGCAGAGCAAAACCGGCCTGTTTGTTGGTATCGGCGTGGGAATCATCGCGTTGATCGCTCTAGTTGTTGGCCTTATTTTCTTCCTCAACCGGGATAAGGCCAGCGATGATGCGCAGCCCGATCCCAGCTCGGTTCCTTCGGTTAGCGCACCCGCCACCCCGGACGCCACGGCCGCTCCGGAAACCAGCAAGGCACCCATCCTTGATTCGCCTACCACGCCCGCCCCCGCACCCTCCGGTGACTCGGGCGGCTCAACAGGTAAGGACGGCAAAGAAGGGCTGACCTACACCTACCCGCCGGAAAAAATCGCAGCGCTCTTCGATACCTTCCTCAAGGACCCGAGCTTCACCGCAGCATTTGGTAAACCTGCGCGTGACGACGTCGGCACCTGCATCGGCAATGCCGCACAGGGCAAGCTATCCGACCAGTTCATCGATGTCATCGAACGCGCCAGCAAGGGCGACATCATGGCCGGCAACGAAATTGAGGACCCCAAGTTCATGACTGACCTGCTCAACTTCATCCTCGTCATGGACTCCTGCGGAATAGATATCACAATGCAGTAGGGGCGTCGCCCTCATCAGCACCCCCGTGGGCCTATTGCGCATTCATTCACCCGGGCGCCGATTCCTTTCACGGAATTAGCGCCCGGGTGCTTTGCATTCTGGCCCGGGCCGCTACCTCGCCGCCGCGGCTCGCTGGCCCAACCGGCTGGCTCCGCCCGCCGCCTCGCCGGACTTGCTCACCGTCCCGGACTTTCTCACCTCCCCGGCCCACATCACTGCATATTATGCGCGTGGCCACATAGGCGTCGTCGTACATGCCCTGCATCACAGGCCGTACCCTGCCGAAAACACGGGCGGGCAGGTACACTCAGAGCCCCAAGGAGGTTATGTTATGCATAATAATAATTATTATCATTGTGAGCACGGCGACCACGCCGGCGGGCAATGCACCTGCGCTCAGCGCAGTTCTGGCGCCTCCGCCGCATCGGCGTCGGAGGAGAGCACGCCATCCGAGGAGGATGGCGAATCATTTAGCGTGGCCGGCCAAAACGGCGAAAATGGCGAAGTTAGCGAGGATGGCGACAACGCGCACCTATGCCACCTGGCTCGTACGCCCACCGCGGTAGCTCCCGCTGCCGGTCATGATCATGCCAGCGGCCATGAGCACGGGCCCGGGCATGTGCACGGCGCCGGGGCGCAACGCGGGCGCATCGCCTGGGCGCTCGGTATTACTTTCTCGATTCTGATCGCCGAGGTGATCGGGGCGTTCTGGCTCGGCTCGCTGGCCCTCCTTGTGGATGCCGGCCATATGCTCACCGATAGCGCCGGCCTGGTCATGGCGCTGGTGGCCGCTCACCTCACCACCAAACCCGCAACCAACCGCCGCACCTGGGGTTATGCTCGGGCGGAGATTATTTCCGCGTGCTTGCAGGCGACGCTGCTCCTCGGCGTGGGTATTTTCGTGATCATCGAAGCGATCAAACGCCTGACCGACCCGCCGGAGATGCCGGCTGCGCCGCTGCTGATTTTCGGCATTATCGGCCTGCTGGGCAATATCGCTTCCATGCTGATCCTCTTCACCGGGCGCGGCGCCAGCCTCAATATGAAGGCCGCCTTCCTGGAAGTTTGCAATGACGCGCTCGGTTCGGTTGCGGTGATCGTGGCGGCGGCGTCGATCTACTTCACCGGCTGGGGCGGCGCGGACGCGATTGCCGCGATCCTCATCGGAATTCTTATTATTCCGCGTGCGCTGCGGATTCTGTCCACTGCGCTCAACGTGTTGATGGAGGCGACGCCGCAGGGCCTGGACCTGGACGAAGTGCGCCAGCATATGGAGAATCTGCCGCACGTGATTCGGGTGCATGATATGCATGCGACGACGGTCGCCACCGGGCTGCCGGTGCTCAGCGCCCACGTGGTGGTTGAGGATGAGTGCTTCTTCGACGGGCACGCCCCGCGGATCCTCGATCAGCTCCAGCAGTGCGTCGCCGAGCATTTCCCGGTCAAGGTGGAGCATTCCACTTTCCAGCTGGAGCCGGCCGAGCATAGCAAATGTGAGTACGTGCCGCATGGGTAGAGAGTGGCGCTAAGCGCGGGCGGTGAGTAAGCACTGGGCCGCGAGCATCTATACCGCGAGCGTGACCGAAAGCAACCGCAGACCGCTGATAAGAACCGCAGACACGTGTGGGGGCACCCCAATCGGAGGTGCCCCCACACGTGTTTTTGCTAGTGCCTTAGCGGGATAGCGAGCCGGCAGAATAACCGGCAGAATAGAGCACCGGCAATTAGCAAGCAGCCCTAAGAATTCTTGCGGCGAGTAGCCACGAGGGCTCCGCCTGCCAGAACAAGCATGCCACCCAGAGCGAAGGGCGCCGCCGCATCACTACCGGTATGGGCGAGGGAACGGCTGCCCGCCTTGGCTACCGTGCCCTGCTTGCCGGGGGTAGCGGTCGCACCGGTTGTGCCGGGCTGGCTGGGTTCACCAGGAGTTCCGGGAGTTTCAGGCGTGCTGGGCGTCGTACCCGATGCCTGCCCAGGCTGACCGGGGTCACCAGGCTGGCCCGGGTTGCCCGGCTGACCCGGAGTTCCAGGCTCACCCGGCTCCGGAGTTTCCGTTCCAGGCTCAGGCGCAGGTTCCGGTGCCGGCTCGGGCTTCGGCTTGACGGTCAGCTTCGCTGTCCGAGTTACCGTGGCACCCTTCTCATCGGTCACCGTGAAGCTCAAATCATAGGTTCCCGGGGTATTCGGGTCATAGGCATTATCCGGGCTGGGCACCGCGGTGCCGCTGGAGGACACCACCATATCCGCGGGATCGAAAGGATCACCCACGGTGATGGTCATATCCTTGAGGCTCAGCTCCGGAGCAGCTTCGATGATGACCCAAGGTTGCTTGACAACTAGCTGCGCCGTCGCCGTACGTTTCACACCCTGCTCGTTCGTCACCGTAAAGGTGAGAGTGTAGGTACCGGGAGTCTTCGGATCGTATACGTTATCCGGGCTGGGCACGGCCGTGCCGCTGGAAGAAACCACCATATCCACCGGATCGAAAGGCTCACCGGCCTTGATTTCCACGTTCTTGAGCGTGAGCTCCGGGGCGGGAATGAGCGGGGTCCAACGCTTCTTGACGATCAGCTTCGCGGTGCGAGTAACCATACCGCCCTTGCTGTCCTTCGCCGTGAAAGTGATGGGGTATTCGCCAGCAACAGCATTGTCATAATCGCCCGCGGGCGTGACAGAGCCACCGTTGGCCGGATCGGTCAGATCCTTGCCGGCAAAATCCGTGGCGGAGACGACCATATCCGAAGGAGTGAATGCCTCACCCTCCCAAATCTCGATGTTCTTCACCTCGAGGGCCGGCTCCTTGGCCCACGCCGCGGTCAGATTGACCACGTTTTGCCGGCGGTATCCCAGCAGCCGGTTCGGGTCAATTTCGTCGAAACGGTAAGGTTTATCCACTGTGTACACGTTGTACTTGTAGGGCGGCTCGACGGCCGGAATATTGAGAGTGCTCTTCCCAATCCACCCGAGGAAGGTGTAACCCTCGCGCACCGGGTCCGTGGGCTTCTGCACGGTGCCGTGCGGGGTGATGAACATGCTGTAGAACGAGCCATCCTGGGCCTGATGCAGCGGATCGGTCGGAATCTTATCGGTCCAGGTACCGCCGTTGAGGTCATAGGTGGCGTAATTGAACTGTTCGTAGGAGATCTGCTGGAAGTAAATATTTTCGGTCGGTTTCACGTCCTTCACGTGGTACGTGAGGACGGCGTCCTTCCCGATCCCGGTCACGCTCTGCTCGAGGTTATCGGGGTAAAGCAGATCCGAGCCCGTGCTGGTAATCTTCCAGCCCGGCTGCATAACGATCTGACCGTTGAGCACCCAGCCCGCCGGAATTCGCTTGTAGTTGTAACGCTTGGCCGGGTCGCTCGGATAGGTAATACTTTCCGAAGGGTTATCTGGATTGTGAGCGGTGAACTCAAATTTTTGTATCTTCTCACCGATCACGTAGTTAAAATCAACAGACTGAGGCGCCGCCTCCGCCCGCAGGGGTTGCCCAACGACGACCATCGCAATAGCAGCGATCACCGCCAGCACCCTCGAAAGGTTTCGCGTGAGCATGTGGTGTGTCCTTACCTTAGATGAGTGATGAGTAAACTCAACTCAAGTAAATCACAATTGGAGAGTTAATTCTTAAGGTATTCAGCGTTTGCGCAGGTCACGACTGTGTGATTGATCATTTTCACAAAAGTTTTATGTTGATTTTACGCCGCGCAGTTTTACGTAACATAAATAATATTTTGCAGATTTTTGGAGCGCTTGCGTTTATGGCGCAGTTTCGTGCGGTACGACGGCGCAGCTGCGGCGACGGCGCAGCTTCGGCCAGCAATGTCACTTCGGCCGACGGCGCAGCTACCGGCCGGGGAAGCTGGGCACCGGGGAATGCCTCAGGATGCAAATTGGGGACCATCGGAGTCGCGTAGTGCAAATCCAGAGCAGAAATCCGGCCAAAATAGTGCGTAGATTTGCACCCTGTTGTGGGCTCGCTGTTGAAGCTTGGGTTAATAGACAAATGGTGGGTCTTATATCCGGGGTTTGCCCCGCCATAGCAACGAAAAGTCGGCCTTATTGAGGT
>NZ_JBOZGG010000012.1:0-79173 GCF_051267215.1 Actinotignum vesiculae
GATGTCCGTGGCCTACCCTGACCGGTTTAATAAGTATTTATAAACAATGCTCACACACAAACAACTTGACACACTCTTTTAGGTGCGAGCCTGGTCGTGGAAGTTGTTGACCAACTGAAAACTGGGATAGATAGCGTCAAATCCAGCCAGACCGCGGACGAAACTAGCGACCTCACACGGTCGATTTCAGACCTGCGTACCGCCCTCCAGGAACTCGTAGACAGCATTGTTACGGCTGGGGAACATGGAGAGCCGCTTGCAAAACGGTTGTTCGTATTTATTGACGACTTGGATCGTCTGGAGCCCGCGCGTGCCGTAGAAGTCATGGAAGCCCTCAAAGTCTTCCTCAATATCAAGGGCTGTGTATTCGTGCTGGCTATTGACTTTTCCGTGGTTGCCAGCGGGGTTAAAGCCAAGTACGGGAACGATTTCCAAGAATCTAAGGCGCGCGCATTCTTCGATAAAATCATCCAAATTCCGTTCAATCTTCCTGTTGGTTCTTATTCCATCGAAGGACTGCTCGGGGAAGGTCTCAAGGCTATCGGAATTGAGATCGACAGAGAAGGACCTGAGTTTGAAGGCTTTAGAAATCTCGTTCTTTTCTCGGTCGGTACCAATCCACGCTCAATTAAGCGTCTCATCAACACCTTTGGTCTTCTGAAAACGATTCAAGATGTAAGTGTGAAGACGGAAAACGGGAAGAACAAGTATGACACCCAGCTTTCGCCTGAAAGCAACACTGAAGCTCGAACGTCAGCTTCGTCGGTTGAAGGTGTTGGGAGTGACAGTCTTTCACGTGAGGGGGAGCGCGAATCTCAACTTTCACCCCTTGATCTCCTTGCGGCTCTTGCGTTCCAGACCGCGTTCCCTCAGATTTTTGAGGACCTGATGCGGGAGATGCTATCGGGTAAAGAAGCTCTTGAGTTTCTCGATGATGTTAAGCAGCAATTGTCCAAGGCTCGAACGGACCCAGGTGTAACCGATCAACTTGAAGAATGGGGGATTGACCATTCGCGCATCGGCTCAGCGGCAATGTTCTTTAAGGAATTCATGAACCACTTCGCTGTGCCGAGTGATAAGAAAAAGGGGAGCGAAGACGTTCGCGCGAAGGCTGCTCAGCGCATCGCCGATGCACTCGGCGTTGCAGCAGTGACGGCTGTCGGTGCCGGCGACATTGCCGATTCGGCATTGCGCCGGAGTGGCGCTTCGGTTCTGGAAGATCTTGATACGCGACTCCGAGAGATGCCCGCCAAATTTGAGAAGGTGAAGGAACTCCTAGAAGCCTTCGATGGGGTTATCAATTATGAACTTGGTGAGGGCAGTATTGTCGCGGGGGATACCGGTACTTACTGGAGCTATGCCTCTAACAAGCCTGAGCTTCTAATTGATACCGTCAAAACTAAGAGATTTTGCGCCGTTTACTATTTCCAGAACGTAATTCGTGTCGAGTTCGGAAGCCACTTGGCTAAGAACGTTTTCTTGGAGTCTCAGGAAAATGCGAAGGCGCAAGGGTTCAATATCAGCATCAGGTCCTCGGCACCGGGGAGCCTCACGGGTATCGCAACAGTTGAAGAAGCCAAGAAAGCAGCTAAATTTATTGCGGATGTGTACCGACGCAAGTAGAGGTGGCTTCATGCTGTAGTGCTGCACTGAGTGTATTCGCGAAAGCCCTGGCCCTGGTAACCGTGGTTTGTGTTTACCAGGGCCAAGGCGAGTTTGTTCGTGATGTGTGATACGGAAGCGCTGTCATGCGCACCTGCACTGTTGGGTTTCTACGCCCTCACGCTCGCTGTTGCCCATCGGCTACGAGCTGTGAAAATGAAGTACAGTGACGAAGAATTCGATCAGTAAGGTGAACAAAGGGTCACCCAAGTAAACGTACGTACTGAGGTCGTGCTTTCATGGCGTGAATAACGAGTTCGTTGCCGCTGTCGAAAATCAAAACAACAGTCTCCAGTAAACGTCCAGCGAGATCGAACCCGAGCCTCAATTCTCGTTGAGGATTCTCTTCATCTAGGGGTTCAACCCACTGTGGCCAGGTAGCTGCATGCAGAATATCGTCATCTGATAGGCACTGTTGTGATGCGTGTTTCCGGGCTGAGGCATGGAGTGAAATTGTCATGCTAAGACGGCGTCGCGAATCAATTCGGAGCGTGTCACATTGAGCTCCCGAGCGCGGGCGTCAATGGCTTTGATTTCTTCTGGCGTGAAACGGACGGCAACCACCTGGCTGGGAGCAGCACCTCGCCCGGGGCGTCCCCGCCCCCGTTTGGTAAGAGCGTCGACATCGTAGCCAGTTTCCGCTTCAGCGGCCCATGCCTGTATTTGTTCTTCGGTAACCGGCATTCCCTTGATCGTTTCATCCATAGAATTATCGTATTACAAAAAGTGTTACCGGGCTATGTGCTCGCGGACTGCGACATGCCATTGTTTGCATAGATATTCTGTGAAAAAATAAGCGCATGGAACCAATGAGTGCATTAGAGGTAGTGGGTTTTCCGGCAGATACTACCGAGCTGAAGAAGTGCTTGGGTCTGAGCACCATGAAAATGTTGGTCGGTGATCCCTACTACGAATTCCTTGTTATTCACGATGATCCTTCGAACGTATGCGTGGGATTCTTTAAAACTGCGGATGGTTTCTTCGCTGAAACAATGGCGCTTCTCGGTTCCGCTGGGCACGTGGTGAGTGCTTTCCAGTTGGCGCCGGGGCTTGCGCTCGTAGATGTATACGATCCGGCTTTCTTAGACGATCCAGGTATCTTCGATGATCCGGACTGCAACGAGGAAGATGCTGACAAGTGGCTCCTCACGCGCCTGCTCGTGTGCGTGGATGATCCCCATATGTATCCCATCCACCATTCCGTTCGTTATGCCTACAGCACTGGCGACCTGGCTCACTACACTAACTATCACCTAGCCGCTATTGGGGTGGCCGTGGAGGTATTTCCGAACCTTGAGGAATGGGAGAAAGCTAAGGAATCTATCGGTGACGACAGTTTCACTTTCGGACCGAAACTCATCATGAGTCCAGATCTTTTCGATCTATACGAGGGTGAGTGCGAGCCCGATGAAGCCAGTCCCAGCGCCCTCTTCGCGGCAGTGTGCGAGAACGTTGAGATTGTCACGAATAGCCGCACAGGCAAAAAGTGGTACAGCATCGACGCTGATTGTGGCTTCCCCATCAAGCTAGCTCTCCCTATTGATATTGAGCCGGCACCGCAACCCGGTTCTATTGTTGATGGCGGTGTTCTTCTTACGGGCTCTACTGGTGCGGTCCGGGAGGATTACGAGGAGGAGTTAGACGACTAAGGGTTTGATCGGTAAGACGAGCAAAACGAAAGCGTCACGCTGAGACCGCTTTGCGAATCAGCTCGGAGCCGCTCCGCCCGCCGAAGCACCCCGCGCCCGGCTAGCGCCGTCGTGAAAAAAATAACTTTGTGGGAGGCGAAGAAGGGGACATCAGTCCCGCGAAGTTGTCTGACTTTTACTTTTCGCGTCGCGCCGCGCGCGCGAGCCGCGATTTTCTGAGGAATTTTCAGGGCTTTTCAGCGCGTTTTCCGCGCGTAAAACCGCAGGTAACAGGCAGAAAGTCCCGACTTTCGCCGCGCTCATCCGGCGGCGCGCCCGGTGCGAGCTGCGCTACAACGCAAGCATCTTTCATTCGCTAAGGTAAAGGCGCGAGCGACGATGGAGCCGGCAACCGGCATCACGGCTCGCACGGAAACGCGCGTGGTTCGTCAAGAGCCGGCGTTCTCCCGCACGGCGGGCCTCCCGCAGCGCGGGGCAACGCTATATGCCGAAGGTGACACAGGCGCGGATCCATCGGGAGAAAGCGAACTATGGCTACCACTCAGCAAATTGGTGACCGCACCGACGTTGGTGACATGATCGATCGCTTGGCATCGCAGGCAATATCCGCCCTCGAAGAATTCGATGCCTTCGATCAAGAAAAGATTAATGCGATTGTGCACGCGATGGCCCTCGCCGGGGTTGATCAGCACATGGTGCTCGCCAAGGCCGCCATTGAAGAAACTGGCCGCGGCCTCTACGAAGATAAGTGCATCAAGAATCTTTTCGCCACGGAATATATCTGGAACTCCATCAAGTATGACCGCACCGTGGGAATTATTCGCCAGGATAAGCAAAAGGGCATTATCGAAATTGCCGAGCCCGTGGGCGTCATCGCCGGGGTGACCCCGGTGACCAACCCGACGTCCACCACGATGTTCAAGTGCATCATCTCGATTATGACCCGCAACCCGATTATTTTTGCGTTCCATCCCAGTGCGCAAAAGTCCTCGGCACTGGCCGCGCAGGTCATGCTGGACGCCGCGATTGCCGCCGGCGCCCCCGAACACTGCATCCAGTGGATCGAAACTCCCTCCCTGGAAGCCACGAAGACCCTGCTCAACCACGATTCCATCTCCCTGGCCCTCGCCACCGGGGGAGCGGGCATGGTGGCCTCCGCCTACTCCACCGGCAAGCCGGCCCTGGGCGTGGGCCCGGGCAACGCCCCGGTGTACGTGCACAAGACCGCCAAGATCAAGCGCACCGTTAACGACCTCATCCTCTCGAAGACCTTCGATAACGGCATGATCTGCGCCTCCGAACAGTCCCTCGTGATCGATGCCTCGATCCGTGAAGAACTGCTCGCCGAATTCGAGCACATGGGCTGCCATATCGTCACCCCGGAGGAAAAGAAGAAGCTCGCTAAGTTCATGGTCAAGGCGGATGGCACGATCAGCGCCGACGTTGTGGGTATGAACGCGGACCGCATCGCCGAAGGTGCGGGTATTGACGTTCCCACCGGAACGAAGATCCTCCTCGTTGAGCTGGAGGGCCTAGGCCCCGAAGAACCCTTCTCGCGTGAGAAGCTGTGCCCGGTGCTCGGCTACACCACCGTGGAAAACGACGCCGAAGGTTTCGACGTGGCCGAAAAGCTGCTGCGTTTCGGCGGTCTGGGCCACACCGCGGTGATCCACACGGAAGATAAGGACGTGGCGCGCGAATACGGCCTGCGCATGAAGGCCTGCCGCATTATCGTCAACGCTCCTTCCGCGCTGGGTGGCATCGGCGACGTTTACAACGGCCTCATCCCCTCCATGACGCTCGGGTGCGGCTCCTACGGGCGGAATTCCGTCTCGCATAACGTCAGCGCCGTCGACCTCATTAATATCAAGCGAATTGCGGAAAGGCGTAACAATATGCAGTGGTTCAAGGTTCCGCCGAAGACGTACTTCGAGCGGTACTCCACGCAGTACCTGCAGAAGATGCCCGCGATCTCGCGTGTCTTCATCGTCACCGACCCGGGCATGGTCATGAACGGTTACGTGGACGTTATTATCGATCACCTCAAGGCCCGCCGGGACGACGTCGCCTGGAACATCTTCCAGGATGTGGAACCCAACCCCTCCTCAACCACGGTGTTCCGCGGGGCGAAACTCATGGAAGAATTCCAGCCCGATTGCATTATCGCCCTGGGCGGAGGTTCTCCCATGGACGCCGCGAAGGCCATGTGGCTCTTCTATGAACACCCCGAATCCTCGTACTTCGGCATGAAGCAGAAGTTCATGGATATCCGCAAGCGCACCTACCGCTTCCCGAAGCTGGGGCGCAAGGCCCAGTTCGTGGCCATCCCGACCACCTCGGGTACCGGTTCGGAATGTACGCCTTTCGCGGTGATTACCGACGCCGAAACCCACGTCAAGTACCCCTTCGCCGATTACGCGATTACCCCGAATGTGGCGATTGTGGACGCGCAGTACGTGGATTCGGTGCCCGCGCGCACCGCCGCCGATTCCGGCATGGACGCGCTCACGCACGCGATTGAATCGTACGTGTCCACGATGGCCAGCGATTACACCCGCGGCCTGTCTATCCGCGCCGCCCAGCTCATCTTCGCGAACCTGCGCAAGTCCGTGCTGGATGGCGATATGGAAGCGAAGGAAAAGGTTCACAACGCTTCGGCTATGGCCGGTATGGCTTTCGCGAACGCGTTCCTGGGCATTGTCCACTCGCTCTCGCACAAGGTTGGCGGTGAATTTGATATTGCGCACGGTCGCACCAACGCGATCTTCCTGCCGCATGTTATCCGCTACAACGCCACCAAGCCCTACAAGCACTCCATCTTCCCGGCCTACGAGCACTACCGCGCCGACGAAGACCTCGCGGAATTCGCGCGGTACATGGGCTTCCCGGCCTCGACCACCGAAGAGGGCGTGCAGTCCCTCATCGACGAGGTCACCAAGCTCGCCGAGGATCTCGGTATCGAGATGAGCCTCAAGGCCAACGGGGTGACCTGGGAAGCGCTTGAGCCCAAGCTTGACTGGCTGGCCGACCGCGCCCTGGAGGACCAGTGCACCCCGGCCAACCCGAAGGCCCCGCTCGTTTCCGAGCTGCGCACCCTCATCGTGGATGCCTTCGAAGGCGAAGTGGGTTACACCGCTTCGCGCGGCGTGGATGTGCTCGCCGACCTCGGCACCGGTGAGGCGGCCCGCCGCAGGGCCGCGAAGGCACGCAAGGGTGACTCCTCGCGGCCCTCGGCCTCGCAATCGGCCACGAACGCCCAGGTAGAGCTCTACGATCACAAGGCCAAGGCCAGCCTCGAACACGCCGAGGCCGATCAGGATGATCCGGCCGCTGAAGAGCTCGTCGATACCCAGCTCGAGGGCGCCTCGCCCGCTTCCGCAAAGGCTTCCGGGAAGGGCGCCAAGGCGGAAAAGAAGAACAACGGCGCAGCTGAAGGCGCGGCGAACTAAGCCGGCAAAGCCAGCCTGGCAGGTGGCGGGCGCCGGGGACACGCAGTCCGGCGCCCGCCGCGCTAGGCCTCAAGGCTCGCCCGCGGCGAGCTTCCATCGGTAGAGTGGGTAAGGTGAAGAAGAAACTACTGACTGTGGCGGGCGCACTGCTGTGCTCCCTGGCCCTGGCCTCGTGTTCCTCATCCCCTTCGGATAACCCCAGTTCCGACCCGAGCTCCTCGGGCCCCGGATCCTGCTCGGTGGAATCGAACGCGCCGGGCTGCTAAGCCGCTGGTGGCCCAGCCCCGCGCACGCGGCCGGCAGTGATGCCGGGCGCGGGCGCACGGCGTCGTCGTTCCCCTTTAAGTTCTAGGCAAAGGGCGTGGTAACCCGCGCCGCGACATGAAAGAATAACAATATGACCTACACACTGGTATTGCTCCGCCACGGTGAGAGCGATTGGAACGCAAAGAACCTGTTCACCGGTTGGGTTGATGTGCCGCTCTCGGAAAAGGGGCGCGCGGAAGCCGCTCACGGCGGCAAGCTCCTCAAGGAGAACAACATCCTCCCCGACCTCCTCTTTACTTCGCTGCTCCGGCGCGCGATCACCACGGCGAATATTGCCCTGGATGAATGTGACCGCCACTGGATTCCGGTGCAGCGTTCCTGGCACCTCAACGAACGCCACTACGGCGCGCTGCAGGGCAAGAACAAGAAGGAAATCCGCGACGAATACGGCGAAGAGCAGTTCATGCAGTGGCGCCGCTCCTACGATGTTCCGCCGCCGGCCATTGAGCTCGGTTCGGAATGGTCGCAGGATCAGGATCCTCGCTACGCTGGTGAGCCGATCCCGCGCTCGGAATGCCTCAAGGATGTGCTGGCGCGCGCGCTGCCCTACTGGGAATCCGATATCGTCCCCGCCATCAAGACCGGCAAGACCGTCATGATCGCGGCGCACGGCAATTCGCTGCGCGGTATCGTCAAGTACCTCGACGACATCTCCGATGATGACATCGTGGGCGTGAACATCCCCACCGGCATTCCGCTGGTCTACGAGCTTGATGAGGAAACCCTCAAGCCCGTGAAGAAGGGTGGCACCTACCTCGATCCCGAAGCGCAGAAGAAGATCGCAGAAGTTGCCAACCAGGGCAAGTAACTCGCGAGCGATGCGCACGTAATTCGCAGCTGCTAGCGCTGAGCTAGGCAAGCTAGGTAGCAGGGCTCCGGTCAAACCGGGGCCCTGTTGCTGTTAACTCAGTCACGGCAGCACGACCGGGACTTGTCCATCCCCGCACCACCCCTTACCATTGAGCTGGTAATGATAACGGTTATCGTTACGGCTTGTGAGCGGCTCGGCCGCTGCCTGGGAAGCGCCCGGCCTGAAAGCCGAGCGCAGCGCCGCCGCCCGGCGGCCTGGATTCACGTATCCGGAGGTGTGTGTCCGAGCATGATGAAGCTGCTACCCGCCATCGCGTCCATCGTCGCGATGGTCTGCCCTGCCGGTATCCCTTCCGGTGGGAGCCAGGAAGCGCTGGCGGGTAGTGTTTCGGCCGCGGGAGTGAGGACCCGCGCCGAAACTGGCGATCGGAATTCCGATGCGCCACGGGTTGTCGCCTCCACTCCGATACTCGCGGACCTCGCCCAGAATGTTCTGGGCGAGCGGGGTGAGGTGACCTCCCTTGTGCCGCCCGGGGCAGATCCGCATTCTTTTGAACCGTCACTGCGGTCCTTGCGGGAACTGGCCCGGGCGGACATCGTCTTCTCCAACCAACTGCTGCTGGAGGACCAAGCGCTGCTCGCCACCATGGATGCTACCAGGCGCCCCGGCGTAAAAAACGTCGGTTTGGGTGAGGCGGCCGTCGCGTACGGCGCACGCCACATCGCGCTTGTGGAAGACGCAGCCCTCAGCACCGTGTGGCTCGGTTTCCGTGCCGGGGCGCCCGTTGCGGCACAATCGCGGGAGGGGAACGACGACGCCGCCCCTTCCGCCCCCACCACTTCGGCTCCCATCGTTTCGCTGCGCGCGGTCTCGGTCACCGGCCCGGGCACCCTCGCCGCTTTCACCACCGGAACGTTCGGGCAACCCAAGGTCTATATTGATTCCTCGCGCGAGGACCTCGGCCACGTGGATCTCCCCGCCCAGGCCCACACCCATATGTCCTGGGCTTTTTCCGCCCCCGGCATCTACGAATTGCGCATGCGCGCCGAAGTGCAGGAGAACGGCCAGAGCCGCAGCCTCGGGGAGGGTACGGTGGTCTTCGCCGTTGGCGTGGACCCCGCCAGCACCGGGCGCAGCCGGGTGATCGATGCCGGCCACGTGGATATCACCATGGCCGATAGCGGCGCCATTACCCTGCGCGGGGAAATCGAATCGGCCCGCACTACCGAAGTTTCCCCGGATAGCGCGGTTGTGGCGGTGCCGCATACCGTGGCCACCCAGATTCCCGGCGATCCCACCTGGCGTTTCCTAGGGCGGGCCGGGGAGACCAGCTGGGTGCTGGCCCAGGCGGTGCTCGGCGAACACGTGCACGGCGATGTTGATCCGCACCTGTGGTTGGATGCCTCGAATGCCATCGCCTATGTGGAAACCATCGCGGCCGAACTCAGCGCCCTGGACCCGCAGGGTGCACCCACCTACGCGGCTAATGCGCAGGCGTATATTGCCAGATTGCGAGGCGTGGATGAGTGGCTGCGCGGCGTCGTCGCCTCTATTCCGGCGCGGCAGCGCAAGCTCGTAACCGCGCATGACGGCTTCGGGTATTTGGCGCGTGCCTACGGGCTGGACACGGTCGGTTTCGTCACCCCGAATCCGGCGCTTGAGCCTTCCGCGCGCCAGCTCGCCAATCTCACTCACACGCTCCTGGACCTGCGCGTTCCCGCGGTATTCGGGGAGCCGACCACGGCTTCGCACGCCGGGGAGTTGCGGGCCGTGGCGGGCGCGGCGGGCGTGGCGGTCTGCCAGCTCTATTCTGATTCTTTCGACGGCGCCGCCACCACCTACGAAGCCATGATGATCGCCAATGGCCGCGCCCTGAAAAGCTGCCTTGACCCGGGCGCGCTGCCGGCCTGGCCTCCCGATTACCAGGTCCCGCGGCTGCCCCTGCCTACATCTTCCGAACCCACGAAGGACAACTCATGACTCGATTCTCTACCGCGCACCTGAGCGCACGTTCCGGCGTTGCGCGCTTTGCCGCCGTCCGCCCTATTTGCGCCCGCCTGCTCGCCGCCCTGACCTTGGTGGCGGTCAGCTGCGCCCTGGTGCTGGCCATGCCCGCGCGGGCCTTCGCCCATCCGGACCCGGCGCCCGCGCAGCCCTCAGCCGCGCCGGGCTCCACTAGCGGGAGCGGCTCCAGCACCGCCGTCGATCCGGCCCTCACCCAAACGGTGAGCGGGGACGAGCAGCTGGCCCCGGCCGGCACTCCGGTGGAGATCAGCTCCGGCCACGTGGATATGGGCCCGCGGCTCACCGATGCCGGCTGGGATTTCCTGGTGCGCGATGACTCGGGCCCCGCGCCGGTGTGGCGCTCCGTGGATGATGTGGTCTTCCGGGTGGGGGAGGCCGCCCGCATGGAGGTGCCCGCCACCGATGCCTATTCCTTTATTCACGCCTCCGGCCCGGCCTACGTGATCCCGCAGCAGCAGCTCGCCGACGTGCCCTGGCTCGGCTGGAATACCCAGGACCCGGGCGTGGTCAGCCGCGTCAACGGCGATGTGGCTCTCACCTACGGCGGGCATGCGGGTGAAGGCCAGTTCACCGCCTTCGTCGATTCGGGTAATTTCTCCGGGCCCACCCTGCTGTGGAATTCCGAAGTTGCCACCTCGCAGCCGGTGCACGTCTCCCTCAATACTCACACCCACGCCAATTGGGTCTTCACCCAGCCCGGCGTGCACCTGGTGCGCCTCACGGTATCCGCCCAGCTCACGGACGGTACCCAGGTGGAGAAAACCGTAACCTTGCGTTTCGCGGTGGGGGCAAATACTTCTGCCGACGACGCCCGCGCGGCCCAGTGGCCGGCCGGGAGCGACGGCGCAGCTGCCAGCGGCTCGGCCGCGGATAACGCGCAGGCCGGTCAATCCGCCGCGGGCCAATCCGGCACCGCGCAATCCGGCGCTCAGGGTTCCCAGAACTCGGCCGCCGGCGAGGCGGAAATCCCGCTGCGGTGGGTGGTCATCGGTTGCGCCGGCGCGGTGATCCTCATTGCCGCCGGCTTCATCGGGGCGCGCGCCTCGCGCCGCCGCCACCAGGACGCCGCGCTCGCGGCCCGCTCACAGGCTCGGGAAGATGGAGACGGCGCCCTCGACGACAGTGCCGCCGATGCGGCCCCCGCTAGCACCTCGCAATCCGGCTCCACCGCGCCGGAAGGGAAGTAGCCGTGGCAGCAGAACCGGAACAAACGGCGCTGCGGGTCCGTGACCTCGCGGTTGTGCTTGGGGGAGCGCGGGTGCTGCGCGATGTGAATCTGGAGGTCGCCGCCGGCGAGCTCGTTGGCCTCATCGGTCCGAACGGTGCCGGAAAAACCACCCTCATGCGCAGCATTATGGGCCTGCTCACCCCGGCAGCCGGCACGGTCGAGGTGCGCGGGGAGCGGGTCCGACCCGGCCGCCCGCACCGTGCCATCGGCTACGTGCCCCAGTCCCGCGCCACCCAATGGGGCTACCCCATGAGCGTGGAGGAACTGGTGGCCACCGGGCTGGAACGCCGCGGGTTGCTCGCCCGGGCGCGCCTGGGGCGGAGCGCGTGGGAAAAAGTCTATGCGGCGCTCGATAGGGTCGATTTATTCGAGATGCGCCGTCGTCCCATCGGGCAGCTATCCGGCGGGCAGCAACAGCGCATCCTCATCGCGCGCGCCCTCGTGCGCGACCCGGCCATCCTCCTCCTGGACGAACCCTTCACCGGGCTCGACCACCCCACCCAGGATTCCCTGGCCGATCTTTTCCTTTCGCTGCGCGCCGGCGGGGCCGGAATTATTATGTCCACCCACGACCTCACCCAGGCCGTCGATATTTCCACCCGCGTGGCCCTCCTCAACCGCACAATTATCGCGGCCGGCCCGCCCGCCGATATCCTCCGCGCCGACCTGTGGATGGAAACGTTCCAGGTGCGGGCCTCCTCGCCGCTGCTGCGCGTCCTCGGAATGGTGAAAGCATGAGTTTCTTTGATTTCCTGGCCGACCTGTCCAATCCGGTCCTCGGCTTCCTCCCGCGTGCGCTGCTGGTCGCCATGCTCTCCGCGGTGGTCTGCGGGGCGGTGGGCGTACACGTGGTGCTGCGCGGCATGTCCTTCCTCGGGGATGCCCTGGCCCACGCCGTTTTCCCCGGCATCGTTATCGCTTTCGCGCTCCAGGGGTCCATTCTGGTGGGCGGAGCGGTCGCGGGCGGCGTCGTCGCCCTTCTTATCGCGCTCGCCTCGCAAAATCGCAACCTGCGCGAAGACTCCATTATCGGGATCTTTATGGCCGCGGCTTTCGCCTTCGGCGTGGCGCTCATCGCGCGCATCCCCGGCTACACCGGGTCCCTCGAATCTTTCCTGTTCGGGTCGCTCACCGGCGTGGATAGTTCCGACGTGCTCACCTCCGCGGTGGTGGCCGCGGCCGTGCTGCTGTTCCTGGCCGTGCTCCACCCGGCACTGCTTTCCGTGAGCGTGGACCGCGATTTCGCGCGCGCCACCGGCACCCGCGTGCTGCTCGTGGACGTGTGCCTCTACCTCACCGTGGCGCTCGCGGTGGTGATTTCCGTGCAGTCCATCGGCAATATTTTGGTGCTGGCCCTGCTCGTCACCCCGGCCGCCACCGCGCGCCTCCTCACCGACCGCGTGGGCACGATGATGCTCCTCGCCCCGCTCCTCGGGTGCGCGAGCGCTTTCGTGGGGGTGTGGCTGTCCTGGGCGGCGGATATTCCGGCGGGCGCGGCCATTGTTTTAGTGACGACGGCGCTCTTCGCCCTCGTGTGGTTGAGTGTTCCGGTGCGCGGGAAACTAGTGCGGGCCCGCACCGCACGCGTCAGCGACCGCGTGTAGTACAGGCCCGAACGACGCCGCCGCGGCCGGCCGGCCGCGGGAGCCTAGCTGGCTAGTGAGCTGAGCTGGCCCGCGAACCTGGCCGGAGCGGCGAGGCGGCGATTAGTCTTCCATGTCCCCGGCGGAGAAACCTTCGGGGAAGTCGCCACCGAGCATTTCTTCTTCGGTGCCGGGGGTGGATTCCACATCCACGCGCAGGCCGGTGACCAGGAAGTGCATGCGGCGCGCCACGGTCACCCCGTGATCCCCGTAGCGTTCCAGGAAGCGACCCAGCAGCACCACGTCCACGATTTCCTGGTGGCTCATGCCGTTATCTTCGTCGAGCACCAGCTGGAAGGACTGGCGGTGCAGATCATCAAGAACCTCATCGCGTTCATCGATGTCATCAGCGATGGCGAGGTCCTGCTTGCGCACCAGCTCTTCCACCTGGCGGCCCACCCGCACGGCCTCATCGGCCATGCGTACCAGCAGGTCGTAGCCGGGGCCGCCCACCACGCGCTCGGGGAAACGCCCGCGCGCAATATAGGCAACGTGGCGGGCCAGATCGCCCATGCGCTCCAGGGTGATGGCGATGCGCATGGCGGTCACCACGGTCCGCAAATCCGAGGCGACCGGCGCCTGGCGCGCCAGCAGCGAAATAGCCATATCCTCAATCTGACGCTGCAGCTCATCAATATTCGCATCGGCATCGATAACCGACTCCGCCAGGGCCAGGTTGGCGTTCCGCAGCGAATCTGCGGCGTGTTCCATCGCCCGAGCGGCGCTGCGAGCCTGCTTGGCAAGCGTTTCCTCGAGCGTCTTCATTTCGTTGCGGAATTCTTGACGCATTAAAGCTCCTCATGTCTGTGCGCCCGCGGGCGCGTTCGTAGCGCACGGCGGCGCACCACAGGTTTCATTTCAGCAGTACGGGGTTAACACTAGCGGCATATTGCGTAAACAGTAGGTAAATAGCGGGGTTTCGGGGCTGTGGGGCGTGCCAGGCTGAGCTTGGACAGGCTAATCTGGAACCATGGTAGAAGGAATCGCTGTTCTTGCTGCGGTGTGCGGAGGCATCGCCGTGGGCATTATCGCCTCTCTGGCTTTCGCCTATTCGCAGCGCTCCCTGCGCCCGCTGCGGGTGACCACCACGGTGGAGCCGGTGGAGGATGCCGTGAAAGTCCTCGAGGCGATTCCGCAATTCTTTGTGCTGGTGTCCGCGCTCGATGTGGTGGAACGTGCCTCCACCCAGGCCTACAGTTTCGGGCTGGTGCGTGATGATCGCCTGGTGCGCCCGGAGTTCATCCAGCTGGTGGCGCGGGTGCGCGATACCGGGGAGGTACTCTCCCGCCCGCTCTCCATTAAGCGCTCCACGCTGAAAAATCAGAGCGATACCCGCTTGATGGTTTACGCGGCGCCGCTATCCGGCGGGCGGGTGCTCGTGCTTTTCGAGGACAATACTGAGAAGCTCAAACTGGAGGAAACTCGGCGGGATTTCGTGGCCAATGTGTCCCACGAGCTGAAAACCCCGGTGGGGGCGATTTCTTTGTTGGTGGAAACCCTGGAAAGCGCGGCGGATGATCCGCAGGCGGTGCGTCATTTCACCGCTCAGCTGGATACCGAAGTGGTGCGCCTGCGCGGCCTGGTCCAGGACATTATTGAGCTTTCGCGCCTCCAAGAGGGTAATGCGCTGACCACCACGGAGCTCGTGGATGTTGATGCGGTGGTGGCGGAATCGGTTGCGCGGATGGATGTGGAAGCCGCCAATCGCGGGGTGAAAATTGTGAGTGGCGGGCAGCCGGGCCTGACGGTGTATGGCGATAGGCGCATGCTCGCCACCGCGATCCGCAATCTTCTGGATAATGCGGTGCGCTACACCCGGCCGCACGGGCGGGTTTCGATAGCAACATCGCTGGCGGATGGGCGGGTGCTTATTTCCGTCGTCGACCAAGGTGAAGGAATTGAGGCGGCGCAACGCGAGCGTATTTTTGAACGGTTCTACCGCGGGGACGCTGCCCGGGACCGCAATTCCGGGGGCTCCGGGATCGGCCTCGCTATCGTCAAGCACGTGGTCCAGGACCACGGCGGGCGCATCAAATTGTGGAGCAAGGTAGGCCAGGGTTCTACCTTCACCATCTGCCTGCCCGAGCCCTATATTCCTGACACTGCTGCTGGTTCTGAGCCGGCGGGTAGTTCTGTGCCGGCTGGTAGCGCTGCGTTGGCCGGGAACACCGAGCTTGATGGAAATTCTGCGCCGGCTCCTAGTCTTGAAACCGATCTGCTCGAGCATTCGGAGAGGAAGTAACGAAACACCATGACCACGATTCTTGTTGTTGATGACGAACCGACCTACCGCGATACCCTCGCATTCAACCTGGGCCGGGACGGTTACGAGGTGGTCACCGCCGCGGACGGCACCGCGGCTCTCGAACAATTCCGGGTGGCACGCCCCGATGTGGTGCTTCTTGACCTCATGCTTCCCGGGATGTCCGGGGAGGAAATATGCCGCCGGATTCGGGCCACCTCAGATGTGCCCATCATTATGCTCACCGCCAAGGATTCTGAAATTGATAAGGTGGTCGGCTTGGAAGTCGGCGCGGATGATTACGTGACCAAACCGTATTCCTACCGGGAACTCGTGGCGCGGGTGCGGGCGGTGCTGCGCCGGGCCAGCACCGGGGCCGCGGACGACGTGGACGAAGATGTGCTGCGGGTGGGCCGGGTCGAAATGGATACCGATAAGCACGAAGTCTACGTGGGCGGGGAACTCATCAGCATGCCGCTGCGGGAATTCGAACTCCTCGAACTCTTCTTGCGTAACCCGGACCGGGTGCTTACCCGCCCCCAGATCCTCGACCGCATTTGGGGCCTCGACTATATGGGTGACACCAAGACTCTGGATGTGCACGTCAAGCGGATTCGCTCGAAGATCGAGGTGGATCCCTCCGCGCCCACCGCGCTAGTGACGGTGCGCGGGCTCGGCTACAAGCTGGTTTCTGAGTAGTCGCGGCCGGGCGTGAGCGCGGGCGGCTGCCCGCGTGCCCGCGTGCCGGTGAGCGGACGGCCGGTCTGCCTGCGAACTATAGGCGGCCCGCCTGCCTGCGAACTTGTGGCCCGCACCTCAGCGCTTTGTGGCTTGCAGCGCAAAAAAGATCAGAGACTACACCGTCAATGGTAAAATGTCTATCGGATATGCGCATATTGCGCGAACGCGCAGCGGAGAAAGGGTTCTGATTCAATGCCGTTCAAGGTCGGAGAAACCGTTA
Source organism: Actinotignum vesiculae (assembly GCF_051267215.1). NCBI lineage: Bacteria > Bacillati > Actinomycetota > Actinomycetes > Actinomycetales > Actinomycetaceae > Actinotignum > Actinotignum vesiculae. Next base: position 15,998 of record NZ_JBOZGG010000012.1, read on the forward strand.
TTTACCCGCATCACGGGGCAGCGGAAATTACTGATATTTCGGACAAGATTATCAGGGGTGAAAAGCGCACCTATCTCACGCTTAACGTCATGCAGGGCGATATGGTCATTCAGGTTCCGGCCGAATCCATTGAGGAAGTTGGGGTCCGTGATGTCTCCAACGAAGATCAGCTTGAAGTGGTGTTCCGGGTCCTGCGCGAACAAGATGTGGAAGAACCCTCCAATTGGAGCCGGCGTTTCAAGGCGAATACCGAAAAGCTCACCTCGGGGGATGTCAATAAGGTAGCCGAAGTGGTGCGCGACCTGACCCGCCGGGATACCGACCGCCACCTTTCGGCGGGGGAGAAGCGGATGCTTCAGCGCGCCCGCCAGATCCTCTGCTCGGAGATTGCCCTCGCCCGCGAATTGAGCGAAGAAGAAGCCGGGGAACTCCTCGATGAGATCCTCGCCGAAGGCAACGAAGGCCGGGAAAGCAGCTCAGAAGAAGGTACCGAGGCTTCCGCCTAGTTCGCCTCAGGTGCGTGGCGCCTTTGTTTCACGGCGCACGCTCGTTTTGAGGCACAGGCACGTTTTGAGATCCGTGTGAATGAAGCGGTCCGGGAATTCTCCCGGGCCGCTTCACGTATTAAGGTTCGACGACGCCGCCAGCTGGCCCGGGGCGCCTCTGGGATAGAAAAATGAATCGCTCTTGGCGGGCTGTCCTCAGTTCACAACAGGGTGCAAATCCACGCACCATTTTGGCCCGATTTCTGCTCTGGGCTTGCACTACGCGAGCCCGACCGTCCGGGATTTACACTTTGTGATCGCTGCTTACACCAGCGTGGCCTCGGCACTCGGCGATCACGAACAGAGTGGTACTGGAGCTACGGTCAAAGCACGGTTTTCTGTCGTGTAGTACCACTCTGTGCAGTCCGATGTTCTCTAGTACCACTTTGGCGCCACATCGTGGGGCTGGAGGCCAGCCCCACCACCCCGATCCGGCATCCGCCTCGCCGAGTACGCCCCTGACCCGCTTCAAGCCGACCCACGAAAGAAAGTGCGTAGGAGAGCACCGTTTCGGGGCGATTTCGTGTTTCATATGCACACTACGCGGGGTGTGTTGTCTGTAATGCTCACTTCGAGGAGATGAGAGACTAGGCCGGCTAACGGAATGTACGTGGGTGACAGTTTTTCCCTGTTTTATTGTCAGGACCGTACATTCTGCGCACCCAACGGTCCAAAATGCATGTTGTGCAGCATCGGCGCTTGAGAACGACTCGCTCCACCTACGCCGCACCGGCGGAGGCGGTGTGTTTTCTGGGGTGTACTTCGCATGTACGACAAATGCACTACAGGTCTGAAAACATATAGTGCCCCGCTGGGACTGCGGTGGCTCGCCGCAGATTAGCGCTGGGCTCCCCGGCGGCCGATGCCAGAGTTATCGCCGCCCGGCGCGCAGCGAACCGTAGAAAGCGGCCAGCCCCACCGCGAGCACCGCGATAATCCCGAGGATTCCGTAGTGGGCCGCGGCATCCCCGCTCACCCCTGCCAGGGAACCGAAGCTCATAATCGCAGCCGAATAGAGGGCCGGGGTGAGGAAAGAAACCGCGCGGCCGGTGGTTGCATAGAGGCCAAAAAGCTCGCCGCTATTTTCTTTGCCGGCACGCCGCGCCAGGTAGGTACGCGAAGAACTCTGGACCGGCCCCACGAAAATGCACAGCAGGGAGCCAAAGACCCAGAAGAGGGATTTTCCGGCGTCGTGCATAAAGAACAACACGCAGCCGCACGCGATCATCAAAGTGAGCGACATCAAAATAACGCGGCGCGCGCCGATAATATCTTCCAACCACCCGAACGCAATGGTCGCAACCCCCGCGATGACGTTCGCCGCGATGCCGAAGATCATGACTTCCCCGGGCGTGAAACCGAAAACGCGGGCCGCGAGCACTCCGCCGAAGGCGAAGACGCCGGCCAGGCCGTCGCGGTAAATCGCGGAAGAAATGAGGAACCAGAACGTGGAGCGATCCGCGCGCCACAGCCGTGCAATAGAGCGGAAAATCGCCCGGTAGGCGGCGATGACGCCGCGGGATTGTTCCCCGCGCGGGGCTTCGTCGCGGGACAGCACCATGAGCGGTGCGGAAAAAACAAGCGTCCACAGCGCGCACGCGATCATGCATACGCGGATGTTCATGCCGTTCGCGCTCGTCACCCCGAACCAGCCGGTATCCGGGCTGATGAAACCAATAAACAGAATAAGGAGCAGCACGATACCGCCCACGTACCCCATGCCCCAGCCGAAACCGGAGATGCGGCCCAGGGTGGCCGGCGTGGAAATATCGGTGACCATTGCGTTGTAGACCACGGAACCAATCTCGAAAACAATATTGCCCACGGCTAGCAGCACCACCCCGAGCCACAGGTAGGAAGGCGAGGGCGCCACCAGGAACAGCAGCGCCATGCACACAATCGTGACGAGCGTGGTGAGGGTGAGGAGGGAATTTTTCTTCCCCGAGCGGTCTGCCCATTGCCCCACCGCCGGGGCGATAAGCGCCACGAGCAGCCCGGCCAGCGCCAGGCCCCAGCCGATCAAAGCATTGGCTTGGGTTCCGAAGAATTTTTCGTTAGAAAGATACGGGGTGAAAACGAAGGTCGTGACGACGGCGTTAAAAGCTGCCGAACCCCAATCCCACAGCGCCCACGGGAGCACGCGGCGGTTGAAAAGAACGGAACGCGCGGGCGGGGTGGCCGGCGGGATAGCGGATGCGCTGGTCTGCGGGCTGTCTTGCGAGGCGGCCCGCGGCATGCTCGCGCCTGGCGTCGCGGAAGTGTTGTGCATGGCTTCATCGTAGGCGAGGAGGGTAACGAGGCGTTGAACGGCGCTCGCGGGGGAGTAGTACGGGGATAGGTACGACGACGCAGCTTCGGCCACGGCGCAGTTGCGCAGTCTCGGTACACCAGCAGAGGAAGGGCGCTGCCTGGCCGGCAGGGAGCGGGTAAACTGACTACGTGAGCTTCAAGATCTATGATTCGTCAGCCCGTGCCGTCCGGGATTTCGTTCCCCTGGAACCCGGGAAGGTCAGTGTGTACCTGTGCGGCGCTACGGTGCAGGGGTCCCCGCATATCGGGCATATTCGCTCCGCCCTGGCCTTCGATGTGCTGGTGCGGTGGCTGCGCCGCTGCGGCAATGAGGTGCGCCTGGTGCGTAACGTCACCGATATTGACGATAAGATCCTCGATAAATCAGCGCAGGCCGGTGCCCCGTGGTGGGCCTGGGCCTACCGTTTCGAAAAGGAATTCAGCGCCGCCTACCGCACTCTCGGCATCCTGGATCCCACGTACGAACCGCGCGCTACCGGGCATATCCCGCAGATGATCACGCTTATTCAGGAGATTATCGACGCCGGCCACGCCTATGTGGGCAAGCCCGGCAATGTGTATTTCGACGTCGCATCGCTACCCGATTACGGTTCCCTCACCCGCCAAAAGCTCGAAAATATGGTGGTGGATGAGGAAGGCGGGGAAGCTGATAAGCGCAATCCGCATGATTTTGCGCTGTGGAAGGCCCCCAAGCCGGGCGAACCGGAAAGCGCGGCTTGGGATACTCCCTGGGGGCGCGGGCGGCCGGGCTGGCACCTGGAGTGCACCGCGATGTCCACCCACTACCTGGGTAAGGAATTTGATATTCACGGCGGCGGGATCGATTTGCGTTTCCCGCACCATGAAAATGAGCAAGCGCAGGCGCATGCTGCCGGGCGGAATTTCGCGCGGTACTGGATGCATAACGCCTGGGTGACCGTTAATGGCGAAAAAATAAGTAAGTCGCTGGGGAATGTCATCTCTTTGGAGGATGTTACCGCGCAGGTATCCCCGGCGGTGGTGCGTTTCGCGCTGGGAACGGTGCATTACCGCTCCACCGTGGATTACTCGCCGCAAAACCTGGCGGAAGCCGGGGCGGTGTGGGAGCGCCTGGCCGGCTTCGTGGAACGCTCGGTGGCTGCCACTGAAGAAGTACCGGCGGAAGAAATCGCGGCGGTGGGTCCGGCGGATCTACCCGAAGCATTCGTGCGGGCCCTCGATGATGACCTCAATGTCTCGAGTGGGCTGGCCGCGATCCATGAGGAGGTGCGCCGCGGGAACGCCGCGCTCGCGGAGCGGGACAGCGCCGGAGTGCGCGCCGCCCAGGTGCGGGTGCGGGCCATGCTCGATGTGCTCGGGCTGGATCCCTTGGCCGCTCCCTGGCGTAATTCCAGTGGGGCTGACAAAGCAACCGCGCGGGCGCTGGGCGCCGTCGTCGATACCATGCTGGAGGAACGCGCGGCCGCGCGCGCCGCGAAAGACTGGGCCCGGGCCGATGCGCTCCGCGATGCTTTGCACGCGGCCGGCATTGCGGTGGAAGATTCCGCGGACGGCGCGCACTGGCACCTAGAAAACACGCAAAAGCCCGCCACCGCGGCGAAAGTGCCCGCCACCGGCACGGAAAAGCCCGCCACCGCAACAGCAAAGCCCGCCACCGGCGCGGAAGAAAAGTAGGAGAAATATGGGAGACGGACGCACCCGGCGCCCCAAGGGCAAGAAGCGCGCCACGGTCGGCTCGGGCGGGAATAACCGCCGGCGCCTGGAGGGCAAGGGCCCCACCCCGAAAGCGGAGGAACGGGTCTACCACAAGGCCTATAAGGAAAAGCAGGTGCGCGATGCCCGCAAGGCGCAAGCCGAAGCGCGCGAGCGTTCCAGTTTCAAGCTGCGCCGCGATCTGCATCTCGCCCCCGGGCACGAACTGATTTGCGGGCGCAACCCGGTACGCGAAGCGGTGCGGGCCAGCGTGCCCCTGACCAGGGTCTTTATGCAGACTTCCGCGGTGGGCGATGAGCGCCTGGCGGAGCTTGCGGCGCAGGCAACCGCGCTGGGCGCCCCGCTGGTGGAGGTTTCCCACGGGGAGCTCGACCGGATGACGGATAACGCCGTGCACCAGGGCGTGGCCATCGAAGTGCCGCCCTACGAGTACGCGGATGCCATTGAGGAAGCGAGCGCGGCCCTGGAGCGCCACGAAGCGGGCGGGCCGCTGCCGCTTTTTGTGGCTCTCGATTCGGTGACCGACCCGCATAATCTGGGGGCGGTGCTGCGCAGCGCGGCGGCTTTCAACGCGGACGCGGTCATTGTGCCGGAGCGCCGCGCGGCTGGCGTGAATGCCACCGTGTGGAAGGTGTCGGCCGGTGCGGTGTCGATTGTGCCGACCGCGCGGGTTACGAACCTGGCTTCCACGCTTGATGAGCTGAAGAAAATGGGCTATTTCGTGGTCGGTTTGGATGGCGGCGGCTCCACCACGGTGGAGAACCTCAGCCTGGCCGATACGCCGCTGGTGCTGGTGACCGGCTCGGAAGGGCGCGGGCTGGCGCGGCTCATTCGCGATAAATGCGATGTGATTGCCTCGATTCCGATTGCCGCGCGCATGGAATCGCTCAACGCCGCGGTCGCCACGGGAATTTCGCTCTACCAGGTCGATCGGATCCGGGCACGGATGAACGGAGGGGACAATGTATCAGTGGAGGCCGGTTCGCGGTGAGGTGCAGCGGCTCGACCAGAGCCTGACCAGCCCCGCCCAGCTCGAGGAATTCTTCGCGCGCGAAGGCGTGGTGGTCCGCGGGGATCACGACGGCGATATTTTCCGTTTTGAAATCGCGGTGACCGGCAAGCGGCGCCGCGTCGCCACGATCCGGAGCGTGCTGGAAGCAGCCGAATCGAGTGGGTCCAGCGGCACGCCGGCGCCGGCTGGCGAGGAAAGCGCGGAGCATTCCGGAAGCGGTGAGGATCCCGAAGCCGGTGCGGACGCCGATACCGGCGCGAGCACTCGGGAGGAAGAACCCGGCATCGTGCCCGGCCTCAACCTCGTGGATTTCGCCCAAAAAATGGATCACGAGCTGCGCAAAATCCACATCGAGGTGGATGGTTACGTGGTGTACCCGAATATTGATTTGGGTGAAGTGGATGTCACGGAAGCGGATCTCGCGTACGCGGATGCGCACCTTCAGCACGACGACGCCGCCGCTCACGCGGCGGAACCGGCCGCGGCGAACCCGATAGTGGAGGAACCTCAGGCTTTCGCTCCGGTTTCCGATTCCCCGCTGCTGCCCGGCGATGAAGGCAAAATCCCGACCATGCACGACGGGCCCATGGTGGCTATTTCCGATGTGCCTTTCGCGCGGGTGCCGGGCCTGGCGGCTCGCATCAAAAAACCGGTGGCTGTTTTCGCGCACGGGAACGCCAATGTCATGGTGGCTGATGTGCCTCTGGCTCGCGATGCGGAAATCGGGCGGCGGCCCGGATTCGTGATCGTGCTTTCCACCGCGGGAGCGGCGCCCAGCTGGCGCAACCCGGTCTTGGTGATCCGGCAAAACTCGGGGATCACCTACTGGAAGTGGCTGGATACCCTCCAGGATCTTCCGCACGTGGAAGCCAATAGCGCCGCCGCGGCCTTCTCCCGGGAAGAACTGGGAGCGGGGGCGCGGGTGCGGCGTATTCTTGACGATTTCCCGGAGGTGGATGCCGGGGACCTCACCGAGGCACTCACCGCCCCGGTATCCGAAGCGGTGCCGCGCTTCCTCGAAGTGCTGGGCCTGCCGGCCGCGGTGGGTGAAGTGCTGCGCGGGGCGCGGGAAGCTGCGGATATTCCGGCGGATCTTCCGGAAGCAACTGTGTTTACCCCGCAGGCTTTCCCGGAACGCATGAAAGCATCCCTGGCCTATGAGGTATCCGGTTACGGTTCGGCCCCGGCCGGAATGTGGAAAGTGTATCGGCGCCTCTACCTGGACCATCCGCGGCTGCTGGAGATTATTTCTTCCGCGCAGGCCGGGCTGGGCTTGGCGATGGTTATCGCCGGGGCGCGGCGCTGGAATAAACGCGGGTATCGCGCGCTGACCATCGCGGGCGGGGCCCTGGGGGCTAATGCTCTGGTGCGTATTCTTACCACCCAGTGGCTTAACGCCGCACTGGAAGCCGAAGGTTTGAACCCGGGGGCCGCGAAACACGCATCCGAACCGTCCGAACTGTCTGAACCGTCCGAACTATCCGGACCGTCCGAGGAGGGCGCTCATGAGTGAGAACACCCAGGTAGAAGGCTTCCTCGAAGCTTTTTGGGCCCGCGCGGTCACGCGCGGGAAAATCAACCCGCTTGAGGTCATCACCGGTGGCGAATCAATTTCCGCTTTCCGGCCCCCGGCATTTAGCTTCGGTTTGACCTCCGAAGAGGCTACCGAGATCGCTGAACTCATCGTGGCGGGGAAGAAAACTGCCACGTCAAGCTGGGCGGATAGCTACCGCGCCGAAAATGTGCCGCTTCCCGAAAAAGGCGATTTGGCGATTGTGCTGGATGGGGAGGAACGCCCGCGTGCCCTTATTCGCACCGATAGCGTGGAGGTCATGCCTTTTGCGGAGGTCAGCGCGCAGATCGCGCAGGCTGAAGGCGAAGGGGATTGCAGCTTGGAGAGCTGGCGCGCCGCCCACACGGAATTCTTCCGGGCGGAAGCGGCAGCGGCCGGGCTGGAATTTGATCCGGCCGGAGATGTGGTGGTGGAGCGCTTCACCGTGCTCTACTCGGACCGCGATGATCACCTCGGGCCAGGCGCGGTGGCAGGCAAGTAGCGTGGCCGCGCGAGCTAGCCGCGTATAAAGCGCCAGCAACCCAGGCCCCGAAGGCGCGCGGTGGGGCGGGGCGCTAATCCGCCCCGCTCGCGTAGCTAAAGCCGTCTACTTCCGCGCTTCGCTCACCGGCACGCAATTGCCCGGGGACGTGAGCTGCCCGTCGGTGAGCTGGGCGGCAGCATCTTCCGGGCTGCGCAGTGCATCGAATTTCTCACCCAGGATCACCGTGACCGTTTGGCCCGTGGTGTCATTAGAGAATCCCACCACCGAATCGGGAATGAAGGTTGCCAGGGTGTAGGCCGCAGCCAGGCCATCGGGTCCAGCCTGCACAATCGCACCGTATTTATCTACACCGGCTGGCCAGTTCGCCGTCGTCCCTACCGTGACACCCATTTCCGCGAGGTTATGCGCAACCTCCGCCGCAAGTCCGCTCGACGATGTCGAGTTATACACATTCGCGTTAATTTTCGAAAGCTCCAGCGGCGCGGTGGGGCCGCTCAGGCAGGGGATAGTGACCTCATCGGGATCCGGGTCCGCCGCGAATTCCTTATTGATCGGGGAGGGGATAATGCCGAGCCAAATGAGCAGGCAGAGAGCAAAAACAAGTGCGAGCGCCCCGGACACGATGCTGAACACCACGGTCTGGCGCTGCTGGATCTTACGACGGTAGGCCTCGCGGGGCCCAAGATGCTGCTGGGTCACGGGTTTAACGCTAGTTCACCGGCCCCGAAAAAGCAGCTGCGCGCGCTGGGAGATAGCCCGCACTGTTCGGCAAGCCCGTTGCCAAGCAGTGCTGCCGCCCCGCGGCCAAGCCCGTGGCCAACCCCGCGACCGCCGCATCCGTCGCCAACCGTCTCGCCAAGCCCGGAGGTGTGACACATCCCATGTCACCTTGTTTACGTAGAGTTTACCTAGTTTTTGAGCGGTAGCGGCGTCGTCGCCCCTGTGAAGCGAGCCGCGCGGGACTTGCACCGTCCGCAAAAAGCCATACACTAATTCAGGTTCAAACGAGTGTGGGCGGGCCGGTCGCCACGCGGTATCCCGGTCGCGCCACTGCGAGATTGCGAACCCATTCCTTCTATGCGCGGGTAAGCCCGCGCGAAGAGCAACGAGGAGAGCATTCATGGCACAAGTATGGAAACTTCACGGCGACGGTGTGCGCATCGCGCCGGGTGAGGTGGTTCAACCGGACGAACGGCTGGGGTGGCCAGCCACAATCGGCATTGGAATGCAGCACGTTGTTGCAATGTTTGGCGCAACGTTCCTCGTTCCCTTACTAACGGGTTTCGATCCTTCGACGACATTGTTCTTCACGGGATGCGGAACCCTTCTTTTTATCCTTATTACCGCCGGAAAATTGCCCAGTTACCTGGGCTCTTCTTTTGCCCTCATTGCGCCCATCGGTGCGGTGACCGGCTACACCCAGGGTGGCGGCCCCATCGATTCGCACGGGATGGCGCTCGCGCAGGGTGGCATTATTTCGACGGGCGCGGCCCTGCTGCTGGTCGGCCTCATTGTGATGGTCTTCGGCGCGGGGTGGATCGACAAGCTCATGCCCCCGGTGGTGACCGGCACAATCGTGGCGCTCATCGGTTTCAACCTGGCCCCCGCGGCCTGGAATAACGTCAAGGCCGCGCCGGTGACCGCGGTGGTGACCATCGTGGCGGTGCTCGCGGTGACGGTCCTCTTCAAGGGAATTATCGGGCGCCTGTCCATTTTGATCGGTGTGATTATCGGTTATGTATGCGCCTGCATCCGCGGCGAAGTGGACTTCTCCGCGATTGGCGACGCCAGCTGGGTAGGCATCCCCACCTTCCACGCCCCGGCCTTCGATGTATCTACCCTGGGGCTGTTCGTCCCGGTGGTGCTGGTGCTCATCGCGGAAAACGTGGGCCACGTGAAGTCGGTGTCCGCGATGACCGGGCGCAATCTGGACGGCGTGACCGGCCGGGCGCTCTTCGCGGACGGTCTGTCCACGGTTTTCGCCGGTGCGGGCGGGGGCTCGGGTACCACGACGTACGCGGAAAACATCGGCGTGATGGCCGCGACCCGCGTCTACTCGACCGCGGCCTACATCGTGGCGGCGGTCACGGCCCTGGTGCTGTCCATGTTCCCGAAGTTCGGCGTGGTTGTTGCGACGATTCCTCCCGGGGTGCTGGGCGGCGCGGCCACGATCCTCTACGGCATGATCGGCATGCTCGGGGTGCGTATCTGGGTGCAGAACCGCGTGGACTTCTCCGACCCGGTCAACCTCAATACCGCCGCGGTGGCGATGGTGGTGGCGATCGCGAATTACACCTGGACGGTGGGGGACATGGTCTTCGAGGGGATCGCGCTCGGTTCCTTCGGTGCCATTATCATCTACCACTGCATGCGCGCGGTTTCGCGCCTGCGCGGTACGTCTCTTGAACCGGCGACGCCGGCCTCGGCCCCCGCGGGTGCGGAACTTGCGGAAGGTCACCTGGAGCGGTCCTGGGATGTTCAGCCTGATGGGAAGCTGGCGCGCACGCCGGCGAGCCAGCGGGTGCAGAGCGCGCCGGACCTTGCGGAGCTCGCGGAAATCGCGGGGATTGCGGGGAATGCTGAAGGCGCGACGCACGCGGGCGGTTCCGCCGGTGCGGATCACGCGAGCGGCGCGGACGTTTCGCGCGATGCTTCGCGCGGTGCGGACGGAACGCCCGCCAGCAACTAGCGGCACCTTGTAGTACGACTTAGTACGACTTAGTACGACGGCGCAGCTAAGCGCCCCGGACTTTCGCTCACGATGTGGCGGTCCGGGGCGGGAGCTGGTCGGGACTGGACCGGGATCTGGATCGGAATCTGGCTGAAACTCGGCCGGGCTTGACCGGAACTCTGCCGAGGACTGCGCCGGTCTCAAAAAATAAATGGATGCACGTGGGGCGGGAAGCCGAAGAAGCTTCCCGCCCCGCGGCGGTTATGGATAAGCATCGCACAGCACGCTAGTCAAAGCGTGGGTGTTCTGTGAGATTTCGTGGTTCCTAGGCTGTTTGTAGAATCTTGGAAATGCGTCCGGGTGAGAGCTCCATAATTTCTGCAACTTCACGGACGGTCATACCCGAAGATCGCAAGCTGGTAGCGGCTTCTCGTGTAGCTTGCGATGCGCGTGATTGAAGTTCGTGAGCTTGCTGGGATAGTTTCTTGGCCTGAGCAATAGTTTCAGCGGTTGAGCCAACGTCTATGACTAAATCGAACCCGTGGTTTTCAACATTAAGAAGATTGAGTGCATCGGCGACGATATCGCTAATTTCGTCGAGTCTGCGGGCTTGGGAATGGTAGATTTCCCCGTTTACTGTAAGTTCGAGCCCCCACCATCCGTGGTCGCGGAAGGCTCTCACGTGCGTCCTGCTCATAGTCCTAGTCCTTTCCTGAATTTACGGATTGTGGCCTTTGCGGTTTCCTCTGGAATGTCGCGGTGGCGCCCCACGATGTCGCTTACGTTGCCGATGGTAACGCGCGTGTGGCGAGTGCCTTCAGTGGTTACGAGCGTGTGGCCGGTCTGTTTCGCGATTTTCTTGAGCTCGTTCAAGAGGTGGGCCCGTTTCATAACGGAGAGTTTACCCCTGTAAACATGCTCCGTCTATGGGGGTAAACAAATTGGGTTTTTCCTTCACGTCCTTACCGGAGTTGTGGTAAGTGGCAAGTTTGCCGCCCTTGGTTTTCGTTCGCATGGTCCCCTCAGATATCTTCCAAACGAGGTTGGACATTCCTACTGCGCCAATAGCTGTTAATTTGCGCACGAGGGGTGTGAGGAGTTCTAAGTCGTACTGTGTGGGAAGTGCTGTAGTCCCAAGATACTCAGCAGTCACACGTGCCCCGGCGGGGGAGCTATGTCTTTTCGGAGCTGTACTGCATTTGTTGTACGCGCGCAGTACATCTCGGAAAAACACCGCTTGTGCCACTGATGTCCGCGAAACTCGGGATGTTTAGTCGCTTGACACTATATTGTTTATCGACTAAATTCGTAGGTGTGAAGGCGAGGGAAATCAACAAGCGCATCGAAATGTTAGCGACGGTCGAAAAGTAACTCGCACCAATACTTGGGGGAAGGGCAGCTCGCAAAATGGAAACCTACCGTGTGACTGTAACTAGGGAGGATGGTGACTGGCTTGGTCAAGGGGTTGAGTATCCCGGTGCACTCGGCTTCGCTCCCACCCTCAAAAAACTCTGCAAGGGAATGACCGACGCAATCATCCTCTCTGCAGATCTACCAGACGGCGCCACATTCAACATCCAGCTAGAAGCCGGCGAAGGCTTAAGCACGGAAATTGGAACGGCATTCGCAATCGCCAAGAAGCGACTCGAACTCCAAGCTGAACAGGCCCGTCTGCAAGAAGCAACCTTGCGTTCGATTCATGCTTTGCGGGAGGAGGGGTACTCGACGCGGGATATCGCATCCGCTCTCGGTATTACTGCGGGGCGTGTCAGCCAGCTTGCTGCCTAGCTTTGGGGGTACTACTTTGTACCCCGAACGAGTACCCCTGAATGTACCCCCAAGGCACCCATAAGTACCCCTCAAGGCCGATGAAGAACGGCAACCGGGAGAGCGCTCAGAGCCTCACTGGACCCCGATTTTTCGGCGGTCTATCAACAAAAAACTAGCTCCCAGGCCGATTTCTCGACCTGAGAGTTAGATCACATGCGGAGGATGGGGGATTCGAACCCCCGAGGGCTTGCACCCAACACGCTTTCCAAGCGTGCGCCATAGGCCACTAGGCGAATCCTCCAGGGCAGTTTTAAACTGCCTGTACAGCTTAGCGTAGATTCGGGCGCGAGCACCACTCAGCATGATGAGGTGATGCCCACGTTATTCGATCACCAGCTAGTTTGATCGCCGATTATTCAGTCGCCAGTCAGTTCGATCACCGATTACTCGATTGCGAACTGCGTGATTGCCGACTGCTCAATTCCCAATTACTCAATCGCCAAGTTGCTTAGTACGTGCGCGCCGGGTAGCTGCGCGAGCAGCGCCCCCGGCACCACGAGCTTCGAGCGGCGCAGCCCCGAGCCAATAAGGGCCGTCCCGGCAGCCACCCGCTCATCAATGAGGAGATTCCATGCGGCCGGAACCCCAACCGGGGAAATCCCGCCGTACTCCATACCCGAAGCTTCCACCGCCAGCTCGGTAGGCCAGAACGAAGCCTTGCGAACGTTGAGGAACTTCTTCACCACGTGGTTCACATCCGCGCGGGTAGTTGCCCGCACCACGCAGGCCGCCACCCGTTCCTCACCTTCACGCTTGCCGGCCACCAGCACGCAATTACATGACACCGCCAAATCGAGCCCGTAATGCCCCGTCATCGGTTCGGTATCCGCGAACTCCGGATCAATCTCCGTGACCAGGGCTTGCGCGCCCAGTTCAGGATGGTTCTGTGCAACGGCCTGCAACCCCGCCGCCACTGGAGCGGCCAGCAAATCGAGATGCTCAAGCGCGGGCTGCCAGGGAAGATCACCGAGCAGCGCGCGATCCACGTTCGCGCTGTAAGAAGTTTCGGGTACGGATTCACTCATATAGATACTCCTTGATTTCTGGGGCTAGTTCTCCTTAGGCGTGACGGGCCCGAGCACCAGGCTGGCCCAGGAACCGTGCAGGGATTCCTGATCGGAAGGCTGGAAAAGCCCGGCCAGCACATCGCGGTAGAGACGCGAAAGTTCATGACCCGCGTAATACGAGCTTCCCCCGCAGGCACGGATGCATTCTTCCACGGTGCGCAGCGACGCTTCCGCCGCCACATTCTTGGCCGCGGAGAAACGCGGGTATTCATCCGCCCCGCCCAGCTCCCCGCTGTCAATATGCGCGGCCAGTTCGCGCAGCTGCGGACCCACCGCGTTCATTGTGAGCGCGGCTTCCGCAATACGCCAGCGAATATCGGGATCATTTGCGTAAACATCATTGTGGAGGACCGAGCGGCGCTTCTTCACATGCTCCACCGCAACCTCAATGGCGCGCTCACCAATGCCCTGATAGGTAGCCCCGAGCAGAATCTCAAAATTGGAGAAAATGCCGTAAACAACCGGTTCCTTATTCGGGCCCGGCGCCACGATCCCCAGCACGTTTTCATCGCGAAGCAGCGCGCCGTCCAAAACCGTGGAATTGGATTGGGTGGCCCGCATCCCGAGGGTGTTCCAATCGTCCTTGATGGCGAAGCCGCCGTCGCCCCGTTCGACCAGGCCGAAAACGTCACGCACCCCGGAGTCATCCTTGAGTGCGCCGAAAGTCATGAGGTAATCCCACGCGGGCGCGAGGGACGTGAAAACTTTGGTGCCGTACAGCCGGTACCCCGCCTCATCGCGTTCGGCTCGGGTGAGCGAACCGAAAAGTACCAGGTCGTTACCCGGTTCGGAAATGCCGAAAGCGAACAGCTTACCGGCCGCGGCTTCGCGCAAAATCTTTTCACCGGCGGCCACGCCGTTGCGCACCAGGTGGCGGCCGAGCCCCACAATAATCTGGTGCATATTAATCCCCAGCGCGGTGGCCGGAGCGTACTTCGCCAAACGGGTCTGTTCGGCGCAAATCTCCACCAGGCTCAAGCCGGCCCCGCCGTATTCCTTGGGGACGAAAGCGCCGTAGTAGCCGGCCTGCTTCAAATCTTCGTAGTCCTCACGCGGGAATTCATTGGCGGCATCCACCGCCGCCGCCCGCGAGCGCAGTGTTTCCAATAGATCTTCGGTAAGGAAAGCCATTGATTCTCCCTGTTGTTGTGGACGACGGCGATACTCCCGCCACCGCGGGGACCGCCCACTCACGCTAGAGAGTGTACCGCGGGCCTCCGACACAAAAAATGGTGAAAATGAAGCCGGGTAATCTCCCCGTGTTTCTCCCTGTGTTTTGCATTCCCCGCGAACTCGTTTAGACTGGCACCTGACTCCCCACGTGGCGTCATCTTGCAAAACTCCCCCAGGGCCGGAAGGCAGCAAGGGTATGCGGGCTCTGACGGGTGCGTGGGGCGTCTTGTAGCCGCTATCCACCATCGGGTATCCACAGGTTTTTCGCGCGCGTGATTCGTGTCGTAGGTACCCCGTAGACTGATACTCGTGAGCATGGCATTGTATCGGCGGTATCGCCCGGAGCGTTTTCAAGATGTTATCGGCCAGGAGCAGGTAACTCGTCCCCTCATGGCTGCGTTGCGCGGGGAGCGCACGGTGCACGCCTATCTCTTCTCCGGCCCGCGCGGGTGCGGGAAAACTACCTCGGCGCGCATCCTCGCCCGTTGCTTGAATTGTGCGCAGGCGCCCACGGATACGCCGTGTGGGGAATGTGCCTCGTGCCGGGAGTTGGCGGGGGATGGCCCCGGTTCGCTGGACGTGGTGGAAATGGACGCGGCCAGCCACGGCGGGGTGGATGATGCCCGTGACCTGGTCGAACGTGCAGCTTTTGCCCCCAGCCGGGATCGCTACAAGATTTTCATTATTGACGAAGCCCATATGGTCACCACCCAGGGTTTCAACGCCCTGCTCAAACTTGTGGAGGAACCTCCGGCTCATATTAAGTTCATTTTCGCCACTACGGAACCGGAAAAAGTTATCGGTACCATCCGTTCGCGTACCCACCACTATCCGTTCCGCCTGGTGTCCCCGGCGCGCATGGAGGAATACCTCTCGCAGATTTGCGCGGAGGAAGGCATCACCCCGGAACCGGGGGTGCTCGGTTTGGTGGTGCGCGCGGGCGGGGGCTCGGTGCGTGATTCCCTCTCGGTTCTGGACCAGCTCATGGGCGGTTCGGAAACGTCCACGCTGTCCTATTCTCAGGCGGTTGCGCTGCTGGGTTATACGGATAGCGGCCTGCTGGATCGCGCGGTCACCGCCATTGCCGAAAGTTCGGGCAGCCAGCTTTTCGGCGTCGTCGAAGAACTTATCGGTGCCGGGCATGAACCGCGCCGTTTCGTGGAAGATCTGCTCCAGCGCCTGCGTGATCTGATCGTCATCGATTTGGCGGGGGAGGCCGCGGCGGACGCTTTGGGTGAATTACCGCAGGATCAGCTGGCGGCTATGCGCACCCAGGCGCAGGCTCTGGGTGCGGCGCGCGCTACTGAAAGTGCCGAGCGTGCGAACGAGGCGCTTTCCGCGATGGTGGGTGCTACCTCGCCGCGCTTGCAGCTGGAATTGCTCTGTGCTCGGCTTTTGCTTCCCGGCAGTAGTGCGGCGGCTCCTTCAGGGAGCGGTTCTAGTGGCGCGGCGCGGCCGGTTACTGGACCCGCGGCAAGTGGTGGAAACGCGCGGAAATCTCCGCAGGACATCGCGCGGGAAAAGGCACGGGCAGCAGCCGCCGCGGCCGCAGCGCAGCGCGGGGCCCCGGTGGCTCCGGGTTCTGCTAGCGTTCCGTCTGCGTCCGCACCGCAGTCTGTTACTTCCGTTTCAGTACAGAACGACGACGCCGCAACTCCCGCCCAGCCCGCTCCTCAACAGGCTAAGGAATCGCCCGCGGCGCCAGCCGCGGCTCAGCCGGTGGAGCAACCCGCGCAGCAGCGTGCTCCGCAACCGGAAGAACGCCCGGCTCAGCAGGCCGTTCAGCCAGCCGGTGAACCAGCAGCAGTGCAGCAACCGCGCGAAGTTAGCGTGGAGCAGCCGGCCGCTCCGGAAGAATCAGGGCCGGATCACGCTGCCGAGCTCACGGCCAGGTGGGCGGAGGTAACCTCATCCGGGCGTTTCGCCCAAGCGATTTTCTCCGGGCCTACTCGGGTGCTCGGCTCGCGGGGAAACCAGGTTGCCCTGGAGTTTTCTTCAGAGAAGGTCCTCGGTGCCCTCCAAGATCCGCGCAATGTGGAGCGTTTGAGCGCCCATCTTTCGCATTTCACCTCGGTTCCTGTCACCGTGCGGGTCATTGCCGCGGCGGCTCAGCAGGCCGATGTCCCGGGGCAGCCGGGTAACGCAGCGATTGTGGAGAATCCCCAATCACCAGCGGCCGCTCAGCCGCGCCCGAGCGGTCCCGATGGCGGTGGTGCCCGCCCAAAAGCTAGTGCCGCCACCGCGGCGGCCGCTCCCGCTCCCCTTCCCTCCAGCCCTGCCGGTGCTCCCGCCAGCGCCGCCGGTGCTCCCGCACGGCAGGAAGCAGTCCGCGGTGCTGGCAGCACGGTCGCGGATGATGAGTGGCCTGAACCTGAAGAACTCTCCGATCCGGATGATGTGGAAGACTACCCTCCCAGCCGCGGCGCCACTGCGCCCGGGGTCGCGAGTTCTGGCGCGGTCAGTGCGAGCACGGCCAGCCCTGGCCCGGCTAATTCCGGATCAGCTAACCCCGGCGGGGAGATTCCCTTCTATCTTCAAAACATGCCCATGCCGCAGCCTTTCGCCGGCCCGGGCGATATGCCGGTATCTCCGGGAAGCCCGGCACCGGGCGCAAGCCTGCCCGCAGCGGGGCAGCCCGCTGCGGGGCAGCCCGCTGCGGGGCAGCCAGGCGCGCCTGAGCCCACGCAGGATTTCCATATCCCGCGCCCGCCGCAGCGCACCCAGGAAGTCCCCACCTATGATGCCCGGGAACACCTGCGCCAGCTTCGTCACGGAGCAGCGGGTGGTAACGCGCCCGCAGGGAGCATGTCCGGCGGTGGGGGAGCCGTGGGTCCTGGGCCCAGTGTCAATGCACCCACCGTGCCGGCCAGCCCCGTGCCAGACGGTCCGAACAGCCCGCGTAATTCCGCGCCGCAGGCGGGGGTGGGGTATTCTACTGAGGAGGATGATGTCTCCTTAGACGATCCCACAATCGAGCAGAGCAATGTTGTCGGGCTGCAAGTTGTGGTGGAAATGCTCTCGGGAACCATCGTTGAAGAAATTGATACCGCACAAGGAGGAATGTAGTGGCGGGGGTGTATGACGGCGCCGTGCAGGAGCTCATTGATGAGCTCGGGCGCCTGCCGGGCATCGGCCCGAAAAGCGCCCAACGCATCGCCTTCTTCCTCCTCGAACAAGAAGAACCTGAAGTGCGGGCGCTCGCGGAAGCCATGCTTCGTGTTAAGGAACGGGTTCACTTCTGTCAGATCTGCGGCAATGTGACCGAAGCCGATATCTGTTCGTTGTGCTCAGATACCCGGCGTAGTGATGCCGTGATCTGCGTCGTCGAAGAAGCCAAAGACATTATGGTCATCGAACGCACCCGCGAATACCGCGGGCGCTACCACGTGCTAGGCGGCTCCATCAACCCGATCCAAGGTATCGGCCCGGAAGACCTGCGCATCCGTGAACTCCTCACCCGACTCCAGGATGGCCGCGTCACCGAAGTCATTATCGCCACCGACCCCAATATTGAAGGCGATGCCACAGCGGCCTACCTCATCCGCCTTCTCACCCCCATCGGAGTCGCACTCTCCCGCCTCGCCTCCGGACTCCCCGTAGGCGGAGATCTCGAATACGCTGACGAAATCACGCTCTCGCGCGCCTTCGAAGGCCGCACCCGCATTACCAGCGGCACCACCGCGCCCACCACCACTGGCGCCGGCACAGGTACCATCCCCGCGGATACGATGACCACCGGTACAGAAACCGGCACCACCACAAGTACAGAAACCACCGGCACGGGTACCACGAACACACCCGGCACGGGCACGGAAACCATGAGCACGCCCGGAACAGGCATGACAGACACGGGACGAATGCCCTCGGTGATTCCGGGCACCACGCCTTCCGCCCCAGTCGCGGAAACGCACGGCGAGCACAACTAAACAGCTCAGTCCGGGATCACCGTAAAGCACAGCGCCCCGCCCCAATGAGGCACCTCGCACAGAGCGGTACTTCGCATAAAGCGACACTTCGCATAATGCGCTGCCTCGCATACATGAGCACCGAGCAGGAGAACAATCTCACCTGAAAATCTCGGAATGCCCCGCAGGCGGCCCCGCGCTTCCAGATACCATTAGTAAGTCTCGGAAAAATAGGAGTTAATGTGGCACTCATCGTGCAGAAGTTCGGGGGATCCTCGGTCGCCGATCCCGTCGGACTCAGACGAGTGGCGAAACGAATTGCCCAGACCAGCAAAGCCGGAAACAAAGTCGTCGTTGTGGTTTCCGCCATGGGAGACACCACCGATAACCTCTTGGACCTCGCCCACAATGTCACCGACAACCCGCCCGCGCGGGAACTCGATATCCTCCTCACCGCGGGGGAACGCATCTCCATGGCCCTCCTCGCCATGGCCGTCAATGATGAAGGCGTCGCGGCGCACTCCTTCACCGGCCAGCAAGCCGGCCTCCACACCGATGCGCGCTACGGCAATGCCTCCATCACCGGGATCGTTCCCGAACGCATTTTCCGGACCGTGCAAGACGGCGCCGTCGCCATTATTGCCGGATTCCAAGGCGTGAACGACACCAATGACGTCACCACCCTCGGGCGGGGCGGCTCCGATACCACCGCCGTGGCCTTCGCCGCCGCCCTCGGCGCGGATGTATGCGAAATCTACACGGATGTAGATGGCGTGCTCTCCGCGGACCCGCGCATCGTCCCCGCGGCCAGCCAACGCCGCGAACTCAGCTACGAAGAAACGCTAGAATTAGCGGCACACGGAGCGAAAGTGCTCCACCTGCGGGCGGTGGAATTCGCCCGGAAATTCAATGTGGCCTTGCACGTACGATCATCATTCTCCGAGAACGAAGGGACGTGGATAGTGGAAGAAACCGCGAAACAGGGCGGATATGAAGACGCCGTCGTCGTCGGAGTGGCACACGACCGCAACCAGGGCAAAATCTCGGTCACGGGCGTGCCCAATCTTCCCGGATCCGCCGCGAAAATCTTCTCCTGCGTGGCCGAAGCGGACTGCAATATTGACATGATCGTGCAGAACACCGCGCTTACCCGGGTGGGCCTGAGCAATATTTCCTTCACGGTTCCCCGTGACCAGGTGGACCTCGCCGTCGCCGCGCTGCGCGCCAACCAGGCCGAATTCGGTTTCGAAGACATCGCCGTCACCTCGGAAATCGGTATCCTCTCCATCGTGGGCGCGGGCATGCGCTCCCACAGCGGCGTCTCCTCCAAACTGTTCAAAACCCTGGGGGATAACGGCGTGAACGTGGATATGATCAGCACCTCGGAAATCCGCATTTCCGTGGTGGTGGACCCGAATGTGCTGGACGCGGCCGCCCGCGCGGTCCACACCGCCTTCGGGCTGGACGCCAGCGAAGAAGCAATCGTTTACGGAGGGACAGGCAGATGAGCATCACCTTGGCAGTAGTGGGAGCAACCGGGCAGGTCGGGCGGGTTATGCGCGCCCTGCTGGAAGAACGCGACGTTCCGGTGGACCGCGTGCGATTCTTTGCGACGGCGCGCTCAGCCGGCACCGAACTGCCCTTCCGGGGCGAAAGCATCGTGGTGGAAGATATTGCCACCGCTGATCTGGCCGGTATTGACATCGCGGTGTTCTCCGCCGGCGGGGATGCCTCGCGCACCTACGCGCCGAAGTTCGTTGCGGCAGGTGCCGTCGTCGTCGATAATTCTTCCGCGTGGCGCCGTGACCCGGACGTGCCGCTCGTCGTCTCCGAAGTCAATCCGCAGGATATCGCGCGCCGCCCCAAGGGCATTATCGCCAACCCGAATTGCACCACCATGGCCGCGATGCCCATCCTCAAGCCGCTGCACGATGCCTACGGGCTCACTCGCCTGATTGCCTCCTCCTACCAGGCGGTGTCCGGGTCCGGGGTGCGGGGCGTGCACGAGCTGACCACCGGGGTGCGCGCAGCGCTGGATGGTGACGTGGAAGCCCTCGCCTTGGACGGGCACGCCGTGGAACTGCCCGAACCTGAGGTGTACCGGGCGCCCATCGCCTTCAACGCGGTCGCTTTTGCCGGGAACCTCGCTGAGGATGGCAGTGGCGAAACCGACGAAGAACAAAAACTACGCAACGAATCGCGCAAAATCCTCGGCATCCCGGACCTCGCGGTAGCCGGGACGTGCGTGCGCGTGCCGGTGTACACCGCGCACGGGATGTCCGTCAACGCGGAATTTGAGAAGGAGGTCGACGTCGCAGCTGCAATCGAGCTCCTTAAAGACGCTCCCGGTGTAGAAGTGGTGGACCTGCCCAATCCGCTTGATGCGGCTGGGAAGGATGCCTGTTTCGTGGGGCGCATCCGCCGCGATCCTTCGGTGCCGGGCGGGCGCGGGCTGGCCTTCTTCTGCGTGGCGGATAACCTGCGCAAGGGCGCGGCCCTCAATACCATTCAGCTCGCGGAGCTGGTCATCAAGGAGCTCACGGAGAACAGCGCGGCCTAGCTGCTGGGGGCGGCATTGGGCGCAGCAGTCGCGACTTGCGCAATAAGCGCGCGGCTACGGCGCCCGTGCAGTGGGCGGGACCTGCGCAATAAGCGCGCCTTATTCCGGCGTGGCCGTGACCGCGGGGATCTCCCCGGTTTCCCCGTCCAGGAAGGTGGACTCGTCACGCCGGTGGCGCAGCACTTTCTCCACGAAGGAGGCCACGGCCTCGGCCTGCGGCACATCGCGCTGCTGGTCTTCGGAAATGAACCAGCGGTGTTCCAGGATTTCGTGGAAAAGCTCGGCCGGCTCCAGTTTCGCGGTGAGCTCGGGCGGGATCGCGGCCACGGTCGGTTCATAAACATCGGCGAGCCAATCGTGGGCGATCATCATATCGGATTTGCCGCTCTTGTTATGGAGGGCGGCGTATTCGTCAATATCGTTGAGGATGCGGCGGGCCTGGTTTTCTTCCACATCCAGGCCGGTCAGGCGCCACACCTTGCGCGAATAGTGCCCGGCTTCCACGATCTTCGGTTGGATGAGGAGGCGGTCTTCGTCCGGGCCGGAATCGATGGCGATCTCGTCAACGTCAAAGCCCAGGTCGTTGAGGCGGCGCACCCGCTCCGTCACCTTCCACTTTTCATCCGGGCCGATGGCCACCTGCGCGGTGATTTCCTCCCACAGCTCGAAGTAGCGATCCGAGAACGTATCGCCCACCCCGATGGTGTCGAAATCTTCGGGAAGTACCCCGCCGGCCTGCAAGTCCATGAGCTCGCCAATAATATTCGTGCGGGCCACGTCGATATCGTATTCGCGTTTGCGCTGGGTGATGGGGCTGTAAAGTTCTCCGGTTTCCGCGTCCACCAAATACGCGGCGAAAGTTCCCGCGTCGCGGCGGAAGAGGGTATTCGACAGCGATACATCACCCCAGAAGAATCCGAGGAGGTGGAGGCGCACCAGCAGCACAGCGAGCCCGTCGATGAGCTGGGCGATGGTGGCACGCCGGTGTTGCTGCCCGAAAATCGCGCGGTAGGGCAGGGAGAAGGGGAGGTGCTCGGTGATGAGGCAGGCGTTGAGGGCATTGCCTTCCGCGTCGGTGCGTTTGGAGACCACCGCCACCGGTTCCACCGAGGGTGCCCCGAGGCGCTTGAGGGTGCGTAGCAGTTCGTATTCGCGTACCGCCACCAGTTCGGAAATCTCTTTAATGGCGATGATCCGCCCGGAGAGCCGCACGAAACGCACGGTGTGGCGGGAAATACCGCGCGGGAGCGCAGCGATGAGATCACGCGGCCACTCTTCGAGCGCCACGTTCCACGGCAGATTGAGGAGATCAGGTTCAACGCTAGCCGCCATAATGGATAGCGAGGATCGCATGAGTGTCCTTTCCGGGGAGTAGCTGCGGCTTAATCGTAGCCGAAAGCTCGAGAGCCCGGTGCACCATCAACCAGCGCCCCCGCCTCCACCATCCCGGCTTCCTCCAGGAAAGCCCGCACGGGCGGGGTGAGATCCGCTAGAATTTCCGCGGGGGTCCCCACCTGCTGGAGGGCGCCATCCACCATGACGCCCACCCGATGGGCGCAGCTGAAAGCTTCGCGCGGATCGTTTGTTACGTACACCGTGGTGATGCCGGTGCGCTCCTGGAGCACGGCAATCTGTTCGCGAATCTCATCGCGAATTTCCACATCCATATTTTTCAGCGGCTCATCCATGAGGAAAATTCGGGGCCGGCGCACCACCGCCCGTCCCATGGAGACCCGCTGGCGTTCGGCGCGGGTGAGCTGGGCGGGTTTCGCGTCCAGAAACTCGGTGAGTTCCAAAATATCTGCCGCCTGCGCCACCCGCGCGGCGATATCATCCGGGTCCGCCCCGGCAATTTTCAGGTGGAAGCCCATATTATCCGCGACCGTCATATGCGGATACAGGGCGTAATTCTGAAATACGATCACTACATCGCGCATGGACGGCGGCAGCGCGGTCACATCTTCACCGTCCAGCAGCACCGCCCCGTAATCCACATCCTCCAGCCCCGCAATCATGCGTAAAACCGTGGATTTTCCGGAGCTGACCGGGCCGGTGAGGGCGAAAAATTCGCCGTCGTTGATATGGAGATTCACGTGGTCCACCGCTGGCGCAGGCGCATCGGGATAGTACAGTGTCGCATTGACGAGTGACACAGAAGCCATGGGAATTCTCCATCAGTTATAGCGGTCGGCATTGACACGCTCATCCACTATTATGCCACGTCAGGAACGGGAATACGAGAGTGAATTCCCGCTAAAAATGCGCGGGCCGGCACACTTCGGTATTTTTGAGGTATGCGGGAGGAAATTGGTGGCTATCGGCTGGTGCGGCGCATTGGCTTCGGCGGCATGTCCACGGTCTACGAGGCGGTGGACGGCGCCGGCACCCGCGTGGCCCTGAAACTCCTCCACCCGGCGGCCGTGGATGGGGCGGCCGGACGCGAACGCCTGCGCCGCGAAGTTGCGATGTTGCAGCGGGTGCGCGGGCCCTACGTTGCCGAAGTCCTCGATGCCGAAACGGATGACGAGGATGCTTTTATCGTCACCCAACTGGTGGAAGGCCCCACTCTCGCGGAAGACGTTCGTGTGGACGGCCCTTACCCGCCCGCGGAATTAGTTACCCTTGCCCGCCAGCTCCACGCCGCGGTCACCTCCGTGCATCGCCTCGGGGTGCTTCACCGCGATCTCAAACCCTCGAACGTCATGCTCGGCGCGAACGGCCCGGTCCTCATCGATTTCGGCATCGCGCAAACGGGCGCCGATAGCCGCCTGACTATGTCCGGCGCGGTCACCCACACTCCCGGCTACCTCGACCCGCGGGTGCTGCGCGGCCACGCCCCGGACGAAGCCGCTGACCTGTGGGCGCTCGCCGCGGTCATCGCTTTCGCCGCCACCGGTCACGATCCCTATCCGGGCGCGAACCCGGCGGTGATCATGCGTCGCGTCCTGGAGGGGGACGTGGACGTGACCGGCGTGCCGCCGCGTATCGCCCACGCCCTGCGCGCCGCGCTTGCCGAGCCGGTGGAGCAGCGGTGGGGGATTGATGAGGTGGTGGCGGCCCTCGCGGATCCGGTTTCATGGTACGACGACGCCGCTACCGCACCCCGCGCCCTGCCCACCCAGCTGGATGCAACCGTGCCGGCGGCCCTTCCCGGGGCGGCGGCGTCGGAACCGGAGACCACAGTGCTGGGCTATAACCCAGAGCCGGGTCACAACCCAGAGCCGGGTCACAACACCGAGCCGAGCAGTAATCCAACGCAGAGTTATAACCAGGCGCCGAGTTATAACGCCACGGATAGTGTTCCCAGTGCGTTCCCGGAAACCTGGCCCCAACCCATTTACGCAGGATCGGCCACGGCGCCCTACCCGGAAGTTGCTGCTTATTCGCAAGCGGGGCCGGGTGCTGCGGCGCCCGCCACCACTCCCTACCCGCAAGCCGGCGGTTATCCGGAAGCCGCGCCCTATCCGGATGCCGCACCGCTAGAACCCGCCCCGCTCCCGCTGTGGGCCCGTCCGCCTCGGCGCACCCCGGTCCTCAGCTTCGTGCTGGGCGGGTTGCTATGCGCGCTGGTGGCTGCCGGGCAGATCGCCGGATATGTGGGATATGCGCTCGTTACGGTGTGCCTGGCCTTCGCGGAGAAGAACGCGGCGCGGCTGCGGCGGCGTCGTGCAGAAGAAGGCGGGCCGTTCCGCGGCGAACACCTGGGGCAAATTCTGCGCGCTCCGCTCACCCTCGCGGAAAGCGCCCTCAGCGTGATTCCGCTACACGGCGTCGGGCTCCTCGCGGTTACGCTCGGTTTTGTTGCGGCGCGGCTGGGCGGGCTCACCGGGCCGGGCGCGGGAGCCGTAGCGGCCCTCGCGGGCGTGGGAATCTCCTGGCTCGGCCCGAGTGGGCGGGTAGCGCGCGGCGGCAGCGTGGTCATCTTCGCCAAGCTCGCCCCCACCCGCCCCTACCGGGCCTTTTGGGTCGTGGTGTTGGCTGCCGGCGCGGCCGCACTCGCGCTCCTGGCGCTCTCCGGCGTGCTGAGCGTACCCGCGCATACCCCGCTCAGCTTCGGGTACTTCGGCGAACCGCTGGTCACGATGGTCAAGGATATTGTGGGCGGCGCGGGGCGCTAAACGGCCGGCGCACCCGGCAGCGCAGCCCACCAAACCGCCAGCGCAGCCCACCAAACCGCCACCAAACCGCCCGCGCGGGCAATGTCACCCGGCCGGCCCTCACTTTTCCCAGGGAAAGCGGCGATAATTGACATGTTAAAGTCAGGGTGAAAGGCGCAGTGGCCGGCTGGCCGCAGGCGCGTCGTCGTAACCGAGGGAAAGTGAATGGCACAGACTCAGAAGAATAACCGGCAAAGCTCCGCGGCGCAGCGGCGTGAAACCGCGCGCGCGGCGGCGGCCCGGCTCCAGGAACAGGAAAAGAAGCGGGCGCGGCGCAATCGCGCGCTCGCGGTTGTGGCGGCTGTTGTGGTGGTGGCGCTCATCGCGGCGGCCGTGTGGTTCATCCTCTCGAATAAGAAGGATGATGCGGGCGCCCCGGCCACGCAGGAAAGTTCCGCGGCCGCGTACCCGAGTGCGCCGGCTACCGCGCTGGCCGAGCGCTCCGCCCCGAAGGTCACCGCGCAGCTGCCGAAAAACGTGACCCCGGATGTGGGGGTGAGCGTGGGGAGCTCGCTGGCGGCCGGCACCGTGAACGAAGGTAAGCCGGTTGTTGATATTTACTTCGACTACCTGTGCGTGTGGTGCAACCGCCTGGAAACCTCCTACGCGGAGGAGCTCACCCAGCGCGCGAAGAACGGCGAAATCACGCTGGTCTACCACCCGCTCGTGGTGGAATCCCAGTACGAATTCTCCCACACGGCTTCCGCTTCGGCGCTGTGGGTGGCCGAGCATCGCCCCGATGTTTTCGCGGCCTACCACAACGAAATTTTCGCGATGACGGCCCCGCTCTTCGAATCGAAGGAAAAGGTGCCGGTGCCGCAAACCGCGCAGCTGGCCGAACTCGGTAAGAAGGCCGGCCTCACCGATGCCGAAGCCGAGCAAATGATCGCGGATATCGCCGTTGGGGACGGCAAGCCCGCCATGTACTCCGAGCTGCTGGGCCAGTCGCTCCAGCAGTTCAGCGCCGACGGCTTCACCGGCACCCCCACCGTGCTCCTCAACGGCAAGCAGGTGGCGGACTGGACTGACGGCAAGCTCAGCGCCGCACTCGACGCCCTCAAGTAAAGCTGGCCTCGGCGTCGCGTGCCCTTTCGGTACGACGACGCCGCAGCGGGGCGGTCGCTTCGCGCCGCCCCGCTGGGTGCTAGCTCCCGGGATCCCTATTTGTTCCAGAGGGGGGATTCTGGCATGATAAACTCTGGTTCCTTGCTCGGCGGGTGTGCCGGGCAAGAATTGCCTCCGTAGCTCAGTTGGTAGAGCAGCTGTCTTGTAAACAGCAGGTCACAGGTTCGAGTCCTGCCGGGGGCTCCGATGTAATACATATTTCAGAAACACCATCCGCGTGAAGTAGCTGTTTGTGTGACGTAGCTGCGTAGAAGTAAATGAGTTCGATGGAACGGACGAAACGGGCGCTTGCATAATAAAATGTGTAAAGATGCAGGTCAGTGGCTTGTGAGTAGGTGATCTGGCGGTGGTGCGCGGGGCAGCGCGTGAATAGTAGGTGGCAAAACGGGGTAGCGCGGGAGAAGCTTCGCATCGTACCGTTAGTGGTGGATGGTGCGCGGCATCGGTAGCCACGTCCAATCGATCATTCGACTGAAACACGGTAGCCGCAGCGGCTCCTGGTTATGGAGGTTTCTATGTCCCTTCCTGTTGGTGCATTTACTGCTGCGGCGCCCTCGATCCAGCGCCGTTTGCGGAAAATGAGCAAGTATCCGCGCGAGCCGCGGGTGTTCTCGCACAAAAAGATAGGCCTTACATTTGGGTGGACAGGCGAAATCGTAATGGCGGTGACCATAATTGCGTTGGCAACCGCTGATGAGGAAAGCCGTCCCGATGACGCCACCCTCGGAATCATTTGCTGCTCCGGCATGATGGTTTTTTGTTTTTGGTTCCTGTGGATGGGGTACAAACGGCGGCTGGGTGTGGATAATGAAAAGACCTGGTATAGGTTCCCGCCATTTCCCTATCGAGAGGTCTACTTCGCTGATATAACGCGGATCGTTTATACCGGAGTTTCTTTTGGGCTTTACGCCGGCGAGAAGAGTAAGTTCTTCGCCAAGAAAAAGAACACCATTGGAATCGCCATTAACGTTTTCGATTACACCCTGGCCTACCTGCGGATCCTGGAGGAGATGCGGATCCGGCGGTTCACGGTTGGGAAAATCGAGCCCCATGATCCGCGGTGGCCGGAGGCGTGGCAGGACATGCGTAATCGGTTGGCGGCCGAGGCATACCGGAACCACCAAAATTACTATGATTCCCACCCCGCCGAATTAGAAGAATTGAACGCATTGGCGCTAGGCCGTTATCCCGTGGGCTTTTAGCGTTCCTCGGAAAGCGCAATAAGTTCCTGAAGGTCCGCGGGATGTGTGTCGTAGTAGTTCTGGTGGTTGCGATAGGCTTCCGCGGCTAGTTCATAACGTAGGTTTTGTGCGGCTTGCGGCCAGCGCGGGTCGTGCGGGGCGACGTCGTCCACCGTGAAACGGCGGTACTTCAGCTCTTCAAGGATTCGCAAGTAAGCGAGGGTGTAATCGAAACGCGCCTTGTCGATCACGAGACGGGAATTACCTTCGTAAATGCGCCATCCATTATTCCCCGCAGGTGTTATCTGAGTGATGTTCGCGAAAGGTATCTCGCGGTAGAAAATGGGAGTAAAGCGCGACCACATTCTATAATTGTCCACACCAAGACGGCGCCCGATTCCCAGCCATAGGCAAAGCAATCCGATAAAACACGTGGCGGCGAGAATAGCGATGAGACTGGTGAAATTGGAAGTTCGCTCTTCTGGATCCACAACAGAAAGGACAAGAAGACCCAAGGCGGAGCAACTAGTTATGATGCCGCCAAGAGAAAGAGCCAATTTCGCTTGAGAGAAGATGCGTCCTTCACGCGGGTACATACTCATCTTCCGGAGTCTGCGTTGTACCGAGGATTGCATAACGTTGGTGGCGAGTCCGGCAGCGGAGACAAAAGGTATGGACATGGCAGCGGCTCCTTCCGCGGAAACGGTGATGACTAGCGTCCTTGAGCGAGGGAAGTGAGTTCGTGGAGTTCGACGAGATGTGTGTCGTAGTAGTTCTGGTGGTTGCGATAGGCTTCCGCGGCTAGCGCGTTGCGTAGTTCCTGTGCGGCTTGCGGCCAGCGCGGGTCGTGCGGGGCGACGTCGCCCACCGTAAAACGGCGGTACTTCAGCTCTTCAAGGATTCGCAAGTAAGCGAGGGTGTAATCGAAACGGTTGATGGCTACTCCGAGCGGCTTATGGCTACCGTATAAGCGAAAGCCCGCAGCGTTCATAGTGACTCTGGTGATTTGTGTGAATGAAATCTCTCGATAAAAGACCGGCGTGAAACGGGACCACAGCTTGTGGTTATCAACGCCGAACCGGCGCGCGAATCCCATCCACACTATGAGCAAACTAATGGGAAGCATGATTGCAAACATGACGATTCCGACAATTGCGTCATCGGGGCGTTCTGACGGTGGTTCGAATACCAGCGATGCAAACCCCAACGCTGAGGCAAAGGTCATCACTCCACCAAGCGGCAAAAGAAGCGGTGCTTGAGAGAATACTCTTGGTTGTCGCGGGTATTTGCTTATCTTTCGGAATCGCCGCTGGATAGTTGGTGCTGCAACACCCGCGGTGAAACTGGCCGCTGGTCCGATAAAGCTAGTCATCAGGGGAATCCTTTTCTACCAAGGGGAGCGGGGTTTGGTGACTAACGTCCCTCGGACAGTGCGATGAGTTCTTGTAATTCTGCCGGGTGGCTGTTGTAGTACTTCTGGTGGTTGCGGTAGGTTTCCGCGGCTAGTTCGTAACGTAGGTTTTGTGCGGCTTCGGGCCAACGCGGGTCGTGGGGTTCAACATGGTTGGCGGTGAAACGGCGGTACTTGAGTTCCTCAAGGATCCGTAGGTAGGCAAGGGTGTAATCGAAAACATCTTTGGAGAGGGTGAGTTGGGTGCTGTTCCCATAAACCTTCCAGCCGTCATTGCCGGCAGTGGTGATACTGGTGATTTGAGAGTATGGGATGTCGTGATGGAAAAACGGGGTCAGATGGGACCACACGCTTACCTGATTAACGCCGTATCGGCGAGCTAGACCTACCCATATCAGTAGCAAACCCATAATAAAACTGATCGAAAATCCCACGAGTTCCGGGATAAAGTCACCAAGGTCCGCTCCCGATGACACGATGAGGGTGCCGAGAAGACCGAGGATTCCGATTGCTAGGAAAACGCCGCCGACAGGAGCTGCCCGCTTGGCTATCGAGAAAACTCGCTCTTGGCGCGGGTATTCGCTCATCTTCCTGATGCGGCGTTGCAACGGGGACTGTATTGCGCCGGTAACAAATCCTGCGAATGGAGCGAATGTAACTGACACGGGTCTTTTCCTTTCAAGAAATATTGACGTTTGAGAAGGTAGAGCGGTGGGTGGAATCGTGTATATGATCCCACCCACCGTTTTCCCACCTGGGGTAATTTATTGATTACATAGATGGTCCTTATTTCTGCGTCATCTTCGATAGTGAGTCGCCAACAGCCTTGATCTGCTTCTCGGCGTGTGACTCCGGTTTATTAATCGCAGGATCCCCGTCCAGGAATCTATCTTGGACGTATCCACCGAAGTTCTTGATCTCCTTCGAGGTCATTTCTACCGCGAACTGTCCGCTACCGTTGAGCGCCCGTTGGCCGAGATCCTTCAGTTTGGGGTTCTGTGGAAGCTTGTCAATACCAATCTTGTCCAGGCCCTTGGTTTTGACTAAGCCGCTTCCCGTGGCTCCGAGGCCCGATTTTGCGAGATTTCCCGCAAGTTTTCCGACATCGTAATTGGGTTTGAACTGTCCGGTCTCGGCAAAGGTTTCAAACGTTCCGTTCATGAACCAGGATGCAGTTTCTTTTGCACCGTCGGATGCGAAGCTCTTCATTCCATTTGTAGCTACGTTAGTAACAAACTCTCGTCCGCCCGCAGAAAGGTCCGGAATAGCGTTTTTAGCGAGAGATGTTTTACCGAGGAATCGTTGTCCTAGTTTGTTCATTCCTGAAATTACGCCATTGACTTTATCTGGAGCGGCTGCACCGAAACGCCCGGCGAAGTTCTTGACGATACCAAGGTCTCCGACCCATTTTCCTAAACCTCCGGTTGCTCCCCCGACCACAGTACTGAGGGCGAATTCCGATAAACTAAATTGATTAGCTGGCTTGAATATCGCTTGAGTGGTCATATTAGCGCCGCCAGCTACCGCTCCTCCCGCTATAACTGCGGCTGCGAGCCCAGTTCCAAATACAGCGGGCGCTAGAAAAACACCGGCTGCAACGAGAGCGATTCCACCAACAATGAGCGCTCCGCGCTTGATGTCTTCCCAATGGACCTTTACCCAGTTGACAGTTGCGTTGAACGCTCCCTTGAGCCAGTTCCATCCATTCTTAAGGAAGTTGCCGACTGGTTTGAGGATATTATCACGGGTCCAATCCCACCCAGTACGCAAAGCCTTGCCAATACCATCAAACGCAGCATCAAACCCTCTACCCAGCCTCGCAAAGAAACCATCGGTAGCAGGGGTCAGCCCGAGTGGGTCCATGAGCGCGAGCGGGTTATTCGCACCATAGTTATACGGATTAGTCTGATACGACGTCCCTGCCGGTGCCGGGAGCGGGTCCGGGGACAAGAACGCCTGAGTAGCCGGGTCATACAGGCGCTCACCCATCCACTCCATACCACCAACACGCAACGCCCCAGTCCCGAGCACGTCAACACCCTCAGGTAAAGACTCACTCAAACCCGCCACGACGCCCGGGCTAGCGAACGGGGCCATCGGGTCGGTCCCACGCCCGGCCCGCCAGCTCGTATCAGACCGAGTTTGAATACCTTGGCCGCTGAGCATCACACCACCAGGAAGAGGCACGAACGGGCTACCATTCATCGCCCCGACCGTGGGGATAGGGGAAGCATAATCCCACTCAAGGCGAGTCTCATCCCCGAAACTGACCGGGTTACCCAACCCGTCCAGAGTGATAGTCAGCTCGCGTTCACGGCCATCAACCACGTCAGTAATACCCGCCAGGCTCCCACTCGTATCCCAACGCAACCGGCGTGTAAGCTTCCCGTCCACGGTCTGGCTAACCCGATACCCATCCGCGTCATAGCCGTAAACCGTCTGACTCGTGCCTTGCGGGGAAGTGAGGCGACGCTCAACAAGCTGGCTCGCCTGATCATAGGTGTATTCACTGACCGTATCACCGTCGGTGAAGCGGATAATACGAGCAGCCTCGTCATACTCCCACGTCTTCTTTACACCACTGGTTGAGATAGCAGCAGTAAGCTGGCCGTCCTCACCGTACTCGTAAGAGACTTTCTCGCTCCTGGTGGTTATCGAGATAACACGACCCCACGAATCATGCTCAACACGGGTAGTTTCCTCCACACCATCACGAGTATGCGTATGGTGAGAGACGAAACCATCCCTATAGGACCACTGGTGGGTATCTTCACCGGCAACCATGAGGGTGACTCGGCCCATCGGATCGTAACCAAAACGGACCGTATCCAGGTCCGGATGCGTGATCGTGGCAAGATGACCAACCGCATCATACCCATAACGGTAGGTGGCCCCGCCTGCCGGGGTATAAGAGGTCCGCTCCCCGTCTTTCCCGTACGTCCAGGTAGAACACCGCCCCGCTCCTGCCACCATACTGTTGTGGGAAACCAGGCGGCCTAGGCGGTCATACGTGAACACATACCGATTCTCCTCACCATCGGTGAGGGTAAGGGTCCGGTCTTCATAATCAAGTTCGGAACGGAAGGCTTCCCGGCCGTCGATACGAGCCTGGCTTACCATGCCATCCTCATACTCGAAACTCGTCACGGTCCCATCAGCACTCGTGCGCGAGAGCGGATTCCCCAGCTCGTCATAAGACACCGACACGCTACGCCCGAGCGGATCAGTGACCGAGAGGAGGTTATCCACACTGTCATACACGCGTTCCGTCACCCCGCCGGCCGGGTCAACTACCCGCACCAGGCGGTTACGCACATCGTATTCATAACGCGTGATACCGCCCAGGCCGTTACGCACCGAGATAAGATTCCCCGCCGCGTCGTACCGGAAATAACGAACACCGGTGAGGATATCCCGCGAATAAATTACCCGCCCACACGCGTCATACCGGAACTCGGAAGTGCCCCGCCCGGCTACCCTAGCCCGCAGCAACCTCCCACACGAGTCATACTCGAAAGTCGAACGCTCTAGGGCAGTATTCACCGTGGCAACCACACGCCCGTCAGCATCGTATTCGAAACGCGTCACGCCTTCCGGGGTAGTAAGCTCGTCCAGGCGCCCCGAGGGCCCGTACGCATACTCCGTAACCTTCCCTCCCGGGCTAGTCATCCGCACCACACGCCCGGCCGCGTCATAATCCAGGGTTGTCAGAGCACCATCAGCGTCCAACATTTCCGTGACATTACCCCGGATATCGTAAGCGACCACGGAAGCGTTCTTCGCGGTGTCATAACTAGCCACCGGACGCCCGAACTCATCAAACTGCACAACCGCACCATGACCATGGCTATCAACT
Organism: Actinotignum vesiculae; assembly: GCF_051267215.1. Classification (NCBI taxonomy): domain Bacteria; kingdom Bacillati; phylum Actinomycetota; class Actinomycetes; order Actinomycetales; family Actinomycetaceae; genus Actinotignum; species Actinotignum vesiculae. Next base: position 48,550 of record NZ_JBOZGG010000012.1, read on the forward strand.
GCGGTAGCAGTACGCTCTTTAGAATCCGTAACCGTCCGGGTAGTAACCCCAGCCGGGTCAATCACGGTGGAAAGATCCCCAACAGCGTCATACTCAAACTTCCACGCATGCCCCACCGGGTCAGCAACCTCGCGCAGGCGCGAGAGAGCATCAAAAACGAAAGTGAACTCATCCCCATCGGGCATAGTGATGGAACGCAGATTACCCAAGTCATCCACATCATTAGCCAGGCTATGGCCCAGCGGGTCAATAATCTTTTCTACCCGGCCATCAACCTCGCTATACACCAACGTTGTTTTCGCCCCGCCCGGGTCAGTGACCACAACCGGACGCCCATAAGCATCGTAATCAATCGTGGTGGTAGCCCCATCCGGATCAACACGGCGAGACAGCGTACCATCCGTGTTATAAACAAGCCGGGTAGTCAAACCAAGCGGCGTGACCATCCCAACCACACGGCCCGCGCTATCACGATCCAGGCGATACGTATTCCCCAACGCGTCAGCAAAGGAAATAACCTCACCGGCATCGTTATAGCCAATAGTCTGGAATACTCCCATCGGGTCCGTGGCTCTCACCAAGAGCCCGCCCTCCCAATCCAGTGTGGTGATGCCGCCGGCCGCATCAATGAAACGGCTCGGGTTACGACTCTCGCCCTCATACTCATAGCGGGCTACCAGGCCGGTAGGCCCCACTGCCTCAACCAGGCGATCCAGACCGTCATAAGTGGTGGTTAGTTCCCCACCCGCGGGGGAAACCGTGCGAACCACGTGCCCACGCTCATCATAAAAATGCGTGGTTACTTTATTATCCCGGTCCCGGGACCGCAACAGGTTCCCGTGCCGGTCATAAGACATGGTCTGGCGGTTACCATCACAGTCCTGGGCTGCGATAGTACGACCCCGACTATCAGCCACCCACGTATTCGAACGCGAACCATCAACATCACTGACCACCGTGACCCGGCCCGGTAGATAAGCAAAACGAGTATCCCGCCCATGCTCGGAGGTCTGCTTGACCACGCGAGCTGCGTCGTCGTAAACATTCACGCACTCAACCACGCCTGTTGCCGCAACCACGCGGGCAACTAGACCAGCATCATCAATCTCGTAACGCCGGGTACCATGCGGGCCACTCGCGCCTACCAAATGCTCGCCCTCGTAAAGATACTCGAAACGGGTACCATCCCAGCCACGAGCCACAACCACCCGGCCATCCAGGTACTCCACCTCGATACGCCGGCCACGCTCACTGACCAAAGCCGTAACCAGGCCATCGCGATCACGCTCGACGCTTACCCCGAAACCTTCACGCCCACACACTTCAAGCCAGGCCCCGCCTCGGGTGAAGATCCAACGCTGGCTAGTATTATCCGAAACTTCCCAGCGCAGCACTCCTTCGCTATCGTCAGGCAAGGTGACCGCGCGGACCCAGAAATTTTCTCCCTCAGCACGCACCGGGGCACTATCAAGCCCGAACGTGGTGGTATCCACGGGGAAATACACATGCTGGCCATCCTCACGCATCCACACCAGGCAATCAGCACGCTCGACCACGCACTGGTCAAGCACACTCGTCCACCCCGTGCCGAAAACACCCCGCACGGGAGCATCATCACTACCCGCGAGCTGCATATGAGCCAGAATCGAGTTATACACCCGCGACAAGCCACCCACCTGGGAACCGTCCGGGAAACTAATATCCAACTCCGGCTCCAGGAAATTACCCGTCGCACTATTAACCGGATCAGACACCAAAGCCGAATGAACAACCTGACCAGTCAAAACCGGCCACGCCACCCCAATAGCCTTACGCCCCGCATCCACACCAGCGTTATCGAGCACCGCATCGATATACGAATCCAGCAACGTAAGTACCGGACCGCCCTCGCCGGCTTCCTTGAAAGCCTGGCGTACTACGTCAATCCACTCGGCATCGTTATCGTTATTACGAATGTAATCGTTGATGCCCCACGCGATGCTTTCCCCACCGGAAAGATTCCCGAACTTCCAGCCGCTCACAAAGGAACTGACGGCAGTCTGCAAAGCACGCGGATGACTTTCAAGAATGTCATGCGCCGAACGGGCCGCTAGCACGTATTCGTACAGATTCGCGGGGTAGCAGGAGGAACGCCCGCCTGAGCCGCCACCGCCGCTACCCGGCATGGGGGTGTCGTGTTGGGGTAAGGAAGGTTGCTCGATGGAACGCGCCGGCGGGGTACCCGGGTAACGCGCGCTCGGAGGGATGAGGCGCGGTTCATTGGCCAACCACAGCGGTATGAGCTCCGGATCCATGGGCCGCCGGGCGCGCCAGCGGTTATGGTCTGCTTCCCAGGCGTTGAAGATGTCGATCATCTTCTGTTCGGCACGCGCGGCTTCTTCCAGTTCGGTAACACCCGATTCCAGCGCCTGCAAAGACGCGACCAGCATCTCTTTATCCGCACGCTGGATATCCATATTCTGCGCGTACAACTCCGCGAACCGCCCGGCGAAGTCAATTTGTGCGTAGGCGATGCCGCCGTTGAGAGTGGTCTGGGCGGAGTTCAGCGCCTCAATCGCATTGGTGATAGCGCTCTTTAAATTGCTCGCGAGACCGGCTTCGAAACCGGTATATACGTTGGGTCTTGGCATGGGAACTACCTATCGTTATGAGTCGACATCCGGGCTGGGCAAGCTGTGTTTCGCGCGCTCAGTGTGAGCGCCTCGCGGGGCACGTGACGGTGTGCTGTGGTGGCGAGGCGAGACAGGGCGGGCGATGAAGAAGTCATAGAGGAGAAATGAAATACAAGGAAACGCAAGATCCGGGCGGTTCGCCGCGTGGGTGACACGCAAATGCGGTGAACCGCCCGGATTGCGCGTAAATCGGACTGGTGGTGGTGTGGTGCTTACTCGCCGCCGCCGGCGGTGAAGATATTGGTCGAGATCTGGTCGAGCTGGTTACGCAGGTCCTCGAGTTCCTGCTTGGCCTTGTCCAGAGCCGACTTGGTCTGCGGCCACACATCACCACGGAACTGCTGAGCGAGCGGACCATCCCACACATTCGCATCCGAGAGGGTCTGCCCCTGGGTATCAAGCTGCGAAATCTGATCGGTCAGCCCACCGTTAATAATGGACTGCATCTGCTGAATGGCCTGCTTGGCTTCACTGGATGTAAGTACACGAGCCATGATTGGTCTCCTTATTGGGTAGAGAAGAGTTCTGACAGTGCCGACAGGGCGACATTGTCATGTCTAGCCATCGACGCCTTCGACGCTACTGACCCCGGGTAAATACTCCGTAACGTGAAATATTACAAATTGATAACAATTACGAGGGTGGTGGAGGGCTTGCGTTAACCTTGCGGCGGGCTTGACTGCGCCACGGTGGAATATACGACGACGGCGCTTCTCCGGCCGCGCGGGACCGTGAAACGAAGGTAAATCCGCATAGTATGTGCCCCCAAGGTAAATAAAAACCAAATTCCCGGGAAACGGCTATCTGGCGCGGTTTAAGCCACGGAAATCCGTCATCGCAGGGTGATAGGGTGTGGCCGTCATGCGCTCACCACAGTACGAAAGGCGCCCAATGTTTCCTGTCCGCAACTTTGTGAAGCGATGCCGGCCAGCGCTTCTGGTTCTGGCGGTTCCCGCTCTGGCCGTGGCCGGAGTTGCCGTGGCCGTCCCGGCTCAGGCCGACCCTGGAGTTGTCACGATCCAGGTGGGCGGTGACGGAGCCATTACCGCAATGGCCGGCGGTGATGGTCACCGTATTGATCCGGCAGCCGCCGGTGGGGAGCTCCCCATCCGGGTGGTTACCTCCTACACCTTTAACGGGGTCACCACTTCAGATGCCAGCAGTGTTGCCGGGGCTACCGGCCCGGTTCGCATTGATGTCACTGTGCAAAATATCACAGGCAAATTGGAGCGGGTGAACGCGGATATTGACGGGCGCGCGGTTAGTCACGAGGTGCTCGTGGCCACCCCGATGTCGGTTGCTGCCGGTGTGGAATTGCCCGGTATCGCCCCCGAAGCTGTTCGGACTCCCCAGGCCGGCGGTGAAGGCATAGCAACCAACGGCGTCGTCGCCGTTAATGACCGCGGTACCACCACGGTGCAGTGGGCTGGACTCACCGGAGTAGGGTCCACCACCTCGCTCCTGCATTTCACGCTGGTTGTTGAGGCGCAGGATTTCGTCACGCCTGTTATTAATATTGCGACGCAGCCCGGATTCGGTATTAACCCGGATTCGCGCGATCAACGTGAGGAAACCCTTCTCGTTTCCCAAACCATCCGTACCCTGCAAGAATCTGCGGATATCCTCGCGGATTCGGGGACCGCCCTTGAGGATGCGCGTGCCATGCTCGCCAATGCGGGTGGTTCCATTGGTTCGCGCACCATCCGGGATTTGGAGATGTCGCGCGGGCGCATTGAGAATTCGGCGCAGTCCGTCTCATCCACGCTGGAGAGCCTGGAATCGCGCCTCAATAGCCTCTTCGCCAGCACGGGCTCCACCATGTCCAGCTCGCTGGCAGAAACAACCGCCACTGTGCGCACCCTTTTGGGGAACCCGGATGCTCCCCGGCCGCGTATCGATATCAACCCCGATACCTGCGAAATCAACTTCGGTCTGGAGGAAGACCTGCCGGCTACGCCGAGCCCGGCGGCCCCCACCCCGGCGGCTCCCAGCCCGGGGGAGGGGCCGAGCGCGCCGGCATCCCCAGCTCCCTCGCCTTCTGCTTCTGCGGGTACGGGTGCCGCGCCTTCGCCGTGGCCCACCCTCCCGAACGGGGATCCCAGCCCCAGGCCAACGGCAAGCTCCATTCCCATGGCCACGCTTTCGCCGGCGCCCAAACCCAGCGGCCCGGCGGCGGGCGATGACTTGCCCACCGTCACCAACCCGGAAGAAGTGATTCCGGCCGGCGGGGTGTACGGGGTTATCAACGGCCTCTCCGCCCGCTTGGAAGCGCTGAGCGCCACCACCACCCGCTGCCAGGAACATATTCTTTCCGATCTGGACAGCATCCTCGGGCCGCAAAATCCCTCCCCGGAAGACTGCGCGAATCCGGCTGTTGCCACCACTTTGACCTGCACGGTTCTCAGCGCTCACCACGATTTGAATGAGCTAAGCAACCAGGTGCGTTCCGAAGGTGAAGAGCTGGTCACGCAGCTGCGTGGCGGTTCCCAGCACAAGAACCTGGATACGGTTGAGCAACTGGATGGCGCCCTGCGCAGCGTGAACACCCTCGCGAAAGACCTCCAGATCTACCAGCACGAGGGCCGCTTGCCGCAGCCGGAACCCACGCCGGGGCTTTCTCCGAGCTTCCCGCCGCGGCCGGGAACCGAGCCTTCCGGTGCGCCCGACCCAAGCGCGGGAACCGAACCTTCTGGCTCGCCTGAACCGAGCGCGGCGCCCACTGCGGAGCCAAGCACGGGGTCCAGTACGGGTGCTCCCCAAGAGATCCCGCCAGAAACGGTAGATTCCAGCGCGCCCATGACGCCCTATATTGATGAACTCAAGAAGCGTTTCGATGCCGCACTCAAGCTCGTGGGGACACTGGACAAGGAATTCGCCCGAGTCAATGCAGAAGCCGGAAAGGCTTTTGAACGCAACCAGGCTCAGGATAAGCGCCTCACCGAGATCACGGAATCCATGTGTATTGACGCGGGCCTGACCCGCGAGGTTGGTTCCGAGGAACCAATTGCCAATCCCAAGCTTGATAAAAAGGCAGTGCGGGAGGTTGTTCGTGATCTCACCGGGGCCGAATGCCCGCATACCGCGGGAATGATCGGTAACCGCGCGGGTAAATATCGCCAATCCGTGCGTTTCCTCGGGCAGGAAACCCGCGATCACATCACCTCGATTATGGAAGCAAGCCAATCGGTGAGCGGAGAAAATCAGCCGGAGGCCATTGCCGGGCTCGCGCAGCTACGCGAGAGCCTCACGCAATCCCAGCAGATCCTCACGGACCTGGATGCTGAACGTGCACGCCTCGATGATCAGCGCAAGGATCGCACCGCACAACTCGCGCAGATGGTTGACGAACTCAATAAGAACATCGCCACCACCGTTGATATTTACGCGGATCTGGCCCCGCTGGCCCGTGACGTGGTGGGTGAATTGGATGCCTTCGCCGCGGAACTGGACGGCTTCGTTGGAAAATCGAAGACCCGCACCGATGAAACGGGCACTACCAATCGCAACCGCCTCTACACCGGGGTTTCCACCGCACGGGACCGCACCGAACGTTCCTCCAGCGCGATTTTCGATAGCGTCTCCAATCAGCTGACGGTATTCTCTGAAAACCTGCGCACTACCGGATCCAGCGCGGTGCGGAGCACCACCGGACTGATTACGGACGCGAATAACACCCTGGACGCGGAAACCAACCAGCTCATGGATGAGAACAGCGCAACCGTGAGCACAACCAGCCGCAACGCGATCACCAATTCGGATGCCGTGTCCGCGCTCATTATGCAGGACCTCGTCAACGTGCTCGCGGATATCGGAACCAATACCCCCGGTGGCGGCGGCCTACTCGGAGCTATGAAGACCTCCGAAGGCCACCTTGGAATTGCCGATGCCAAGCTGAGCGATTCCACCGCGACCACCACAACCATTCAATCCGGGTACCGTTCAGCACTCGGGGCGGACGCCTTCGGGGCCGCGCGCCTGCGCGCTTCCCTGGCCCGCCTCGAACAGCTGCCCACACTCCCGGCATCCGGCAACGCGGAAATCGGAATGTACTCCTTCCACGTCATTCCTACTGAGGAGGAAAAGTGAGCGAATCCGCTAAGCACACCGAGGCCGAAACTCAATCCTCCGGGGCCTATCCGGCGGGCGGCGAGCCCGCTCGCGATAAGCGCCGTACCGCACTCGGTATTCTTGCCGCTCTTCTGCTGATCGCCCTCCTCGCGGCCGTGATCTGGTTCTTCCGGTACCAATCAGAAAAGGCGCGGACGGCCAGTGAACCCGATTTTGAGGCTTTCCCGCCGGCCTCCGTGGAGCTCGCCGTGGAGAATGTGCCCGAGGGCCTCAAGCTCGGCGTCGTCGTATCTTATACGGAAGATCTCACCCAGGGCCCGGGCTGGGACCTCAGCGGTGAAGGCGTGCGAGTAGCGCAATGGCGCCTCGCGCAGGGTGGTACCCCGGTGGAGCTTGTGACCGTTTCCGATCAGGGTAGTGACGACGGCGCCCGCGCCGCCATCGCCGAATTATCCGATAGCGATGTTTCCGGAGTCATTGCCCTCACTACCGGTAGCCACACCCTGGCGCTCGCGAATGCGGCCGCAGATGCCGGGCTTCCCATTATCTTCCCCTACCAGCTCCAGCCCTCCACCAATGTTCCCGAGGGCGCGCACTACCAGCTTCCCACGGCGGGTGGCTGGATCACCGGGCTGACCAACCAGCTCGGTGACCTCCAGTGTTCCACCGTGGTTTCGGTGGGCGGGGAGCTCGCCAACGGGGTGCGGGGCGTGCGCGGGGTCGATGCCCATATCGGCCTAGCCGAACCGGCCACCGTGAGTGCTCAGGTGCTGGAAGCCACCCTGGGGCGGCCCAATCCCTGCGTGGTTATCGACGCTCCGGCATCCACGATCGCCCAGCAAATCACCGGTTTGCGCGGGGCGCGATACGACGGCCCGATCCTCGTGGGACCGGAAGCTTTCAACGGCGTGCTCAGCACGGGCCTCACCGATGCACGCACCCCGATTGCCGGTATTTACAGTTACGGATTCCCCACCCCGGGCGGAGTATCCCTCACGTCACCGGATGCCAGCGGGCTGCCGGCCGGCGGTTTCCTCCAGGCCGTGGAGGTGATGCGCACCAACGGCGCGCTTCCCTCCCTGCGGGATGACACCGAGTTCAGCGAGCGCTGGCAGTACGCCGACGGCCTCAGCCACGATGCGGTGCTCAGCTTCGTGGCCGCCGCCGCGGTAGCCGACTCCACCGACCCGGCCAAGATCATGCAGGCCCTCACCACCCCCGAAGCGCGCGACGCTGCGGTATCGGGAGCCGAACGGGTGGCGCGCTGCGGCGCGGGAAGCGCGGGTAGCACGGGTGGCGGCGCTGCTAGCGGGAGTAGCGGTGGCAGTGGCGCAGGCAGCGCGGGCGACGGTCCGTGCCCGGTGCAAGCAGCCATCGTGGACGGGCGCGTCGAATGGATTTCCTCTGAGGGTGCCCACTAAGGAACACCCCGAAAAAAGCGGAGCGGGCCGCCCGCATCACCCCAGGTGCGGCCCCTGAAGGTAAAGGCACAGCGGAAAACGATATGCGTATTGTCATTAGGAGCGATCACTCGGATCGGTTGTTTTCTCTGACAAACGTGACAGAAGAGACGCGCGTCGGGGATATCCTCGACGGCGCCCACCTCGACCGGCGCGAATGGGCCACCATGTGGGTGGACGGCGTGGCGGTCACCCCCTCAACCACCCTGGCTCGCGCTGGGGTGCACGAGGGAAGCGTCATTTCCGCCGTCGAACCGGAACAGCCCGCCGAAGAATGGGGCTTCATCATCACGGCGGGACCGGATACTGGGCGCTATATCTCCCTTCCCGCGGGCCGTACTCTGCGCATCGGCCGCAGTCCGCAAGCCGATATCCACCTTGATTCCCCTACGGTTTCGTGGTCGCACTGCCTCGTGGAAGTGCGCGATGACGGCCTGTGGGTCAGTGACGATAACTCCTCGAACGGCACCATTCTGGACGGCGCGGCTCTGAAAGGGGAGGAAGGCGCCACCGAAGTGCATCCCGGGGACGTGATCGGCATCGGGGCCTTCTACCTCGAAGCGGTCCGGCGTGATGAGGAGACTTCTCAACAGAACGACGACGCCGCTCACGGCGTGCTCACCGCCGTGTCTACGGTCGCTTTTAACCGGCCCCCGCGCCGAGCCCTGCCCGCACACCCCAAACAACTCGAAGCGCCGGAAAAGAAAATGCCGGAAAAACCCGGACGTCTCTCCTGGGCTGCGATCCTGGCTCCGATTTTCATGGCCGTGGTGCTCGTGGCGGTGCTCGGTTCCTTCCGCTTCGCCCTCATCGCGCTTTTCTCCCCGGTGATCGCCATCGGATCCTTTATTGAACAGAAGCGCCGTTCTAAGAAAAGCAAAATCGAAGAAGAAGAAAAGTTCGTGGCGGCGCTCCAGGATTTCACCGTGGATATCGGCAAAGCCGCACTGGTAGAACGCTCCCGGATGCGCGCCCAAACTCCCTACCAGCACGAGCTGGCCGACCAAGCTCGGCGCGGCGGACCGCGCCTGTGGCAGGTGCGCTCCGATCACTTCGATTTCGGAAGTGCGCAGATTGGCACCGGGCCGGTTCCCTTCGAGGTTCCGCTCGAAAATGCCAGTACCAAACCGGAGCCGCGGGTACGCGAGATCCTCGATCTGGCCCGCATCCCGGCCGCCCCGGTTCGGGTGGATTTCACCAAGGGGCCGGTGGGTATCTGGGGTGAGCGTGACGAGGCCCTGGCCGTGGCGCGTTCCCTGGTGACCCAGCTGGCCACCCTCTCCGGCCCGGCGGATATGACGATTGCGGTTGCTACGGATCGGGCTCGCTCCGAACACTGGCGCTGGTGTGCCTGGCTGCCCCATACCCGCGTGGGCGGCGCTAACCCGAATAACCGCTATCTCGCTTTTGAACGCACCCCGGCCCAAACCATGCTGCGTGGCCTACGCGATGGCCTCAACGGCTTGTCTTCCGCCTCCCTTTTCCTCGTTATTGATGATGTGGCACTCCTGGAAGGCCGGGATTGCCCGGCCCGTGACCTCCTCTCCTACCGCGGGGAAGATGTGACCGGCTCCCAGAAAGCCAAAGAAGTTAGCGGTATCGTGCTAGCTACCCGCCCCGAACAGCTCCCCGCTTCCTGCCATAGCGTTATCGAGGCGAAACCCGGGGCGGAGCTGACCTTGAGTATCCCTTCCGAGGATGTCACCATCGAACATATTGCCGGGGCGGTATCCACCGAGCCGCGCCTAGAAGAGTGGGCGCGGTCCCTCTCCCTTTTCGATGATCCGGAAGTGCGCGACGCCGGCGCGGCCCTGCCGCCCCTTGTTCATCTTCTCGGCCTGCTCGGGCTTTCCCGCGATATGACTAGCGCGGATATCACCCAGCTGTGGCAGAACAATAAGGGATTCCGCTTCCCGCTGGGCGTATCCGAAGATGGTACGTACTGGCTGGATATGGTTCGGGACGGCCCGCACGGCCTCGTGGGTGGTACCACCGGTTCGGGTAAATCGGAGATGCTGCGCACCATGGTGGCCGGGCTCGCCGCCCGCGTAGATCCTCAGCACCTCACGTTCATCCTGGTTGATTTCAAGGGCGGGGCGGCCTTCGCCACCCTCGACCAACTTCCGCATACCATCGGAACCCTCTCGAACCTGGAGCCCTCCCTGGCCTACCGCGCCTTGCGTGCCCTGGAAGCTGAGATGCTCTATCGCCAGCAATGCTTCGCGGCCGCCGGGGAAGGCGTGGACAACCTCGATAACTACTTGGCGACGAACCCTAGTGAGCCCATGCCGCGCATTCTCGTCGTCGTCGATGAATTTGCTCAACTCGCGAAAGAGTACCCGGATGTACTTTCCTCCCTGGTCTCTATCGGCGCGGTGGGGCGTACCCTCGGTGTGCATATGGTGCTCGCTACTCAGCGCCCGGCCGGCGTTGTCAATGATGACATCCTCGCGAATACCAATATGCGGGTCGCGTTGCGGGTGCAATCGCGCGATGATTCCTCGAATGTTATCGGGGTGCCGCACGCCTCCAGCATCGGCCGCGAACAGCGCGGGCGTGCCTATATCAAACTCGGGGAAGAAGATATTCACCCCATCCAAACCGCGCTCGTGACGGGTATAAGCGACGCGGCCCAGTCCACGGATCTCCATGTTGACGAAATTGAGCTGGGCGGTCCGCTCCCCGATCACACCGTGGCGCGCGCCGGGGATGAAGAATCCGATGTTGATCTCCTCATCCGGGCCATCCAAGAAGCCCACCGCGCCGCGGGCTTCGGCACCCCGCGCCCCGTCTGGCCCGAACCGCTGGGCGAGCGGGTGGATCTGCTCCTCGATACCGATACTCCGCGCGAAGGCGTGGCCAATATTCGCATGAGCGCGGGCGGGGATACCGTTGCCGTGGCCCTTGCCGATGATCCCAGCCACCAGCGCCAAATCCCGGCCGGCTGGCGGCCCGCGGAAGGCAATCTCATGCTCGCCGGCATTCCCGGTTCGGGAACAACGACGACGCTGCAATCCCTCGCCCTCGTCATCGCCGCAACATCCGACCCGGCCACCACGGATTTCCTGTACCTTGACCTGGGCGGGCGTGGCCTGGAACCCCTCCACGAACTGCCCCATTCCATTGGTTACGCCGGGCCGGGCAAAGCCAATCGGGAACTCCAGCAGCGCCTGCTGCGCTACCTGCGCAGCGAATACGATAAGCGCACCACGGACCCGGGCGAATATTCCGATATCTACGTTTTTATCGATTCATTCGCCACCCTGCGTGAAGAATATGATGATGCGGAAGGCATGGAACTCCTCGAAGGTCTCTACCAGGTATGGGGCAAGGGGCCGGGCGTGGGCATCCACATGGTGGGCGCCACCTCGCGCCTCAAGGCCATTCCCGCGGCGGTGGATGAAGTCACCACCCAGAAATGGCTCTACCGCTTGGCTGATTCTTATGACTACTCCCTGGTGGGGGTCTCACGTGATAATATTCCCGCCCAGGTTCCGGGCCGCTACGTGGACGCAATCACGAAACTCCACGGGCATGTGGCCACCATTCCCGGCCCGCTAGAGCAGGCGATTGCTACGGTGGCAGCGCGCTGGCAGCCGGTGGAGAAAACCACCGTGGTGGCGCGCCTAAGTGATGACCTGCGGGTATCCGATCTGAGCACCACCGCGCAGCTAACGGGGGAGCCCTGGATTATCCCGGTCGGAGTGGAAGAAGCCACCCTGCGTGATTACTGCCTGGAAGCCTACGCCGGGGAGCATATGCTCATTTCCGGGCCGGCGCGCAGCGGGAAAAGCTCGGTACTCCTGGGTATCGCCACAAAACTGGCCGGTGATGCGCGGGCCGCCGGTAGCTCCCTGCGCATTATCGGTCTGGCCTCGCGCCGCTCCCCGCTGCACGGTAGCGACGTCCTCGACAACGTTTATGACCACGAGGACGTCCCCTCCGCGGTGGCGGAAGCCGGTCTGGGTACCACGCCCACTATTCTTTTGATCGACGACGCCCATCAGGTCACGGAAGGGGAAGAAGCCCTCAAGGATCTCCTCGCCACCAGCAACCAGCAGCTCCTTATTATCGCGGCCGGCCGTAACGATGACCTGCGTTCCGCCTACGGCAAATGGACGGCGACGCTACGCAAATCGCGACTGGGCATTCTGCTCCACCCGAACCGCGATTACGATGGCGACCTCCTGGGCGTGCGCCTCCCGCGGCGCTCCCCGGTCAAAATGGCCGCCGGGCGCGGCTACGCCTGCGAAGGCGGCACCGCCACCCTCATCCAAGCCGTGACCGTGCGGGATGACGCATGAGCACCTCATTCGATTTCGGAGCTTCCTACCGCGCACTCGCCCCCATCGGCCGCGGTGCCTCCGGCGTGGTTTATGAGGGGGAACGTAAGGATGATGGCACCCGCGTTGCCATTAAATTCCTGCGTGACGAATACGTGGGTGACCCGGAAATTCTGCGGCGCTTCATTACCGAACGCTCCGTCCTCACCCAGCTCAGCCACCCCCATATCGTTGGGGTGCATGACCTGGTGGCCGACGGCGGCAAACTCGGCATCGTCATGGAGTACGCGCCCGGCCCTAACCTGCGCGAATACCTCGCTGAGCACGGACCTCTAGCCCCCGCGGATGCCTTGGATATCACCCGTCAGGTGGTTGAAGCACTCCAGAGCGCACACGCGGGCGATGTCGTCCATCGCGATATCAAACCGGACAATATTATTTTGACCGGGCTGGCTCCGGACGTGGCGGTTGCGCCAGATACGCCAGCCACGGCCGGCAAAGATAAGGCCCTTCCGGGGCGGAAAAAACTACGCGGGCGCACCGAAGCGGAGGACCGTTTCAACGTCAAAGTAACAGACTTTGGTATTGCCGCGATTATCGGAACCGGCTCAAAAACCACGAGCATCGTGGGAACCCCGGACTATATGGCTCCGGAACTCATCGCGCAGGCGCGCGCCACCCCGAGCGTGGATATGTACGCGGTGGGCATTATGCTCTACGAAATGCTCACCGGGCGCACACCCTTCGGCGGGGAGGGCCTCAATCCTTTCACTATTGCGCATCGCCACCTCACGGAGAAAATTGCTCCGCTGGCCGGCCTGGAAGAAAACACCGCTGCTCTGCTCGATGAGCTGGTGGGGAAGAACCCGGATACCCGGCCGGATGCCGCGCAGGTGCTTGACAGGTTACCGGCCTGCCTGGAAGCAAGTGCCGGCCAGGAACCCCTGGAGATCAACCCCTCCGCCCCGGCCTTTTACCCGGCCACCATGCTGGACGGTGCTTTCAGCGCCGCCGCACTAGCCCGCGAAGCGCTGAGCGCGGCTAAGGATACTGAGAAGGAGGCGCCCGCCCGCCCCGCCGTCGTCCTTTCCCGTGAGAGTTTAGGGGAGCTCGATGCTGCGCCGTCGGCCACCATTATTAGTTCCGGCGCGGCACTGGACCTTAACTATGTACCCGCGCCCGTGGTTGAACGCGAGCCGAGCTTCTGGGAAAAAACCGGGAGTTTTATACGTGAGCACTGGATTCTCGTGACTCTGGGTGCTGTGACGCTCCTCGCGGCGATTGCCGGGGTGGTGTGGATGCTGTGGCCGCAGGCGGAAAGTGCCGATACCGCTCCCACCGAACCGATCCAGGCGCGGCTGGAGGATCACCCGCTTCCCTCCGGTTTGTCGATTGTGCGCGAGGCGAAGTGGAATCCGCAACGCCAGGTCATCGACTACACCGTCACGTACAAAACCGCGAAAAGCCCGATTTCGGGTAACGTGCTGGAGGTGATTCCCGCCCCGCAACCCAAGGATGAAGGCGGGGATACCGCGAAGAAGCAGTCTGAGCAGCAGAACACGAAGGGAACGAGCGGGGCAGCGGCGCCGCAATGCGCCGACGTGGTGTGGGATCGCGCCGGCAAACCGCATTCCAATGCCACGACCTCACTCACGGCCCGCTGCGCCTGGACCCTGGAGGCTCCCACCGTGACGGTTGGCCAACCGGTGACCATTACCGCCACGGTGAGCTCGGACTACGTTCCTGAAGAGGAACAGGAACTTTCGCGGTGGCTCACCGAGGTTAGTGAGGCAACCGCGAAGGCGGCCGGGAATGAAACGGCTACCTCCACCGCCTATCCGCTCCAGCGCCTGCGCTCCGTCAAAGTCACGGTGCCCCCGCGGATCCAGCAGGGCCAGCCGATTCCCATCAGCATTATCGGAGTGTGGCCCAACGGTGAGAACGTGACGACGCCGCTCTACACCAGCCCCGCCAGCGGGGCACCGACGAGTATCCTCTCCGATCTGACCGGCGGGGACACGGCAAATCTGCGCTTCACCGACCGCTGTTCCGGGGCGGTGACCATCAGCTCGGACGGTCACGCGGTTTCCGCGCTCTATCCGGCTCAATGCGAGATCGGCGCCGTCGTCGGTAATTTCGATGCCGCTCCCGGCACCATTGCCATTACCGGCTCGGGGTCCTAAGGGCTGTGAAGCAGAATCTTAGGGAGCCGGGGAGTCAGCCTTAGGCGGTAGCGGCTAGCGGAGCCTGAAGCCCGGTTTTAGCTCCGGAACCTGCGCCAGGCTGCGAGCGCTATTCCCGTCCCGCCCAGCAGTGCCGCGAGTGCCAGGCCGGCAGCAGAGTTCGCGCCGGTGCGTTGTAGCGGCGTCGGGCGCGGTGTGGGCACATTCGTCGTCCGAGTCGGCACATTCGTCGGTGGCGTAGACGCGGGCGTGTGCACCGAAGGCGGTGTGCTGGGAGCATTCGGAGTGCTCGGAACCGTGGGAGTGCTGATAGTAGCCGGTACGGTAGGTGTAGGTTCCGGCGGCGCTGGCGTGGACGGTTCGGGCTCCGGTGATTCAGAAGGCTCCGGTTCCGGCGACGGCTCCGGCGATTCGGAAGGTTCCGGTTCCGGCGTAGGCTCCGGCGACGGCTCCGGCTGCTCGCACAGCGTGATGACCGCGGCGGCTTGATCGCAGCCGTCCTCGCCAACCCCGCTGATGGTGTAGGTAACCGCGGGATTGGCGTGGAGCGCGTAGAGGTAGGTATACCAATCGCCCGCACCCAGGGAGCCCTCAATATCTTTTCCGATAAGATCGTTGCGCCCGGTTTCCCGCGTCACCACGCACTGCGACGATCCGGTCAAACCGGCATCCGTGACCCGTTCGCGTGCAGCCGCATTCACCGCCGGATCGCTGAGTGAATACGCGGGCAGATCGCCCATGCGGCCCCACTCAAATTCCTGCAGGCTTTGACAGCCTTCCATATACGAACCGGGCCCGCCGCCTTCCTGCGAGCATTTCCACAGCTTATTTATGGCGCGGATCGGCAGCACGGTCACCTCCGATTGCACCGCCACATCGCCTTCCACGCGGAGCGTGTAGACGCCCGAGCCGCCTATTCCGAAAGAGTATTCGTCATAGAGGTCCATATTCGCTACCTCGCCGCCGTAGGCGAGGTACGACGGCGGATCTGTGGCAACGGCCAAGTCGGCTTTTATCCGCCGCACGCCCAGATTAGGATCCTCGAAATCCGGCGTGACGTATGAGTACCGGGGGAAATCCTCGGGAGCTATATCGGGATAGAGCTCGGGATCAAAAACCGCATTCCCGTTGCTGTCGCGGCCCACATCCCAGATACGGAGCTCCTGATTAACGGGCTTGGTGGGAACCGTCCAGCGGCTCTCCCAATCGAAATCAGGCTGGGCCTGGAGGGCCTCAAGAGCGGGGTAGTCCGGAACGCTGGTGAGCGTCATTTTTACGTTCTCCAGCACGGTAGGAACGAAAATGGCCGCGCCCTGCGCAGTTTGGATATGGTCTGAGGATTCCACCAGGCGGGCTACCTGAACCGTGTAACTCACATGGGCGACGTCGCCCACCTTCTCCACGCAGGTATCCCCGCCGCGGCAGTTCACTCCGCCTCCTGTCACGGTCATGACATTGCGCATGAGCGTCCGGTCAGGATCGGGGCCGCCGGCTGTGGCGGTGGCGGGAAGGAAAATGCCGGCGCCGGTCAGGGCAGCGGCAAGGGCGAACCGCCCCAAGGTGTGTGCGTGAATGGCCATGGGTACCCCCGTGGAAAATAATTCCCTATCCAGCTTCAGCTGTGAAACTAAATTGAGAAACGGCGTGATGTGCGGGCAGGAATCCCGCACTACACCCCATGTTACGCCGTAGTAAATGAATGTGCACGGATATTTAGGGTAACCGCCAATCCACCGGGCTGGCACCCTGCTCGGCCAGCAGTGCATTAGCGCGCGAAAAAGGCTTGGAACCAAAGAAACCGCGCGAGGCGGAAAGCGGCGACGGGTGCGGGCTGGCAATCACCGGGGTATTTCCCAGCAGCGGGCGCAGCTCCTGAGCGTTACGACCCCACAAAATCGCCACCAGCGGCTTCCCGCGCGCCGCGAGAGTGCGAATCGCATGATCGGTAACCTTCTCCCAGCCGCGCCCCCGGTGTGAATTGGCGTTATTCGGGGTCACGGTCAGCACCCTGTTGAGCAGCATCACACCCTGTTCGCACCACGGCGTGAGGTCACCGCTGCTGGGAAGCGGGGCGCCAACGTCGTCGTGTAATTCCCGAAAAATATTGACGAGCGAGCGCGGCGGAGCCACATTCGGTGCCACGCTAAAGGAGAGCCCCACCGCATTCCCGGGGGTGGGGTAGGGGTCCTGGCCCACAATAAGCACCTTGACGGAATCCAGAGGATAGGTAAAAGCGCGCAGCACATTTGTGCCCGCGGGAAGATAGCCGCGCCCGGCCGCGTTCTCTTCGCGTAAGAACGTGCCCATCTCATGAATGATAGGTTCAACAGGGGCAAGAGCCCGCGCCCAATCGGGGCTGATGATCTCGGAAAGAGGCTGCATAGTGTCAGAGTACCGGAGTGAGGAACCTCCTTTTACGAGCGCGCCTTCGGAACGGGGTGACGGTGAAGCTTCGTGGGAGGATTTCTTGCGCAGTGCCGGCCCTGCCTTGCACGACGACGAGCTGCGCGTCCTCACCACGGAGATGCGGTGGCGGGCCGTGTACCGCACGAAAACCGAGGCGATCCGGGCGCTCGGCATGACTCCCACCCGCTACTACCTCATTCTTTCCGGCATTCTCAATAACCCGCGCGCCGAAGTGGAGTACCCGGATGTGGTGCGAGCCATCACCCGGCTGCGGGACCTGCGCGATAAGGAACGCGGCGGGCGCGGCGAGTGACGCGCGCTGCAGGTGGTAGCCCCAGCAAGTGCCGCGCGGTGCGCGAGCAGTGCGGGCGGCGCGGGGCGGCGCGTAATTTGTGGCGACCGCGTGCCGCGTCACCGCTGATTGCGCGGCAGAAAACAGCTAGGCTAACGGTGTGGCAGGAAAGTACCCAGTAGACGAATTTGATATCGCGGCGCGCCAGCGCACAACCCGCGGCGCTCACCGCAAGCGCGAATCCTCGGCAAAGTGGTGGATCGCGCTCATCGCTATCCTCATTCTCGCCCCGGCTCTCGGGTACGGCATTGTCAAAATGAACCAGATTTCAGTAGCGCCACCCTCCCACAAGCCGAGCGTGAGCGCCCCGGCCCAGCCCTCGGCTACGGCGCCCGAAGCCGGCACCGCGGGTGCGGGCGCGGAAGGCAGCCCGGCCCCCGCTTCGGAAGCGCCGGCGCCCGCGGAAGAAGCCTCACCTTCGGCTTCCCCCACCCCGGCCGCTGAGGTGGATCACAGCCGTTCCACCCTCATCCTCAACGCCTCCGGGATTTCCGGATATGCTGCCGCACATCAGCGCCAACTCACCGACGCTGGCTTTACCACCACCTCCATCGGTAACTACCAGCACGCGGCACCGGCTCACTCCCAGATTTTCTATCCGGCGGCCGCTGATCTGCCCACCGTGGAAGCCATCGGTGCCGAATTGGGAATCACCGATTTCGTTGAAAACGCCAGTGCGAGCGGGGATAGCATCGTCGTCGTGCTGGCGGGGGATACCCGCGACTAAAGAACCTCGCGTGAAGATTCCCGGCTTCGCCAGCCGCTAAAACTTGAGTGCTTCCCGCTCAAGTTTTCGGGGCGGTTATCCGGGGCTAGGCGCGCGGAATTGCGGGCATATCGCGCTTTTCTGGCGGATGGCTGTTGCGTCGTCGTACCTGAACCACAGCTTGCACTCACGCCGTGAGAGTGCCAGAATCTCTGTTAGCACTCCGAGTATGTGAGTGATAAGTCCAACTGGTTGGTGAGGCTGACCGTGAGCGAAGAAAGGCTTCGCGCGGGAAGTCGTCCGTCGCGGGCACCGGCCACAGTGATTCTGGAGGAATATCGCATGGCAAAGACCATTGCTTTTGATGAGGAAGCACGCCGCTCCATGGAGCGCGGCCTCAATCTCCTCGCGGACACCGTCAAGGTGACGCTGGGACCCAAGGGCCGTAACGTCGTTCTTGATAAGAAGTGGGGCGCCCCCACCATCACGAATGACGGTGTGTCCATCGCCAAGGAAATTGAGCTGGAAGATCCCTACGAGCGCATCGGTGCTGAGCTCGTCAAGGAAGTCGCCAAGAAGACGGACGACATCGCCGGTGACGGCACCACCACCGCGACGGTTCTCGCCCAGGCCCTCGTGCAGGAAGGCCTGCGCAATGTGGCCGCCGGCGCCAACCCCATCGCGCTGAAGAAGGGTATCGATACCGCGGTCAAGGCCGTGACCGAACGCCTCCTCGCGGACGCGAAGGAAGTTGATACCCGCGAAGAAATCGCCTCCACCGCCGCCATTTCGGCCGGTGACCAGGAAATTGGTGAGGTCATTGCCGAAGCCATGGATAAGGCCGGCAAGGAAGGCGTCATCACCGTGGAAGAGTCCTCCGGCCTGGAGCTGGAGCTCGAGCTCACCGAAGGTATGTCCTTCGATAAGGGCTACCTCTCCCCCTACTTCGTGACCGATGCTGAGCGCCAGGAAGCCGTTCTGGAAGATCCCTTCATCCTCTTCGTGGATTCGAAGATCTCCAACCAGAAGGAACTCCTCCCGGTTCTCGAAAAGGTGATGCAGGCGGATCGCCCGCTCCTCATCATCGCCGAGGATGTGGAATCCGAAGCTCTGGCCACCCTCGTGGTCAACAAGATCCGCGGCACCTTCCGCTCCGTGGCCGTCAAGGCCCCGGGCTTCGGTGATCGCCGCAAGGAAATGCTTCAGGATATGGCCATCCTCACCGGTGGCCAGGTGATTTCCGAGTCCGTTGGTCTCAAGCTGGAGAACACCGACCTTACGCTCCTCGGCCGCGCCCGCAAGGTGGTTGTCACCAAGGAAAACACCACCATCGTGGACGGCGCTGGCGACCAGGAGCAGATCGACGGGCGTGTTTCCCAGATCCGCACCCAGATCGAAAACTCCACCTCCGAATACGACACCGAGAAGCTCCAGGAGCGCCTGGCCAAGCTCGCCGGTGGCGTGGCGATCATCAAGGCCGGTGCGGCTACCGAGGTTGAACTCAAGGAACGCAAGCACCGCATCGAAGACGCCGTGCGCAACGCCAAGGCGGCCGTGGAAGAAGGCACCGTCGCCGGTGGTGGCGTGGCCCTTATCCAGGCCGGTAAGGAAGCTTTCGCCGACCTCAAGCTCGAGGGCGACGAAGCGACCGGCGCGGCTATCGTGCGTTACGCTATCGAAGCTCCGCTCAAGCAGATCGCCAGCAATGCCGGCCTCGAGGGCGGCGTGGTGGCCGAGAAGGTCCGCAACCTCCCCAAGGGTGAGGGCCTCAACGCGGCCACCGGCGAATACGTCAACCTCATGGAGGCGGGCGTTATGGATCCGGTCAAGGTGACCCGCTCGGCGCTGCAGAACGCGGCCTCCATTGCCGGCCTGTTCCTCACCACCGAAGCCGTGGTGGCGGACAAGCCCGAACCGCCGGCTCCGGCCGCGCAGGGTGACGGCGGCATGGGTGGTATGTACTAAACCGCTAGGTTCAGCTGCAGCTGATGCCAAGGCATAAACCGTAAGGGTGGCGCGCTTTCCGTGAGGAGGGCGTGCCACCTTTGTGGTATCCGGAAGCGCGTACGGGCCACGGCCGCGGTGTGCCGGTGCGGCTACGTGCTACTGGTTCAGTCGCTGTTCACAGGTTCGGCCGCGCTTGACCGCCGCGGCCGCGGCTACATATCGGGTTCGCGCTCGATGCCGTGTGTGGGGGAGGGCTCGGCGGGCCGGCCCACAATATCGCCCTCCGGATCATCTTCGATCAGCGGCGGGATGCTCTCCGTATAGCGAGGGGTACGCCGGGGTGCGCCCTCGCGTTCCTTTTCCTTCCACACCTCTGCCTGGGCGCGATCCGCGAGCGGGGAATCAATATTCTCCGCCAGCGCGATGGCCTCATCGCGTTCCTTCTCCGCCGCCCGCCGGCGCGCATTAATCTTATTGAGGGTGGCCTGGGAGACCTCCTCACGCTGGCGCTTGCGAAGCTGTTCCGCACTCAGCTGCGGCTCGCTCGCCTCGGCGGCCGGCCCGGTGGGCAGCACTCGCGTGACTTCGCCGGCATCTTCTTCCGGAATCCGAGCTTCCACCGCTTCCAAAGTAGAAGTTTCGGTGCGGGCATCGCGATAGGCATCCGCCCCGGCCGGCGCGGTGGGTGCGGAGGGAGTGGCGAGCCCGGTGAGCGTCGTCGTACCTACATTCGCGTCCCCCGGGCGCGTCACGTTTGCCGGGCGCGTCACGTCCACGGTTCGCGCGGTATTTACTGTTCGCGCGCCTTCAGCACTTCCGGCCGTCTCCACGGGGCGCAGCGCCTCAGCCGTGTTCGCGCCATCCGCAGCGTGCGCCGTCTCCGCAGGCCGCGGCTTGTCCATAGCGTGCGGCCCGCCCGTATCCGGCTCCGGCTCGGCTAGGCGCTTACGCAATTTCGCGGCCTCCGCCTGCAAATTCTGACGTGCCGCATCCTCCCATTTTTGGCCCTCGGGCGTATAAAACAAATGCTTGCGCTCGAGCAGCTTCGCCACGATTTTCTCACGCCCGCGCCAAAAACTCTCGTCCGGAATATGCGGGTATTCCTCGCGAATCGCCTGGGTGTAGCGCCGGTAGCTCTGCGGGGACGCAGCCAAAATCGCCAGGTGCGCATCACGCAGCACCATAATGTCAATATCTTGTTCGGCGGTCCCCAAGCTGGTGGCCGGGGCACGCCCCATCACCGGCATCGCGGTGAGCGCCGGCGCCTTCATCCCCCAAATCAGCTCCGCCACCCGGCGCGCGGTTTCCGGCGCGATACCGAGCTGCGTCAGCTCATTTTCGGCCGTACGCGCCGAAAGCAGTTCATCTTCACCGCCGCGTTTCGTGTAGACGCGGTAGCGCGACGTCGAAAAAACCACGCCGTGGTACCA
Organism: Actinotignum vesiculae; assembly: GCF_051267215.1. NCBI lineage: Bacteria > Bacillati > Actinomycetota > Actinomycetes > Actinomycetales > Actinomycetaceae > Actinotignum > Actinotignum vesiculae. The sequence continues at coordinate 70,057 of NZ_JBOZGG010000012.1, forward strand.
GGCCGCAAGCCGCACGGTATCCGGATGATGCGTTTCGTTAATGAGTTTTTCCACATTGGCGAGCATGGCCGTGAGGTGGTGAATATCGTGGAAGATACGATCCGGTTCCGACCAGCGCGCCAGCACCGACGTACACGTCTCCTGAATCTCCGCGCTGGACGCGGTCGCCCCCAGCCCCGTCACTGCCTTCTCGAAAGAAACCGGCAGCCACGAAGGAACGGACATATTTCCTCCCACCGTGGTGCGCACCCGCGGCGAACTTTTCGCCAGGGGACGACGACGCACGTCGCCCTCCGCACTCAAACGCAACTGATTCTAATCATGCCCAGGCCCGGGTGGGGAACATGTGGGTCTTTTTGCGGGGCGCGGCCGGTGCGGGGAAGTGCGGCACGGCGCGTGGACGCGGGCGGAGAGTTCTCCGGTTCCGCCACTTTTCGCCCAGCTGAACGCGATAACCGGGCCGGCGGGGTGCAAGGGCGCGGCCGGTGCACTAACGTAGAGACGTGATATCTGACGCAGCCTTTTCCGCCTCGCACGCAGCTGGCCGGCCCCGGGCACTGGTGACCGGGGGAAGTTCCGGCATCGGGCTCGCCTTCGCCCGCCAGCTCGCCGCCCGCGGATACGCGCTGGTCCTGGTGGCACGCGGGGCGCAACGTCTGAACGCCGTGGCCGAAAAGTTCCGGGCGCGGGGCGTGGACTGCGAAACGATGTGTTGCGATTTAGGTGTGGGGAACGACGTCGCACGCCTATGCGATTACCTGCGTGACAATGCCGTTGATGTGGTCATCAATAATGCCGGGGCTGGCCTGTATGAAAGCCTGGTGGACGGGGATATGGACCGGATTGACGCGGCGGCGGCCCTCATGGCGGGAGCGCCGGTGCGAATCGGCGCGGCGGCCACCGCGGCGATGGCTGCGCGGGGGAGGGGCGCTCTCATTAATATTGCCTCGGTGCAGAGCTTCGTTCCCATGGGTGCTTACGCGGCCCTTAAATCTTTTGTGCGGGTCTGGTCCGAATCGTTAGCCGTGGAGCTGCACGGCAGCGGGGTGACGGTCACCGCGGTGCTGCCCGGCTGGGTACGTTCGGATTTCCACCGCAACTCGGGTGGGAAACGCTCCGGGGTTCCCGATGTGCTGTGGCTGGAGCCCGATACGGTGGCGCGGGCCGCGCTCGCGGCGGCCGCGCGCGGAAAAGTCCGCTGCACACCCACGGTGCGCTACAAGATCATTGGTTTCCTGGCGGAGAAAGGCCCGCGCTGCGCGGTAAACTGGGTGGCAAGGAAAATTAATGGCAGTGGGCGAAAGGCGGACCGCGGGTGAGCGAGCTCGAACCGATTGATCCGTATCTGGATGAGTCCAAGGCCCGCCGCCGGCATCGGGTGCGCCGCGCCCTGACGAAACCGGTCATGTCCACGATTCTTCGACCTACCGTGCTGGGGGAAGAAAATATTGAGAACCTGGACGGCGCGTTTATCCTGGTGCCTAATCATTCTTCGCACCTGGATGCTCCGATGATTTTCTCGCTGCTTCCCGATAAACTCACCGAGCGCTTAGCGACCGGCGCAGCCGCGGATTATTTTTATCGCCGCCGTGGCATTTCTAATCTCACTTCGCTGTTCTTTAATACCTATCCCATTGAGCGCGGTAAAAAACCCACCGGGAAAGCCGGGTCGGAATATCAGCCCGGGCGTGCCAAGGGGATGACGGGTCGCCTGCTGGCCGCCGGTGTTCCGATTCTGATTTTCCCGGAAGGTACCCGCTCGCGCACCGGGAAGCTCGGCACCCCCAAGGCGGGCGCCGCGGCCCTCGCCCAGCGTTTCAATGTTCCGATTGTTCCCATCGCCATGTCCGGCGGGCACGAGGTCATGCCGGTGGGGGCGGTGCTCCCGAAATTCCGCGGCGAAGTGTTTTTGTTTATTGGCCGGCCCATGTACGGGCTGCCGGAGGAAGACCCGGCTGATTTTATGGGCCGGGTATTCACCGCTATTGAGATGATGCTCGAGCAGAAGAGCGCGCATCCGCTCACCCCGGAAGGCACTAGCCCCTTCGATCCGCCGGCGGCTGGCGAGCCGGGTGGAACGGCGGCTGAGTAGCCCGCCTATTCCTGCGCGCTCGGTTTCGCGGGCGCGAGAGCATCGGGACTCTGGCACGGTTCGCTCGGCGCGGGGAAGGTGAGCTGCACCGTGAGCCCGCCACCGGGGGTGGTCAGCGCCCGGGCGGTGCCGTGATGCGCGGCCATAATGGCGGCAACAATGGCAAGGCCCAGCCCGGAGCCCCCCGATTCGCGCGAACGTGAATAATCCGGGCGGTAGAACCGCTCAAAAATGCGCTGGGAATCCGCCTCGGAAATACCCGGGCCGTGATCGCGCACTTCGATAGTGGGCTGGCCCTCCGCGATGCCCACCGCCACTTCCACCGGGCTGGCTTCCGGGGCGTGCGCGAGCACATTCGACAGCAAATTCGCGATCACCTGGGTGATACGATCGGCATCCCCGTGCACCTCCACCACCTCGGGCGGCGGGGTGCTCCCATCCAAAGCAACCACCGTGGCGGTGCGTTGCGGGGCTCGCACCCGGAAATCAAGGATGGCGTTATCGGCCAGCTTGGCCAGATTGACGCAATCAAGATTGAGGGGCCGGTTTTCATCCAAGCGGGCCAGCTGGAGCAGATCCTCCACCAGTCCGGCCATCCGGTTGGCTTCTGATTCCACCCGTTCCATCGCCTCGGGCACCCGCTCGGGGGGAACCCCGCCCAGGCGGTACAGCTCGGAATACCCGCGCACGGTGGCCAGCGGGGTGCGTAATTCGTGGGAGGCGTCCGAAACGAAGCGCCGCATTTTTGCTTCCGAGCGCTCTTTTTCCGCGAAGGCATGCTCGATTTGGGCGAGCATAACGTTAATAGAGTTGGCGAGCATCCCAACTTCGTCGTCGTCCTCACCGTGCGGGACGCGTTCGGCCAGGTGCCCTTCTGCGATGGTATGCGTGGCCGCCTCGATATCACGCAGGGATCGCAAGGTACGCGATACCAGGCCGGTAACGGCAAGTCCGGCGGCCAGCACGGTCGCGAGCCCGGCGAGCACGAAAATAAGGCGCAGCCGCGCAATCGTAAATTCGATAGGGCCGAGCGGCTGGGCAATAATAATATTCCCGGTGATGAGGCCGCCGGTGGAGGTCGGGCTAATGGGATGCACCAGCACTCGCCAATCCGAGCCGTACAGGGTGGAAGGAACCGTGACCGGCTCTTCGGAACCCAGGCTGGCAATACGCTCAAGTTCGCGCGGGTAACCGAATTCTTCCACGGCCCCCGGGTTGGGGAGTTCGTAGGTGGTTACATCTCGCTGCCCGGCGATACCCCAATTGACCCGCACGAAGAAATCAGAAAGGTTGAGGGAGGACTGGCTGGCGCCGGGCATCTCCTGGAGGAACATCCGTTCCACCGAGCGCGCATTCGTGGTCAAATCCTGGTCGATAGTGGAGACCAGGTATTGCTTGAGGAGGGTGACCGAAGCGAAACCCAAAAAGGTTGCCGCGGTGCCCACCAGAATAACGAAGGCAATAATGAGGCGGCCGGCCAGGGTGCGGGCCGGCCGCAGCGCGCGCCGGAAAACTCCACCGCGGCGGGTGCGAGCGCTTTCCGCAGGGAACGGATCGTGACGTTGGGTCATAACCGAATGCTATTTGGAAGCACGCAGAACGTAGCCGATGCCACGGCGCGTGTGGATGAGCGGCACAAGATTGCGTGCCTCCTCCGGGTCGGTAATCCCCAGCGCTTCCGGGGAATCAATTTTGCGCCGCAAATAGGAAATATAGGATTCCACGATGGAGATCTCACCCTGCCAGTTGTAATCCCATACATGGTCGAGGATCTGAGATTTAGAAACCACCCGCTCGGCATTAATAATGAGGTAGCGCAGCAGCTTGAATTCGGTGGGGGAGAGCTCCACCGGGCGGCCCGCGCGGGTGACTTCATAGGAATCTTCGTTCATTTCCAGATCCGCGTAGCGCAGCACCGCCGATTCGGTTTCCTCAGGGCTGGTGCGCCGCAGCACCGCGCGGATACGAGCCACCACTTCCTCCAGGGAGAACGGTTTGGTGATGTAATCATCCCCGCCCACGGTTAGGCCCTGGACCTTGTCTTTCACATCATCGCGGGCGGTGAGGAACAGCACGGGTAGATCGTGATCGCGTTCGCGCAGGCGGCGCAGTACCTCAAAGCCGTCCATGCCCGGCATCATAATATCGAGGACGGCCAGGTCCAGATGCTGATTTTGCTGGTGAGCGAGGGCTTCCGCGCCATCGGCGGCGGTGTACACATCGAATCCGGCGAACCGGAGAGAAACGGAAAGAAGTTCACGGATCGAGGGCTCATCATCAACAACGAGGATGGCCGCTTCGGGAGTGTGCTCGGTAGGCGTCATGACGTTAAGGAAACTCGAGGTATCTGGAAGCTTCCTGAAAGTTTGCGGGAAGCGAAAGCAAAGCCGTGGGAGCGATAGCGGTGGAACGACGACGCCGCGGGCCGGGGTGGCAGCGCCACCCCGGCCCGGGAAGTCGGCTGTGCTTTAGTAGCTGGAGAAATCCCGGCCTTCGAGTTGCGCGGGTTCTTGGCCACTCTTGAGGGCGGCTAGGCGCGCTTCGATTTCTGCGTCGTCGGAATGATCCTCCAATTCGGCGAATTGGTCGGCCAAGCTCAGGGAGGCAACTTCGGCCTTGCCCTGCGCCAGGGCTTCCTGGCGGCGGACCCGGTCTTCGAAACGGGCCAGCTCGCTGGTGGGATCAAGCACGTTGATCGAGGAGATGGCGTCCTGCACTTGGCTTTGCGCCTCGGCGGACTTTTGGCGCGCCACCAGCGTGTCACGCTTATTCTTGAGCTCGGTGAGCTTCTCCTTCATCTGGGTGAGCCCGGATTTGAGCTGCTCCACCACCTTTTCCTGGGAGGCGAGCATGGGTTCGGCATCCTTGGCTTCGCGCTCGTACTGGATCTGCTTGCTCAGCGCCACTTTCGCCAGGTCATCCCAGTGGTTCGCGCCCGCTTCATCGCCCTTGGCGCGCATCTCATCAGCGCGGCGCGAGGAGGCGATGGCCTTTTGGCCCCAATCGCGCGCGGCCTTGACGTCCTCGTTGTAATCGGATTGCGCCAGGCGCAGATTGCCCACGGTCAGGGCCACGGCATCTTCGGCTTCCGCGATGGAATTCTTGTAATCGCGCACCATCTGGTCGAGCATTTTCTGCGGGTCTTCCGCGCGGTCGAGGAGCGCGTTAATATTCGCCTTCGCGAGCTGGGTAATGCGTCCGAGGATTGTTTGTTTTTCAGCCATGATCAGCCTTTCTCTGTGTTATCGAGTAGGAATGGGGTGATGTACTGGATAGATAGTATCCGGGCGGGGCGCGATCAACGGACGCACGCGGCCACCGGTATTAGAACGAACGGCTCCCTCCTCCCGCGGCGCCCCCGCCGCCAAATCCGCCAAAGCCCCCGCCGGAGCCACCTCCGAATCCTCCGAAGCCTCCGCCGAAGCCGCTGGAGCGCTCGCCGCCAAAACCGGAACCCCAGCCCGAACCCCAGCCAGAATTGTGGCGGGATCCGCCGCTGGTCAGCGAGCCGAGGAACATGCCGAGCAGCAGGCTGCCCACGTCCCCGCCGCCGTTGCCGCCGTTGCCGCCGAAACCTCCCGAAGCGCGGGCGGACATGGCCTCCTGTACCGCATCTGTGGCGCGCTGGGCGTAGGATTCGGCCCGCGCGTAATAATCGCGGCGTTTGGCTAGGTCATCGCTGGTATCCCCGGCTTGGAGCGCGGTGCGGGCCGCCTCCAGCGGGGCGCGCGCCTCATTCCCGGTGCTCCAGCGGTTCTGTGAGACCATTGCCTCCGCCCGCTGCACCGCGGCCTGGGCCCGCTGGCGGTCCCGCTCCAGCCCGGCCACCTGGCGCCGGTAGTTTTCCTCGGCATCCCGAGCCGGGGCAAGAGCCGCATCCAGGGCATTTTCCGCTTCGGTGAGCTCGCGGATTCCGGCGAGCGGATCCACCCGCTCCCCGCGGTATTTCTCCACCAGCGCCGCCGCCCGATCCCGCGCGGCTCCCACCTGGGCGTTCCCGCCGCCGATGCGATGGGCATCGGCAATATCCGCGGAAATTGAGGAGATATGTTCACCTAGCTGGGCGAAAGCCTGATTGACAGATTCTTGAACGTTGGAAATGGCACGGTAGCGTTCCGCGGCCTCATCCAGGGCCTGTTCGGCGATGCGCACAAAAGGCACGGCCTGGTTGCGTTCGCCCGCGCCGAGCAGCTGATCGACCTGCCCGAGCGCAATATCCGCCCCGGCCAGCAAAGCTTCAATATCCGCCGGGTAGGTGCGGAAACTCGCCACCGCATTCTCCCCGTAGGTGGCCGCCAAGGAATCCAGTTGTCGGGTGGCGCTGGGAAGATTGGCGCGAATATCCGCCGCTCCCTCGCGCACCCGCGCCGCGGCTTCCTCCACATTGGCCGCCAAATCCCGCAGCCGCGCGAATTCTTCTTCCTGTTCGGTAATGGCCCGCTGCGCTTTTTCCGTGAGCTCCAGAATTGCGGTGTTATAGGCGCGCACCTGCTCCGGGGTATCCGGAATATCGTCATCTAAAAGCTGACGCTGGTTGAAAGCCTCCTGGAGATACTGCTGTGCCTGCGCGAGCGCCTGGTCAAAGCCGCGCACCGAATTCACCCCGAATTGCGCCCGCGCGAAATTGAGTTCCGCGGCGGCACTGCGAACGCCGTCGTCCGTCGCTAAGAGCGCCGCGGCGGCACGTTTGCCGAGCGCGGCCAGATCTTCACGAGTTTTATTTTCCGCCTGCTTGCGTTTCCGCGCGCGCACGAAAACAATCGCCCCGATAATAACGACGACGACGCCGCCCCCGAGCGCCAAGCTGGCCCAATCCGTTTCTTCGCCCTGCGCCAGCGCCCGGGTGTAGGCGAGGGAGCCCTCCAGCCAGCGGCCGTCCCGGTAGGCGTTGCGCACCTCCGCGGTAAAAGCCTTATCCAGATCGGAGGCGGAAAAACTCGCGCGGCCGTAGGCATAACCCAGCTGGCGGCTATCCACGGCTACCGCGATGAGTGCGGCATCGCTGGACAGTCCGGCCCGGTTGAATGTTTCGATGGGCCACTGGTCCGCGCCTGCGCCGTCGAACCTATTAACAAAAACGAAACGCACCGCGTAATCCGTCTCATCTTGGAGGCGGTTGAGGGAGGTGCGCAGCTGCTCTTCTTCGCTGGCGGAGAGGACTTGGGCTTGATCGGTGACCGGATCGACGCTGGTGAGGGGTTCTTCCGCGGCGGCCAGCGGGCCGGAAAAGAGCAGTGCGCCCGCAAGTGCGAGTGTTCCAGCTATCCGGCGTACGATCCCCATAACTTCACCCTTCCGTGCGCCCGGTGCGGCACCGGGCCTGCCCCTTACGTGGTGGACAGCACAATTTAACCACAGCATTCTGGGAGCGGGATGGGAAATGGGGCCGGGGGCGTTCAGCCGGTAGCGTTGCCTGTGCCCGCGGGGGCGCTGGTAGAATGACGCTGGTGCTTCGCCCGACCGTGTGCGAAGCGTTTTTGCTAGAAATGAGAGTGTTGTGCCAACCGGAAAGGTTAAGTTTTTCGACGCCGCTAAGGGCTTCGGCTTTATTGTCAGCGATGAGGACGGTGCGCAGGTCTTCCTGCCCTCCTCGGCCCTCCCGGAAGGGCTCACGCCGCGCAAGGGTCAGCGGGTGTCCTTCGGGCTTGCCGATACGCGCCGCGGCCCGCAAGCACTCAATGTCGAACCGATAACCAAACTTGAATCGCTCGCGCGGAAGAATAGGCGTTCCCCGGAAGAAACGGTGGTGATCGTGGAAGATCTCATTCGGCTTCTGGACGGGGCCTCCACCCAGCTTCGGCGCGGCCGCTACCCGGAAGGGGGAGGGCAAATCGCGCGCGCCTTGCGTGCGGTTGCCGATGATTTTGATGCCTAAGAATGAAGAAAAAGAAGAATGCGCGGGGGTTGCGGGGGCTGAAGCCCCGGAATTGCATTTCCCCGAGGTGCGGGTAGAAGGTCACGCGGACGAGGGTGCGGATGCGGCGCGCCCGGAAGATCGCGTTGATGAAAACGTGGCGGTGACCCCGGATGATAAGCGGGTGGAACCGCAACCCGGCCTGCCCGAAGATCGGGTGCTGGCCGCGGCGGTTGATGAAGCGCGGGCAACCCTGATTGAGGCTGTGGCCGAGCGTTTCGTGGGGGAGTACGCGGGATTCCTCGCCGAGGATACCCGGGTGGTCTCCTACCTCTTTACCTGTACTCATCCGGGGTATCACGGCTGGTACTGGAGTATTACGGTGAGCCGGGCGAGCCGGGCTCGTTCTGTGACCTTTAACGAGATTGAGATGCTGCCCGGTGCGGGTGCTTTGCTGGCTCCGCGCTGGGTGCCGTGGAGTGAGCGGCTAGCCAAGCTGGAAACGGAAAAAGCGCAGGCGCGAGCCGCCTCGGAAAAGGAACGTAAGGAATCGGCGCGGGCGGCCGCCGCGGAGAAGGCCGAGCGGGCCGAGCGCAGCGGGCGGCGGCGCCGGGTGCGGCGCAAAATCGCGAGTGCGGAAAGTGAAACCAGCGCGGGAGGAACGGACGCCGCAGCTCCGGCAGCAGCGCCGGAAGCGGAAACGCCCGAGCCGGTCGCCAAAGAACCCGCCCGGGCTGAGGCCCCGGTGGTAGCCGCGGCTAATGCCACAGCTCCGGTGATTCGCCGCGGGCGCGAGCGCACCGTGGTGCGCGGATCGCGCGGGCGGCGCTACCAGGCCACCGGCGCCCTGAGCTAAAGCAGGAGCAGCGGTGATGCGGATCCAGGGGCGAGCCAGGGACTATGCGTGGGGCGGCACGAGCGCGCTTCCCGCGCTCTTCGGCTATGCGCCGGCGGAAACCCGGGTGGCGGAAATCTGGCTCGGCGCCCACCCCGATGATTCGGCCCAGGTGATTGCCGCTCAGGATGCCCCGCTTTTTGACCTGGCTCAGCTCTACCCGTCCGCACCGACCGGGGAACACCGGATTGGGCGCGAATCGGAGGCGGATGAGCCCGGGCGCGCCGCGCTGCGCGGGGTACGCGGGCGGCGCCGCTCGCGGCGCCGGGCCGGCCC
>NZ_JBOZGG010000013.1:0-76307 GCF_051267215.1 Actinotignum vesiculae
GTCTTGTTTCACGGTAGTCATTCTGGTTTATCTCCTAGGTGGTTTTCACCCTCACACACAAACCATTAGACACTCTCTTGGAAAGCGAAGATCAAGATCTCGCCCCGCTACACCATCGAGGAGGAGAAGCTTGCCTTCCGTGAACGATGGTTGAAACGTGATGCGGAGTTTTTGGAAATTGAGGATCCGCCGGATGTTCCGCTCGTGGAGTGGCAAGAATCAATGGAGCAGTCGGATATCAAAATGGCTGAGTGTTTGACCAGCAAGGGGTTTGGATCCCATGTCAATCCCAAAGGTGGGGTTGCTTCCAATGGGAGTATTCCAGAATCGCAAGAGGCGGCATATAACTTGGCTAGTTACGAATGTTATGCGATGTATTTCCTCAATCCGGAATTTCTTACTGACTGGTCGGAAGATCAATTGCGAGTGATATGGGATTACTGGGACGAGTACTACATTCCCTGCTTGGCGGCTCACGGGTTCACCGTCGATACTTCTGAGCGGCCTGCCCGAGAAACATACGTCGCGACATTCTACACCGATGCCGAAAATCGATGGTTCCCCAGTAATGACGGAGCGCTCTTATTCCAGATTCCTCTTGAGGTATGGAAAACCTGTCCGAGGACTCCTCCTGCTTCTCAGTTTTACGGATTGGAATGAGGTCTAAGAAATGAGAAACAGAATTGTATGCGTCCTGAGTGTCCTACTGGTGGCGGTGGGCGGTTGCGCGAGCGGGGTTCAGATTCCGGGCGCGCCGGCGAAACCGGAAGCGAAGTGGCTGTGGCTTCGGCATCTGAGTGGGATCCGAATACCTGGAAAGCGAAGATCAAGATCTCGCCCCGCTACACGACCGAGGAGGAGAAGCTTGCCTTCCGAGAACGGTGGTTGAAACGGCACGCGGACTACTGGGGAATTGAGGACCCTCCTGATATTCCTTTGGTTGAATGGTTAGAATCACCGGAGGAAGAGGATATTAAGCAGGCTGAATGCATGACTAGCAAGGGTTTTGCATTTCATGTCAATCCCAAAGGTGGTATAGCTTCCGATGGGAGTATTCCTGAATCGCAAGAGCAGGCATATAACTTGGCTAGTTACGAATGTTATGCGATGTATTTCCTCAATCCGGAATTTCTTACCGACTGGTCGGAAGATCAATTGCGGGTGGTCTGGGACTACTGGGATGAATACTATATTCCCTGCCTCGATGCGCATGGTTATAAGGTTGATATCTCCAAACGTCCTGCCCGAGAAACGTACGTTACCAGATTTCATACCGATCCGGAGCATCGTTGGTGGCCTAATAATGGGGGATCTCTTGAATTCCAGATCCCCCTGGAAGTGTGGAAAGTTTGCCCCAGTGACCCTCCTGCCACAGAGCTCTATGGCATAAAATAACCCCATGATGTTTACCATTCACGTGTAACCGCGTGGCTACCACGAAAGGCGTGCTGCCATGAACAAGAAAATAACTCAGATCCTCGCAGGTGTGATAACACTCCTCCTCGTGGCGGCACTGGCATTCTGGGCGGGCCGCACCACCCTGAAACCCCCGGAGCGGATCACCCAAACGGGAGCGGAGACAATGACCGTCACCGTAACCGAGCAAAATATTGGCCGCACCCTCACACTCTCCACCACGGTAGAACGCGCGGCACAACCAGTTGCCGTGAACCAGCTCAACGGCACCATCACCTCCGTTGCCGCGGACGGAGAATTCCACGCCGGCGACACGCTCTACACCGTCGGAAATACCGAGGTAATCGCGGCAGAAGGTTCCACTCCCTTCTGGCGGCCCCTCGCCGAAGGAACCGAAGGCGAGGATGTCTCCCAATACCAGCGGCTCCTCGCTGCCCTTGGCTACTCACGCACCGTGGCAGATGGGAAATTTGGCCCCGCCACCACCGCGGCAACGAAAGCGTGGCAAAAAGCGCGCGGGCAGGAACAGAGCGGCGTCGTCGGCCTGGGAGAACTTGTGGCAGTGCCGCAACTACCAGCTGCGCTCACCCTGGACCGCAGTATTGCATGGCCCGGTGCGGCGCTGAACGGAAGTGAAAATATTATTAACTCGGTGTCCGGAACGCCCAGTTTTTATATGGAAATCACGCGCGAACAGCAGGCTATGATTCAGCCGGGAATGGGTATTCGCGTGAAGCTGGGTGAACAGCCCCTCATCGGTATTACCGGTGAGCCGGAGGAAACAGGAGGGGGCCAGGTCAAGGTCCCTGTTACCGCGGAAGATGGCGGTTTGCTGTGCGGCACTCGGTGCGGGGAATTGCCGGCCAGCCAAAAAGCCTATCTCCTTACCGATATTGAGATTGTGCCCGCGGTGACCGGGCCTACTGTGCCGGTCTCCGCGCTGTCTACGATGCCGGATGGGACTGTGAGCGTGAGGGTCGTGGGGGAGGCCGCGCCCCGCACTGTCACGGTTCAGACCGTGGCCGGCGGCCTGGCGGTAGTTGAGGGCGTGCGGGCCGGAGAAAGCGTATATGCGTTGGCCGACGCGAAGAAGGCCGGCGCCCCGGGTGGATCAGGTGCACCTGGCGGATCCGGCACGTCTGGAGGATCCGGCGCGCCTAGCGGATCCGGAGCGCCCGGCGATTCCGGCGCTGATACCGGTTCCCGCGAAGGCGCAGGAACCGAGGCCAACGAAGATTCGGGCACGGACACCAGCGAAGGCTCGGAAACCGACCCCAGCGCAGATGCAGAAACCGAAGCCACCCCGAGCCCGGAAAGTACGAAGTAATGGACGCGCCCGGCATCGCCACCCGTGAGCTGCGCTTCCGCTACCGGAAAGGCGCCGAAGAGCTCTTCGACGGCCTCACCCACGTTTTCGCCCCGGCCGCCATTACCGCGGTGACCGGGGCCTCGGGGCGTGGCAAATCCACCCTGCTCTACCTCCTCGGGCTCACGCTCACGCCCAGCTCCGGGCAGGTACTTATCGACGGCGCCGCAGCCAGCGAGCTCACCGACCGGGAACGCTCGCGCCTGCGCGCCCGCCGCATCGGCTTCGTTTTCCAAGATTCCGAACTTGACCCCACCCGGCCCGTCCTCGATTCCGTAATGGAACCCGGGCTTTACGCGGGCCATTCGCTGGCAGCCACCCGCACCCGCGCCCGCGAACTCCTGGCCGGCCTGGGCCTGGAGCACCGCGCCGACCACCGGCCCGGGCAAATCTCCGGCGGGCAGGCCCAGCGCGTGGCGGTCTGCCGCGCCCTCGTCAATTCCCCCACCTTCATCTTGGCCGACGAACCAACCGGAAACCTCGACCCGGATAATGCCAACCTCGTGCTCGGCGCCCTACGCGAAGCAGCGGAATCCGGATGCAGTGTCATTATTGCCACCCACGATCCCACGGTGGTCAATGCGGCAGATGAGGTGGTGCGGCTATGAAATTCGCTGTTCTGCTACGCGAAGGCGCGAAAAATGCGCGCGGGGCCCTGGTCACCACCATCCTGGTGGCCCTGGTGCTCGGGGTGATGTGCGCGGCATCCTTAGTGACGGTGGGCCGCCAGGCCGCCACCGAAGCCGAGCTGCACCGCCAGCTCACCGGCCCGCAAGCCCGCCAGCTCACCCTTATCGATCAACAAAACGCCGGGTTGCTCCCCGAAGCTTTCCTGGAAACCCTGCACGGCACCTCCGGGGTGGCTGGGGTAGTGGGATACCGGAGCACGGTGGACGTGGTCAATGGGCCGCTCGGTCCGGCCTCCCAACTGTTCGCCCTGGTGGAAACCGGCGGAGACATCTCCAAAATAATTACATTAACAGCCGGGCGTTATCCCGGCCCGGGAGAAGCCATCGTGCCCGAAGCCATGCTGCCGCAGCTGCGCCTGGCCTTCCCCAGCGGGTACGTGGAATCGCGCGGTGGGCGGCAGTGGGCCGTGGTCGGCTCCTTCACCCCCAGCGGAGGATTCGAGGACCTCGATAATTACCTCCTGGCCGGGGGCGGCTCGGGCGCCTACGTGCGGGTGACCGCGCTGGCTAACGACGCCGAAAATATTGCTGCGGTCACCGATGTTGCCCTCGCGGCCATCGGGGATTTCGACCCCGCCAAACTCATTATCCGCAGCTCCGTCAGCCAGGCGAAACAGGGCGTGGCCGTGACCGGGCAGGTTGCGGGCATGGGCCGTGCCCTCCTCATCCTCATTCTCGGGGTGGGGGCGCTCTTCATCGCCGCGGTGGTGCTGGCCGACGTGCTTATCCGCCGCCGCGACCTGGGCCGGCGCCGCACCCTCGGCATTACCCGCGGCGGACTCGTGGCCTTGGTGATCGCCCGTATTGCCTACCCGGCCGTGGGCGGCACCGCGCTGGGCATCGCCGCGGCCTGGAGTTATTGCCAGCTGAGCGGCAACCCGGTCGCCCTCGATTTCTCGGTGGCGGTGGGGGTGCTCGCGGTGCTCGTAGCGCTGCTCGCCTGCATTCCCCCGGCAATTTTCGCGGCCTACCGTGACCCGGTGGAGGTCATGCGCACGCCGTAGCCGCGCGCATTACACTGGCTGTCATGTACGTGGCGAGTCGTTTTGCGTTGGAACCGGAACGCGCGGTGGAACTAGCTGCCCAAATCGGCGTGGGAGAATTAATAACGGCCGGCCCGCGCGGCCTGGACGCCACCCTCCTTCCTTTTAATATTAAGTACGACGACGCCGGTACTCTCCACCTCCACAGCCATATGGCACGTATTAATCCCCAAGCGGGCGATAGCGGGCCCTGCCTCATGGTGGTCACCGGGCCAAATACCTATATATCACCCTCTGATATGCCACCTGGCCCGGCAGATGCCCCGCTGGCCCGGGTTCCCACCTGGAATTACCTCACCGTGCACCTGCGTGGTGAGCTCACTATCCACGAGGATCCCGCCTGGCTCATCCCCACCCTGCGAGAATTAGTAGATGCCCACGAAATTGCCCACCACGGCGGCACCTGGCGCCCCGATACCCACGCGCGGCCTGACCAGCTGCGCCGCATGCTGCGCGCCATCGTGGGCGTGGATATTAAAGTTACGGAGATTATTGGCAAGGCCAAGCTGTCCCAGAACTTATCCACGGAGGAGATTGCCGCCACCGCCGCCAGTTTGCGGCGTCGTCGTGAAAAAAATGCCGCCACGCACATAGCCGAGCTGATGGAAAACTTGGCCATCCCCACCGCCGCGGCGCGCGAAGAAGCCGTGGAACGGGCGAAACACGGCCCCTGGGCCGCCCGTGCCGGCACGGAAACCGAATAGCGGCACGCGGAACGCGAAGAGAATTGCTCCGAAACTTAATATGCTATCGCTCGCGGCAAACGTGCCCTATCTCACGTACACTGTGAGCATGGCATTTCTTGAGGAGAACGTGGACCCCCTGGATCTTTCTGCCGTGCAGCTGGCGCGGCGCATGCGCACCGGCCGCCTGGACCCCGTCGCGCATACCGAACGGGTGCTGGAACGGGCCCGCAGCCGCGGCGCCGCGGTGGGGGCATTCACGCATATCGCGGAAGAATTCTCGCTGCGGCAGGCCCACGCCGCCGCCGCGCAACTGAAAGAGGGTAGGGGCGGGCCGCTCACCGGGGTGCCTTTCCCCATCAAAGACCTCGACGACGTGGCCGGCCTGCCCACCGAATACGGCTCGCGGGCCATGCGCGGAAATATCGCCACCACCACCGGCGGGGTCGCCCAGTCCATCCTGGACGCCGGCACCGTGACCATCGGAAAAACCACCACCCCGGAATTCGGATTCGTCGGCTACACCGAACCGGCCGGCCTCACTCCCGCGCGCACCCCCTGGGACCTGGCCCGCAGCGCCGGCGGATCCTCCGGGGGAGCGGCCGCGGCGGTTGCGGCCGGCGTGGTCCCCATCGCGCACGGGAACGACGGCGGCGGCTCGGTCCGCATTCCCGCCGCGCACTGCGGGGTACTCGGCATCAAACCCAGTCGCGGGCTGGTCTTGCCCGGACCCGGGTCCTCCTTCTTCTCCGATAGCGGGCTGGCCACCGCCGGGGTGCTGGCTCGTACCGCCCGCGATTTGGCGGCCGGGCTGGATATTATTGCGCGGCGCCGGCCCGGGGATTGGAGCCCCTACCCGGGAGCGGGAGACTACCTGGCCACCCTGGATGCGGAATTCGGGTGCGGGCCGCAATCGCGCAGCCGCGCCCTGGCCCTGGCCGACCTGCGGGTGGGGGTGCTCACCGAACCGCTCAATGTTGATACTGAGATTCACCCCGCCTGCCTGGACGCGGTGGCGCGGGCCGCGGAAGATTTCCGTGCTATGGGTGCGCGGGTGGAGCAGATCGCGCGGCCCTTCGGGCCGGAAGCCTGGCAATCCTTTATGCCGATCTGGCAGGCGGGTGCTGCCGCCATTCCGCTCCCGCCCGAACGCGAGGAACTCCTCACCCCGATGAGCCAGTGGCTGCGCGCTCGCGGGCGGGAAGCATCCGCGCCGCAGCTCATGGATGGCTTGCAGGGAATGTACGCCATTGCTCGGCGCATGGGGGAGGCCTTCGCGGATTATGACGTGATTGTGAGCCCGGCGCTCGGCACCCCGCCGGCCGATCCGGCCTGGGTGTGCTGCCCGGATGATCCGGCTGAAGATTTCCGGCGCCAGTGCATTGTGAGCCCGTGGACCAGCTCCTGGAATATGTTCGGGCCGGCCGCGGTAGCCATCCCGATCCACCGCGCGGACGTCGATGGCACGGAGCTACCCTTCGGGGTGCATGTGGGTGCCACCCGCTTCGGGGAAGAACAGCTGTTGCTCTCTATTGTGGCGGCCTTGGAAACCCTGGATCCCTGGCCGCTGATTCGGCAGCCGCGTCAGTAACCGGGTGCGCCGTGAGCGCGCGGTGGGCCGCGTGGGATCTTCCGCGCGGCCCGCTCTGCGCTGTGCTACCGTGCCCGCCTCCGCGCCCCGAATTTTAAGCGCATAAATATCAATGGCCTAACGGAAGTGTTCACGTTGTGGACGCTCTGGACCGATGCGCACCATTCTTTGCGATGATAGCCCGCATCCGGTATTCCCACGCGTCACGCACTGCCGGTCTATCGCTCAAGGGTGAGAGGCTGAGCGGGAGGGGTGCATAACTTCTCCACTGGTTGGTAGATATGCGCGGCGGGGTGGGGAGGCTGCGCCGTGTGCGCCGTCGTCCCAACTCTGCCCGAACCCTGGCCGCCGTGCAGGAATGACATCACCGGATTCCCCGACGGGATCCCTCCCGTCACGAAGTTAGGAGAAGGTGTGACAGGTTTTAACTGGCGCCGCCTGGGCGGATTATCCGTCACGGCTGCGCTCGCCTTAAGCGTACTCACTACTCCGGCGCTCGCTGCGGATCAGCCTGCGCCGTCGAATCCCGCCGGCGCTTTCGCCGGTCTCTTCTCTCCCGATAACCCCGAGCTGGCTGCTTTCCAGGATCTGCAGGGCTCCACCGAGCGGGTGCGGGTTATCGTGCTCCTCAAGGACCAGTCGCGCCTGGGCAGCGATGCTGGTGAGGCGCAGAGCTTGGCCACCCAGGAAGACCTGGTGGCCCAGTGGTCGGAGAAGTACGGTCTGCAGCTTGAGCGCCAGTTCGGCTACCTCGTCAACGGTTTCGCCGCGACGATGCCGGCGGACAAGATGGCGGCGCTGGAAGCGGAAGCCGCGGTGGCCTCGGTCAAGCGTGAACGTGTCTATCAGACGACCAACGTTGCCGCTACCGAGCGTGCGGCGGATATTTCTCGCGCCGTCGCTCAGAGTGCGGGTGCCACGAAGGCCCTCGTCCAGGGTGCCCTCGCAGCCCAGCCGCAGGAGAATGTGCCCCTCGAAGATGCCTCGCGTGATATGCAGGGCGCGCCCGCGGCCTTGGCGGATGCCGGCGCGGATGGCACCGGCATGGTTATTGCGATTGTGGATACGGGTATCGACCCGAGCCACCGCGATATGCGGATCGACAATTGCGATACCGCGAAGATTAAGAATATTAACACCGCTGCGAACCCCGCCTTCACGTGTAAGGTTCCCAACGGCTACAACTACGCCGACGATAATTTCGAGATCATCGATACCACCTCGTCCATGCACGGCATGCACGTGGCCGGTATTGCCGCGGCAAACGGCCTGGATGAGGGCCAAACCTTCGCGAGCACCGGGCGGGTGGAAGGCATGGCCCCCAATGCCCAGTTGCTGGCGATGAAGGTCTTCTCCAATGACCCGGCCCGTTCACGCGGCGCGGCCGACGGCGATATTATTGCCGCCATTGAAGATTCCGTGAAGCTGGGCGCCGACGTTATTAACCTCTCGCTGGGCTCCGATAACGGCTTCGGATACTCCAACGGTGCGGGCCTGGCCATTGAAGAAGCGCGCGCCAAGGGCGTGCTCCCGGTGATTTCCGCCGGTAACTCCGGGCTCAATTTCTCTCCGAGCGGCGGGGAAGACGATATGTTCGGTAAATGGGACGACGGCGTTATTGGCTCGCCCTCGGCTCACGATGCCACGCTTTCGGTTGCCTCGATTGATAATAATTTCGAAACCCGCTCGGTCGCCCGCGTGACCGTGAACGGCGTAGCCGAAGATATTTTCTACGAACTTGCCACCGGTAAGCCGGATAATGTGGCCCGCGAAGCGGTAGCCGCCGGCACCGGTAAGCCGGAAGAATTCCCGGAAAATACCGCAGGTAAATACGTGCTTATTGAGCGCGGCGGCATCACCTTCGGGGAAAAGTTCGGAAACGCACAAAAAGCCGGCGCGGCCGGTGTGATTATTTACAACCACGAAGCCGGCGGGGATTCCATGATCTCCATGGGCGGTATTGACGAATACACCTTCCCCGGTGGCGTGATGTTCCGCTCCGATGCGCTGCGCCTCGTGAAAGCGATCGAAGCTAAGACTCCCGTCACCATCGCCCTCACGGATGAAGCCCGGACCACGCCCTCGGCTACGGCCGGCGCGCCCTCCAACTTCACCTCCTGGGGCCCGACCTCCAACCTGGACTTCAAGCCGAATATTTCGGGTGTGGGCGGTAACGTCTACTCCACGCTGAATTCGAATACTTACGGCTCGATGTCCGGTACCTCCATGGCCGCCCCGAACGTGGCCGGCTCCATGGCCAGCGTGCTCCAGGTGCTCGGTGAGCGCTTCCCGGAGATGTCCCGGGCGGATCGCCTCAGCCTGGCGGAAACGCTGCTCATGAACACCGCGGAAATTCCGCGGCACGACGGCGTTCCTTACGCCCCGCGCCAGATCGGCGCCGGTTTGGTGCGCGTGGATCACGCCCTGGCTTCCCAGGTGCACGCCCGCGTGGACGGTGCCAATTCGGTGGCCCTGGGCCAGGTGAACGGGCCGGTGTCCTTCACCGTGACCCTCACCAACCACGGCGATAAGGAAGCGGCCTACGCGATTCCGCGCCAGGAAGTCGTGAACGAAACGAATAACGCGAACGACACCACCTCCACCTTCATTTCCAAGGAAACGCTGACGGCGGACCGCAAGGTCCTCACCGTGGCGCCCGGGGAAACCACCCAGGTCACCTTCACGCTCACCCCGAGCAAGGGTAACCACTTCGTGGAAGGCTGGGCGGTGCTCGAGGGCGTTCAGGAAACCCCGGATATTAAGGTGCCCTACCTGGGCTTCGCTGGGGACTGGAACGCCGAACCCATTTTCGTGGCTCCGGGCCAGACCTGGGGTGAGGGAAATACCTCCACTTCCCAGCTGACCACCACGATCTTCGGGATGACCCTGCCCATGAAGAACAATATCTTCGGGGAATTCTGGCTCTCGCCGAATAAGGACAATAACGTTGATACGGTTGTCCCGAATCTCACGCAGCTGCGTAACGCGGAAGAAGCTCAGTTCGAAATCTACGATGCGGCCGGCAAGCTCGTGACGCGCGTGGGTGAGGAACAGGAACTTTCCCGCCAGATCGCCGGTACTGCCCTGGGCACGAAGAATATTGCGCAGGCTTACCGAGCCCACGCTTTCGATGGCACGGTGTGGGATGCGGCCAGCGCGAGCTTCAAGGCGATTCCGGACGGGCGCTACACCTACCGCGTCAAGGCGCGCCTGGGTGATCGCTTCGACTGGCAGACCCTCGATATGCCCTTCGGTGTGGATACCGTGGCCCCCGAAGTTTCCGTGGGTGAACCCTTCGAACGTGACGGCCAGAAGATCCTGCCCTTCACCGTGACCGAAACCGGATCGGGGATTTTCTCCTCGCCGATGGTGGAAACGGATAAGGGTACCCAGATCAAGCCGGTCACCAAGAATTCCGATTCTTCCTTCGAAGTGGTGCTCCCCGAGGGCGTTTCCTACGTGATTGTTACCGTGGCCGACCAGGGCATGAATAACACCATGGTTACCAAGGTGCTGGGCGCGAACGCCATCGAGATCCCGAGCCTGAACACCTACAACACCCAGGTCTTCACCCCGAATCATCGCCTCGTCAAGGACGGCAAGCTGACCGTCTTCGGCCTGGCCTCCGATGCGGTGGCCCGCGTCACCGTGGCCGGTACGGATGCGGAGCTCGGCGGCGGATTCTTCGCCGCCCTGGTCCCGCTCACCGCGGGTACCCAGGAGATCCCCGTGGTTGCCTACGGTGATAACGGCCGCGAAATCACCCGCACGGTGCTGACCGTCACCTACGATACGGTGGCCCCGAGCGTGGCGATTACCTCCCTCAATGCCGGCGGCAAGCAGCCGGTGGCCGAGGATGGTTCGGTCACGATCACCGGTAATGTGCGCGATGAGCGCCCCGGCGCCACCCTCACCGTCAAGGTGAATGGCAAGGATGTCACGGTGGATGCCAGCGGTGGATTCACCACTACCTTCACCCCGGAAGCTGACGCCGTCAGCGCCACCGTGGTGGCCTCCGATGGTGGAAATACCACCACCGAAACGGTTACCTACGAAGGCCGGGAGGTCGTGGCGGAAGATACGTCGTCGTACCAAGCACCCACCTTCACGAATGTGCAGTGCTTCGGCACCACGTGCCTACCGGATATGTCCACCGCGGAAACCACGGCGGAGGGCAAGCTGGTGCTGCGCGGTAAGGCGCAGGGCGTGTCCGCCTTTGTGCTCCAGCCGCGCGTGACCGTGAACGAGGCCGGCGCCTACGTGGTTCCGGACCCGATTAATGTGAGCGTGCAGGCCGATGGCACCTTCGAAACCGCGGTGCCGGTGACCACCGGTATTAACGCCTTCCACATGAAGGTGACCGATACCGAGGGCAAGGTCCGCATGGATAGCATCCTGCGCGTGTTCTGGGATACCGGGTACCCCAAGGTGTCCTTCACGGAACCGACCCTGTACAACGGCGTGCTCTACGCGAATTCGGATGAGGTCACCTTCGCGGGTACCGCCTCCGATGATGCGTGGGGCTACGAACTCAAGATCAACGGTTCGGTGGTGCGCAGCATTATCGACCACACCGTGGGCGGCACCAAGACCAATACCCGCAGCTTCAACCAGGCATTCCCGGTTGCGGACGGCGATACGGTCCTCGTGCAATTCGGCGACAGCATGGGCAATACCCTTCTCAACACCATCCCCGTGGTGGTGGATAAGGAAGGCCCGGCGGTGAGCATCAACGGCACGGACGGCGCGGTTATTCGCGACGGCGCTGCCATTGCCACCAGCGTGACCGACCCCAACCTCAAGGCCGCGCGCGTTCTCCTCAACGGGAACGTGCTCAGCGAGCAGAGCACCGATGCGGGCCTGCTCGGCCAGACCGTTGAGGACAGCCTCGTGGACGTCAAGACCTACTTCGGTGGCGGAGACGATGCCGGTGCGAACGGTGCGGATGCCGCGAAGGCCGTCAAGACCGATGCGAACGGCGTGGCGGATAAGGACGACGCCGCCCGCGTGGTTGCGGGCGTGAAGGATGCGGCTGGACTGATGGCTGAGGCCGATGCTCCGGTGGCCGACGACGCCGCAGCTGGCGATACCACCGATGAGGCCGCGCCCGCTCTCAATTACACCGTGGAAACCGCGGAGCTGGCGGCCGGTACCTACACCCTTACGGTGGAAGGCACCGACCTGGCCGGTAATTCCACCGCGCAGTCCATCTCCTTCACGAAGGACAGCCTGCCCGTGATCGAGGGCCCGGACACCGTGGAACTCACGGCACCCGCCGGCGCTCTTGACCGGCAGGCCCTGGCCGCCGAGGTACTCGCCAAGTACACGGTGAAGGACGACGGCGCAGCTGGGGCCGCGGGCGATACCTCTCTCACCCTGGCATCGGGCACGGTGCTCAACGCGGGCGAGAATACGGTGACCCTTATTGCCACCGATGCTGCCGGGGCTGCCGTGACCAAGACCGTTAAGGTTACGGTGACTCAGGAGAGCGCTCCGGCGCCGTCTCCCACTCCGGGTGAGCCGGGCACGCCGGGTACTCCGGATCCGACGCCGGGCCAGCCGGCGCCGAACCCGACGCCTGTGCCGAACCCGACGCCTGTGCCGAACCCGACGCCGGGTACGCCTGGTACGCCGGCGCCCGAACCGGGCAAGCCGGGTGATACCGGAAACGTGTTCTACCTGTCCAACGACTGGGTCTCCACGGTTGCCCAAACGGTCTTCTCCTACGGGCGCGCCGCTGATCAGGTGTTGATCGGTGACTGGGATGGTGACGGTGTGGATACCCTGGCAGTGCGTCGCGGTAACCAGATCTTCATTCAGAACAGCCTCACCGGTGGAGTGGCCGATGAAGTGATTTCCTTCGGGCGCGCCGATGACACCATCGTGGTTGGTGACTGGGATGGCGACGGTAAGGATACCTTCGCGGTACGCCGCGGCAACCAGGTATTCGTCCTCAACTCGATCCGCTCGGGGGATGCCGACCAGGTATTCAGCTTCGGGCGCGAGGCCGACGTGTTGCTCTCCGGTGATTTCGACGGGGATGGCAAGTCCAGCTTCGCGGTCCAGCGTGGGAATGTGTTCTTCGTGAATAACACTCTCACGGGCGGTAAGGCTGAAACGTCCTTCTCCTACGGCAAGGCCGGTGACCAGATCTTCGTTGGTGATTGGGATGGCGATGGTAAGGATACCTTCGCGGTCCGGCGCGGTAACCAGGTGTTTGTGGCGAACTCGCTCAAGAGCGGGAACGCTGATATCACCTTGCATTATGGCCGGTCTGGTGACCAGATGCTGGTTGGTGACTGGGACGGGGATGGTGTTGATACCCCCATCGTCCGCCGCTAACAACTAGCAGCACCTAGCGCAAGCGAAAAGGGGAGGCCCCGGATTTTCCGGGAGCCTCCCCTTTTCTTATGTTACTTTCGCTGCCTTGCTGTTTTTGCTGCCTTAGCCGCGTTTATTGCCTTGAGCGCGCCCGCCACGCTCGCTGCTCCCTCCGCACCTGCCGCTGGCAGAACTCGCGAATCTCCGCGAATCCGGCCTCGCGCACCGGCGCGCGGGAGAGCAGCACGTCATGCACGGCGTGGTCCAATTTCAGGATATGCACATCGGTGGCAATTTCCGCGGCGCGCGCCCACATCTGCTCAACGTCCAAAACCGTATCGGCCCCGCGCAGTTCCTCGCTCCACGCCGTGGCCACCATGCTGCGCGCCGCGGTGAGCATGAGCACCGGCAGCCGCAGCCGCACATTCCGCGCCACGTAGCGCTGCGCCCGAATAACCGCGTGCAGCCAGCCGCCCCGAATCGGCGCCGGATCCGGGCGCATATCCCAGGCCGGCATCCACCCGGTGGTCCAAAACGGATCGGTGGTGCCCTCCGGCGCCCCGGGCACCCGCGTCATTCCCTCCGGGCGCCACGCGTCGAGCACCATCCCGTAAAAGCCCGGGTCGTGTACAGGCAACGGTTTTTTTGGTGCGGTACGCGCCGCCAGCTCCGCCACAGGTACGACGACGGCGCTCCCGGCCGCACCCACCTGCAAATCCAACCACGGGGAATTAAGCACCAGGCCAGCCAGGTTTTTCCCGCGGCGTGACCCGGCGTAGAGGGTGGCGGTGAGGCCACCGGTGGAATGCCCGTACAGCATGGTGGGGAGCTGGGCTGCGGCGGGGCCGAAGCGAGCGGGAAGGTCGGTTCGCATGGCGGCCAGGGCGGCATCAATATCGGCAAAATACACCCGCATGCTATCCGTGTAGCCGTAGCTTTGCCGCTGTGGATCCCAGGAGCGGCCATATTTACGCAGATCGATTGCGTAGAAAGACCCGCCGGCAGCTGTGATCGCTTCGGCAAGGGCCCACTGGTAGAACATGTCATTCCAGCCGTGAATGGCGAGGAAAGCGAAGCTCGGGGTAGGCGCGCCCGCGGGTGGCAGTGCGCGGATAAGGGTGGCGATGACGGCACCTTCGTCGTCGTCGGGAAGAGGAAGGGTGAGGCGTTCGTAACCGGCGCCGAGGAGGTCGGGTTCCCACGCGAGCGCGGGGTGGTGGGGTGTGGCGGCTCGAGTCACGTTCATCCTTTCGGCTTTTCCTCAATTTTACCGCCCGCGCAGGGTGGGCGGGTGCGCGTAAACTCGGATGGTTCGTGCACGCCCGCGGTGGAATGATCCGAAAATTAGTTAGGCTAGGCAGCCGCTGGGTTAGGCACAGTAACCGGCTGGAGGATGAGGGTGCGGTCGGTGCGGGCGGCGATGCTCGGGTCGTGGGTGACGAGCAGCAGGGCGCAATCGCGTTCGCGCACGGTATCGAGGATGAGGCTGAGGACTTCATCGCGCAGCTCGGTATCCAGCGCTCCGGTCGGTTCATCAGCCACCAGCAGGCGCGGGTGATTAATGAGCGCCCGGGCCAGCGCTACCCGCTGGCGTTCCCCGCCGGAGAGGTTTTCAGCCATCGTTTGGGGGAGGACACCTAGGGTGCCGAGGAGCTCGCTGGCCTCGGTGGCGACGTCGCCATCATGACGGTTCCACAGCAGGCGCGGAAGCATCACGTTATCGAGGGCGGTGTATCCGGCCATGAGTTCGCCGTGCTGGAAAACAGTGCCAATGGTTGCGGAACGCAGGCGCGCGAGGCGGTTGAAGGGGAGGCGGTGAATATTGGTGTCGGTCACCTCGATGGTGCCGGAGATGGGTTTATGCATCCCCAGAATCGTGGTGAGGAGGGTTGTTTTCCCCACGCCGGAGCGGCCCATGACGGTGAGGGTGTCCCCGCCGTTGAGGGTGAACGTAATCGGGCTGAACAGCGGGTGGGTGTAGCCGCAGACCAGGTTGTCACAGTGCAGAATACTCATGGTGATCCTTTCCCGGGCGCCACGCGCGGGCCCGTGCGGTTAGCCGGCGATACACAAGAATGGATTGCGCGGCGATGAAACAGCCGTAGATCGCGGCGATAGTGAGGATGAACTCCCAGGGGATAAATCCGGTTCCGGGCAGTAAGAATTGCCGTGCCAGGAAGGTGCCGACCGCGAGGGCGGCGATCCCGGTCACGATATTGGTGGCGAGGGTGCGCCGGGCGAGGATGCGGGCAACCGTGCGGGTTTGCCCGGTGAGTGCCGTGATAGCGGCGGCGTCGCGTGCCTGGGCTTCAGCTTCCCGGGAGAAATTCAGCCACACCACCAGCAGCCCGCAGATGAAAGCGAAGGTAGTAAAGAGGCTGAGCCAGGTGGAATGCTGACGGTAGATCTGCGCCAGGGCGCGGGTATTTTCACCCAGCGGTGTGGATAACGCGGGGATCGGAGTGCCCAGGTCCAGGCTGTGAATCTGGCTGAGGAGTTTTTCTCCAGAATTTCGGCCATCGGATTCGACGAGGGTGACGAGCCAGCCGCGGTCGAGGTTTTCGGGGAGATCTTTCTTCGGTGCGCCATATAACGGAGCAAGGTAATCGGAGAGCACCAGCTCTAGATTTTCTGGAGCGACCTGCCCGTCTTCCAACGGAACCACTCCGATTCCGTGGCCAGCGGCGATAATAGCAGCGTCAGGACGGGCTGCGTGAATTTGCGCAACGGCATTTTCGAGGCAGCCGGGTGTATTGGGGCGGCACACAAGAGAGGAATCAACTGCGCTGAGATTCTCAGGAAGTGGCGGGATCTCCCTATCGGTATCCGCGACCGCGTTGAAGCAGGCGATTAGTAGGGTTCCGATAATGAGGAAACAGCCCGCGAGGGTGCCGGAACGCGAAGCTACCTCGGGATGGCGAATAATCCAGCGGGTGGTGAGATCAGTGAGGTGATCCCTGCGGGATCTGATGGCAAGGCTTGCCGCGGCACGGGTAAGCAGTGTAAAGGTTGCCGATAGGCCGAGTAGGACCAGAATAATTCCTATAGGGATGGCGGCAGAAGCCATGTCCGAGGGAATCCACCAGAAATACCATTGGAATCCTGCTGCCAGGATAATCCCAATAGTGAAGAGCGCTAGGCCAAGCAGGGGACGCTTCTTTTTTTGCCGTGCTGGCCGCATTGAGAGTTTGATGCGGGGCCAGGCGAAAAACAGCACGAGCCCGGCGAGTGTGACTAGCAAGGCGAGAATGATCCAGCCTAACTGGGGGAGAAATGCCTGCGGGTGGAAGTGGAATCCGGTGAAGGGCAGGCGAATAACGCCACTGATGAGAACAGCAACCACGGCGCTGCCCGCTAATCCACCAAGTAATACTGGAGGAATAACTCGGGTACTGGCATGCCGAATGAGGTGGCCGCGCCGTGCACCTATACATTGGAGAATAAATTGCTCCTGCGCGATGTTGCTCTGGAAATTCTTACGGCAGGCCAAGACGTAAAGAAAAATGGGTAAAACGATGACAGCTAGCACCAGAGGTAAAAGGTGCTCGGCCCAACGCTCGTACAGCACGCTACCTATAGGGCGACTATTCGCACCGTTTGAAGATACGGCGAATCCTGATGAGAGAAAGGCTCGGGTTCCTGCCCGTTCTAGCTCAGACAAAGCTTCGGTGTTAACGGGGCGGGTGATAACCAGTAGTTCGTCCTCGAGAGTTACCGAGTCGTCAATAACCGCCGTGATAGGACCGAATTGTTGTTCCAAGGTTTCGCGGTAGCGGAGAGCGGGGCGGGTGACCGCCGCGCTCCCCGCTGCTGGCCAGGCGCTGAGTCCAGGGGGCGGGGGAATATCGGGTCGTAAAGGTTCAAGATACATAACACTAACTAGACGCGAATCGATAAAGGTTTCATCGACTCGGTAGGTAAAAGTAGCGTCTTCCTTATCCCGTACGTAGATAGGTCCACTCGCCCGTGCTGCTTTGTCCCGGTAGGGAATTTCAACTCCAATGGCGGCCAGCGAAAAAACCGCGACGACGCTCAAGAAGCCCGCAATAACCAGGGCCGAGAATGATCTCCGAGATTCGAGGGACTTCATGAGCGGTTGGGGGTTGTTGTTTTCCGTTTCATGGTGAAACCTCCGTTTCGGTTGTTACCACCCAATGAAGCGAGTTTGCCCAGATGAGTAGTGTGCGCCCCGTTGCGCGGTGGGGAGAGCTGAAATCTTTCCCCATTTAGGATTCTACGGGCAGATGGGCTTCAAGGGAAATCTGTCCCAATATGCAAATAGCGAAATAGATTCTCAATTTGAGTTTTCGTTATATAAAATTATTGGTTATTTCGGACGGGGAGTCCGGTAGAATCCCCCTAACAGCCCATCAGATAGGGAGGAGCCGCCCGTGCCCACAACACAAGGCCAGCCCGGCTTGCGCGAAACAGCCACCCGGCTGCTCCCCGCGCTCGGCTTCGGACTCATCCTCGGCGCCCTCCCCCTGCTCTGGATGAACGACTGGCGCGGCACCCTCTACATCACCCTCATCGTGATCGGCGCACTCACCGTGCTGGGCGGCATTATTTATTTACGCTACCGCTACCTCCACACCGCCGCCGCGCACGACCACCCGCTCCGCCCTCTCACCGCCACGCTCACGGGCATCGCATTATTTCTGAGCGGCACCCTCCTGCCCACCCTCCTCAACCCACCCCAAGCCATCCGCATCGTCACCACCCAAATCAAAGACTGGGGCGGCGGCCCACTGCGCTCCTATTTCACGGGCGGGGCTGAAGACCTCAGTGTCGCCGTCGTCGATATTGAAAAAGAAGCCGGGACCACGCAAGCGTTCCGGGCCCTCGTGCGCGAACGCCGCCTCGAAATCGACGTTCCCGTGGGCGAAGGCAATAACGCCGCAGTCACCTACTCCTGGTCCCTGCCGCGCGATACCACACCCTACGGATTCGCGGCCTCGCGGCCCTTCCGCTTCGAACGCATCCCCACCTTCGACTACGCCCAGCTCGACGCCGCGCTCTTCACCCGTGCCACCACCCTTGTGCGCGAACGCGCCGCGCAGCTCGGATTGACGCCTGCGCAGCTAGAAAGCGCGGAAGTATTCGTGCGAGTCAAATCCGCGGCCGCCGAACTGCCCGAATGTGAAGGCGCCTGCCCCGCGCCCGACGACCTCATCTACACCGGATGGTTGCACGCCGGCGGCAAAGCCGGGCACGTGATGATCGACGCGCGCGGCACCGTGCTCGGCGAAGACTGGTCGCAATTTGGCGAGTAACAGGCTAAGTAGCGGGCGGGGTGGCGGCTAAAGAGTAGCGCCCTCCCGGGCCGTTGCGGCCGACGCGGTTTCCACCGGCGCCACCTCGGCGAGGAAATCCGAAATAATCGCGGAAACCTCATTATTTTCGATAAGGAAACCATCGTGGCCGTGCGCGGAATGCACGGTCTGGAGCGGGCGCGCCCCGGGCAAAGCCGCGGCCAATTCCGCCATATGCTGCGGATAAAAAAGCCGATCAGAATCAACGGCGACGACGAGCGCCGGCTGCTTCAGCCCCGCCACTACCTGCGCGGTGCCACCCCGCCCGCGCCCAATATCGTGAGTAATAAATGCCTGGCTGATCGTCAGGTAGGAATTCGCATCGAAACGCGCCACCAATTTCGCGCCGTGATAATCCAAATAAGATTGGACCGCGTAACGGCCCCCGCGCAGCGGATCTTCGCCTTCCTGTGGGGTGCGCCCGAAACGCGCCGCCAGTTCCGGGGCGCAGCGATAAGTTAAATGCGCTATTTCACGCGCCAGGCCCAGCCCTGCATCCGGGCCGCTCGCCCCGCTCTCATCGGGCTCGGCATCGTAATAATGCCCGCCACGCCAGCGCGGATCCAGGCGAATCGCCAGATTTTGCAGATGGGCATAAGCAATATGTTCCGCGGTGCTGGCCGGGCCCGCCACGAGCACCGCAAAAGCACCCACCCGTTCCGGGAAAGACGCCGCCCATTCCATGGTGCGGCAGCCGCCGAAGGAAGCGCCCGCCACCAGAGCCCAGCGCTCCACCCCGAGCAGATCGGCGAGCCGGGCCTCCGCGGCGGCCATATCCCGCATGGTAATTTCCGGGAAGCGCGGGCCCCAGGGCTGGCCATCGGGAGCCGGGGAAGCCGGACCGGTACTTCCCTGGCAGCCACCCAACACATTTGGGCACACCACGTAATACCGGTCGGTATCAATGGCCAGGCCCGGGCCTACAATATCTTTCCACCAGCCGCTTTGCCCATCGCGCGCCGCGGCATGGGAATCTCCGGTGAGCGCGTGGCACAGCAGCACCGCATTGGAGCGGTCCGCATTGAGCTGCCCCCACGTTTCGTAGGCGAGCCGAACCTGCGGCAGGCGGCCGCCCAGCTCCAGTTCCAGGGGGCCAAGATCCGCGAAGCGGCGTTCACCCGGGTCGTCCCCTTCCAGCCAGGCGCCGGTGGGGCGCTCGGTCAGGCGAGGTGCGGGGGTGTAGCCGGTATCGAAATCACCGATAGGTTCGGCATCGGTGACCGGGTCTAGGGGGGCGTGTCCCACGAGGAACTGGGGGCTGGGCGTCATGATAATCCTTGATCTTCTGGCTCTAGGCGATGGACTCGAGGCCCTGGCGAATATCGGCAATAAGATCGCGCGGATCTTCAATACCGATGGACAGGCGCACGGTGGCCGGGCTAATGCCATTGGCCGCCAGCTCTTCTGCGGTCAGCTGCGAATGCGTGGTCGAAGCCGGGTGCACCACCAGCGACTTCGCATCCCCAATATTCGCGAGATTGGAGAAGAGGTGGAGGGACTCCACGAAAGCCGCGGCCTTCTCAAATCCGCCCGCAACTTCCACCGTGAACACCGAACCGGGGCCCTTCGGGGCGTACTTGGCGGCCAGCTCGTGATACGGATTATCCGGCAGACCAGCCCAGTTCACCGAGTCAATCCCGGGGTGCTCGGCCAGGAATTCCGCCACCGCGCGGGTATTGGAAAGATGGCGGTCGATGCGCAGGGAAAGGGTTTCCAGGCCCAGCCCGATCAGGAAGGCGTTGAAGGGGGAAATCGCGGCGCCGGTATCACGCAGCAAGGTGGCGCGGATACGGGTTGTGAAAGGGGCGCCGGGAAGATCGCCCCAGACGATGCCGTGATAGGACTCGTCCACCTCGTGGAAACCGGGGAACTTGCCGTTCTTCCAGTTGAAGCCCGCGCGTTCCACCACGGAGCCGGCAATGGAGGTGCCGTGCCCGCCCAGGAACTTGGTGGCTGAATCCACCACTACGTCCGCCCCGAAATCGAAGGGATTCACATTGGCGGGAGTGCCGATCGTATTATCCACAATGAGCGGAATATCGTGGGAATGGGCGAGCTTGGCCAGCGCCTCAATATCGAGAATATCCTGCTTCGGGTTCGGGATCGTTTCCCCGTAGAGGGCCTTGGTGTTCTCATCAATGAGGGCTTCCCAATTGGCCGGATCCGCAGGATTCTCTACGAAACGAGCCTCGATACCGAAGTTCTTCAGCACGTGCTTGAACTGGTTGTAGGTCCCACCGTACAGCGAATCGGAGGACACAATATTATCCCCGGCCTGTGCCACATTCGTGACCGCGTAGAAAATGGCAGCCGAACCGGAAGCGAGGAGCAGCCCGCCCGTGCCGCCGTACAGCGCGGAAATACGTTCTTCGACAGCCCCCTGGGTGGGGTTGGTGATGCGGGTGTAGATCATGCCCGGATCGGTGAGCGCGAAACGTCCGCGAGCCTGCTCATTATCCTTGAACACATAGGACGTGGTCTGGAAAATTGGCAGCGCCCGGGCGCCGTGATCGGAATCGAGGACCTGGCCGGCGTGCACCTGAAGGGTGTCGAAGTGCAAAGCGTCCGGGGTAGGTGCGGTGTGCTGGGAATTCTGATTTTCTGACATGGTGCTCTCCTTCAAAAATGTGATGGGGAGCGGGCGGCAGATAACGCCCCGGCATAAACCTAGGAAAATATTCTTTTTCTCAGGCGCAGCAATATCCATTCTGGATAAACCAGAGGTGTGACATATGAGGAATGGAATTGTGCGATGCGGCGAATGCGCTCTGACCAGCCCGCTTATTTTTTCTACTTGGTGTTCTTTTCCAAAATCAGCAGGGCTGATAGCGCACGTTAGGGCGGCTGGGCCGCGGAACGTGCGCTAGTTGGGCATTCGCATGACGAACATGATGCAAGCATAGGCAGGCGAGGGCGGTATTCGTCAAGTTCACGACGTGAATCACATTCTTGATTGAGTGCGCAGTTGTGGCTCCTGTCCTGTGACGATTGTGGTTCCTGATAAATAGAGGTAAGCGGTGTGACGAAAAAGAACAGAATTACACCTGTGAAATTTTGGGGCAGATGTTTCGTTTTGGACTGGTGTGAGGTATGTTCTTAGT
Organism: Actinotignum vesiculae; assembly: GCF_051267215.1. Lineage (NCBI taxonomy): Bacteria > Bacillati > Actinomycetota > Actinomycetes > Actinomycetales > Actinomycetaceae > Actinotignum > Actinotignum vesiculae. The sequence goes on from NZ_JBOZGG010000013.1 coordinate 21,523, forward strand.
GTTTATATCGAATTGTGGGCTTAGTCTGCGCGCACCCGTCCGGGGCGCGGGAAAGCCCGCCCTCTGGAGGTCGTGTGGAGAATCGTTCTCGGCGCCTAACGGCTGTGCTGGCCGCCTGCGCCCTCGCTCTCTCAGTGCTACCCGGCGCCCGCGCGGATAACGTTGATCGCGATATTGATCGCTCGCGGGCCGCGGAAAAGCAAACAGCTCAAAGTATCGGGCAGATCGAAGCTTCGCTGGCCGGGCTCGCCTCCCAGGCCGAAGCGGCACGCACCGATGTGGTGATTAAGGCAGCCGAAGCCCAGCGTGCCCAGCGCAACCTGGAAGATTCGGTCAATACCGCGATGGATGCCCAGGTGGTGGCCAATAGTGCCCGGGCGGAAGCCGATGCGGCGCGCGGGGAACTCGGCTCGATTTCCTCGGCGATGTACCGGGATTCTTCCACCACGCTCACCGCCGCGAACGCGCTGCTCGGGGCGCAATCCCTGCGCGATGCCGATGACCGCCAGCGGGCCTTCCGCACCGCCGGCCACGCCACCGACCAGAAGCTGCAGCGCTACCAGGCCGCCCGCGATATTGCCGATACCCTCCAGGGCGAAGCGGATCGCAAGGCCAATGAGCAGGCCACGATTGCCGCGCGCGCCGAGGGTGCCGCGAAGGATGCTAGCTCGGCCGCCTCCCAATTGGATAGCCAACTGGCCTCCATTGAAGCGCAACGCGACCAACTTTTCGAAACCCTCGCCCGGCAAAAGGGTACGACGGCGGCACTGGAACGCGCCCAGCAAGAACAGAAAGAAGCCGCGGCGCGTGCCCAGGCCGAAGCTGAACGCCAGCGCATCGCGGCCGAAGCGGCAGCCCAGGAGCAGGCTGCCCGAGAGGCAGCGGCTCGGGAAGCCGCGGCCCGTCAGGCGGCCGCGGAAGAAGCGGCTCGGCGCCAGGCTGAATCGCAGCCCGCCCCCGCGCCGGCGCCCGCTCCCGCTCCCGCACCGGAACCTGATCCGGAACCGGCACCCGCCCCCGCTCCGGCCCCAGAACCGGAACCGGAACCCGAACCGGCCCCGGCGCCTTCGGGTGACGGCTGGGCGATTGTCAGCTTCGCGCGGCAATTCGTGGGCGTGCCCTATGTGTGGGGCGGCAATACCCCCTCGGGTTGGGATTGCTCCGGTTTCACCCGCTATGTGTACGGGCACTTCGGCTATTCCCTGCCGCGTACCTCCGGGGCACAGCGCTCGGCCGGCTACGAGATTTCTCCCTCCCAAGCCCAACCCGGCGACCTGTTGTGGTGGCCCGGGCACGTGGGAATCTACACGGGCAACGGCATGCATATTGCCGCTACTAACCCCGAAGGCGGCACCCGCGAAGGCCCGATCTGGGGTAGCCCCACCTACGTGCGGATTATTGACTAGGTGCGGCTAGCGCGCGGCAAGTAAGGTTCGCGGAGCGGATCGACGCCGGCGCGCGGCACACAAGCCGAAAAGAAAAGCGGGAGCTGTGCGTATCTGCATAGCTCCCGCTTTTTGTGTTTTTGCTCGGAGTGACTGGCCTTTCCGTCGGGGCCGCGCCGGCTGCCGGGCGCTTGTCCAGTGCCGGGCGCCCGCCTAGTGCTGGCCGGCTACCCGCTTAGTGCTGGCTGGGCGGCTGCGCTTCGTGCGCGGTGTAGTAGCCTTCGTCAATGGCCCGCTGGAAGGAAGCCCGGATTTCCTCTTCCGCGGCTTCGCGGCCCACCCAGTGGGCGCCTTCCACGGACTTGCCCGGTTCCAGATCCTTGTAGACCTCGAAGAAGTGCTGGATTTCCAGGCGATGGAATTCCGAAACGTCCTCAATCTCGGTACGCCAGGAGGCCCGCTGATCCGAGGCCGGCACGCACAGCACCTTATCGTCGCCGCCCTTTTCATCACGCATGCGGAACATGCCCAGCGCACGGCACCGAATCACACAACCCGGGAACGTGGGCTCTTCGAGCAGCACCAGGGCGTCCAGCGGATCGCCGTCCTCACCGAGGGTGTCATCAATAAATCCGTAATCATCGGGGTACCGGGTGGATGTGAAAAGCATGCGGTCCAGGCGAATCCGCCCGGTTTCGTGATCTACTTCGTACTTATTTCGATTTCCCTTGGGGATTTCGATGGTGACATCGAATTCCATCATGTGAAGCTCTCCTCGCTGACGGCTGGCACATAAGAACACCTAAGAATACGAGCTGCGTTCCGTGCAAGAATAGGCCCGTGAAAGGAAAAGCTCAGATCGCTTTGTCCCTGGTGCTCCTTCTTGCGGGCGGGTACGCATTCGCTGATGCCTTTGATCTTACCCCCGGATTGCTCACCCTGGGACCTAGGGCCGATGCCGCCGCGCCGTATCCGCATCCCATCCCCGTGCCGGCCGTGACCGTTCCGGCCGCTGCCGCGCCCGCCGAACTCGAGGATGCCAGCGCCGCCAAAGTGGCCGCCCTCGGCCAGGAATTCGCCGCGCGCCTGGCCCCCACGGGCCAGGTATCCTACGAAATTCGCGAGGCCGCCACCGGGCGGGTCCTCGCCAGCAAAGACGCGAAAACCCCGCGGGTACCGGCCTCCAATATGAAACTGGTGACCGCCCGGGTGGCCCTGGAAACCCTCGGCCCGGACCGCCGCTTCGCTACCAGCGTGGCCGCTTCCGGCTCCACCATTCACCTCATCGGCGGGGGCGATGTATTCCTGGCTCCCGATACCGCCGCCACCCAGGTCCCGGGCACCATTGCCCGCGGCGATCTTTCGGAATTGGCCGCGGCCGCCGCCACCTACGCGCGCGAGCATCCGGGTGGCCCGGTGAGCGTCGTCGTAGATACGTCGCTTTTCGCGGGGCCGGAGTACGCGCCCACCCTCGACCCGGTTAATCATGATTACGTGGCTCCCATCACGTCGATTGCTGTGAATGGTGGGGCGGTGGGCTACCACTACAGCGCCACGCCCGCCCTCGACGCCGGGAATGTGCTGGCCGAGCAGCTGCGCGGGGCCGGCGTGGAGGTGGCGGAGGTGCGCGCGGGGCAAGCCCCCAAGGAAGCGGCGGCCCACCCGCTCGCCACGGTGCATTCGGCGAGCGTGCGCGAGCTGGTGGACCGCATGCTCACCGAATCGGATAACACCCTGGCTGAAACCCTCGGGCATCTGGTGGCGCGCGAGCGCGGGGAAAGTGCGGATTTTGCGGGGGCTGCGCGGGCCACGCACGCGGTCCTGGAGGAGCTCGGCTACCCGCTGGAGGGCGTGGTGATTTCCGATAATTCCGGGCTTTCTGAAACGAATCGGCTCACCTGCGTGCTTCAGCTCGCGATCCTGGAGGATGCCGTGAATCTGAGCGATGGCACGGTGGGGGCGCTGGGCGCGGGGCTGCCGGTGGCCGCGCTCAACGGCACGCTCGCGGATCGCCTCACCGAAGGCGCCGCGCCCGGGATGATCCGCGGGAAAACCGGCACGCTCGCGGATGTGGTGTCCCTCAGCGGGGTGCTGCGCACGCGTTCGGGGGCGCTGCTGACCTTCTCCATCCTCACCGATTCCCACCACGACGTTTCGTTATTGGACGTGCGGGCCGCCGAGGATGCCTTCCTCACCGCGGTGGCGGAGCTGTAATGGCCGGACCCCATCCCGCGTACGCGGCCGGGCGGCGCCGCCTGCGCGCCCTGCTGAAGAGCTGCGGTTACGGGCCGGGGACCCGCCTGACGGTGGCGGTATCCGGCGGTTCGGATTCCCTCGCACTGGCCCGCATCGCGCTCTTCGTGGCGCGCCGCGACGGCTACCTGCTGCGCGCGGTCACCGTGAACCACGGGATTCGCCCGGAGGCGGGGCGCGAAGCCGCGCAGGTTGCGGGCCTACTTCGTTCGTGGGGGTACGACGACGCCGCAACGGTCAGCGTGGACCTTGGCGGTGGATCGAGCCCGGAAGGGCAGGCGCGGGCGGCCCGGTACGCGGCGCTGGCCGCGGCGGCTGGCGCCGCAAGTGAGGCGGCGGGCGCGGCGGGCGAGATGGCTGGTGCAGGCAAAGCGGCTGGTGCAGGCAAAGCGGCGGGCGCCTGCGGCCCGGTTCTGCTGGGCCATACCGCGGACGACCAGGCCGAAACCGTGCTCCTGGGCCTGGGCCGGGGTTCGGGAGCGCGTTCCCTGGCGGGCATGCCGGAAGCGGGTCCGCTGCCGGGCCACCCGGAGATCACTGCGTTACGCCCGCTGCTGGGGCTGCGGCGCGCGGCGCTTCGCGCCGCGCTGCAAGATGAGGGCATTGCCTGGGTGGAGGACCCGTCCAATGAGCCCGATGGCCCGTGGCGGGCGGCGGGAGGTGGCCCGCTCACCCGCGCCGCGCTGCGCGCCGGCGCCCTGCCAGCCCTACAAGAGGCGCTCGGGCCGGGCACGGTGGAAGCCCTGGCCCGCACCGCCTACCTGCTGCGCCGCGATAACGAAGCGCTCGATAGCTGGGCGGCCCGGGAGCTGGCCACCTGGGAAGAACACGGTGTGGTGACAGAGGCGGGGGAGCCAGCTGGCGGCGTCGTCGTACCTATTGCACCACTGCGTGAACTTCCCACGGCCGTACGCACCCGGATTCTGCGTGCCCTTGCCCTGCGCGCCGGGGCGCGTGCCGGGGAGGTGAACGCGGGGCATATCGAGGCCCTCGACGCGCTGGTGACCGGGCCGGGCGGCGTGCGCCACTGCGACCTGCCCGGGGCGCGAGCGCTTCGGCGCGATAATATTGTCGTCTTCGCGCGTTAGGCTTAGATGCACAGCGGAACTGCTCAAGGAGATGGTGATGGACCACACCGATATGGGTGATAAGTTGGAAAAAATCCTCGTCACAAATGAGGAAATCCAAGCGAAGCTTGAGGATATGGCGCGCCAGATTGACGCCGATTACGATGGTGATCTGCTCGTGGTGGGCGTGCTCAAGGGTGCCGTCATGGTGATGGCGGATCTGGTGCGGAAAATCCACTCTCCGCTGAATATGGATTGGATGGCGGTCTCCTCCTACGGGATGGGTACCAAATCCTCCGGCGTGGTGCGGATTTTGAAGGACCTGGATGCTGATGTGACCGGCCGGCACGTCCTCATTGTGGAAGATATTATCGATTCCGGCCTTACCCTCGCGTGGCTGAAGAAGAACCTGCTGGATCGCGGGGCGCAATCGGTGCGGATCGCGGCTATTCTGCGAAAACCCGAGGCGGCTAAAGTTGACGTTCAGGTTGACTATCTAGGCTTTGATATTCCCGATGAGTTCGTGGTGGGGTACGGACTCGACTATGCCGAACAATTCCGGCATCTGCCTTTTGTGGGCACCCTGGCCCCGCACGTTTACGGAGGATAAGTGGACGAACAGCAAGAACCTCGTGGTACGGAACCGGGCGGCACCGCGCCGGGCGGAAGCGAAGCTCGTGGCGGTGAGGCACGCGGTAGTGACGCTCGCGGTAGCGAAGCGGGCCGTACCGAACCCAGCGCGTATGAGCGCAAGCGCCGGGCGCGCCGGGCCCACCCGCCCCAGCCGGACAACTCGGGCAGTGATACCGGTACGGGCGGCGACGGGAAGAATAAGAAATCCCGCGGCTCCGGCTCCGGCCATAAGCTCAGCGAAGAAGAACGCACCAGCCGGCGGCGCTGGCGTGTTATTTCCGGCATCGTCATCGCGGCGCTTCTTGCTTTTATCGGGACCAACCAATTCATGGCCATGCAGTGGTCCAATATCTCCACCTCGGAAGGTATCGCGCTGCTGGAAGGTACCACCGTGCAGCGCGTGCAGATCACAGACGGCACCAACCGGGTGCGCCTGTGGCTGACCGAGCCAACGAAAACCATGGACGGCGACGGCGATAAGCACGACGCCGGGAAGAAAGTCACCTTCCAATACGCTGACCCGCAGGGCCAGCACATCACCTCCCTGGTGGAACGGGCCAATCCGGAGCGCGGGCATAACTCAATCGTTCCCTCCCAGAACGTTTTTGTGTCCATGCTCTTCACCTTCCTGCCCATGATCCTCATCTTCGCGGTGTTCATCTGGTTCATGCGCAGCCAGATGGGGCGCGGCTTCGGGGCGAAAGACGCCAATGCGGACGGAGAGGTCTCCGAAGTGCGCTTCTCCGACGTAGCCGGGGAAGATGAAGCCGTGGAAGAAGTGAAGGAAGTGGTGGACTTCCTCAAGAACCCGGACCGCTACCAGGCCCTCGGGGCTCGCATCCCGCGCGGGGTGCTCCTCTACGGCCCGCCCGGAACGGGTAAAACCCTGCTGGCCAAGGCCATTGCCGGGGAAGCACAAGTGCCGTTCTTCTCCATCGCCGCCTCGGAATTCGTGGAACTCTACGTGGGTATGGGTGCCTCGCGCGTGCGCGAACTCTTCAAAACCGCGAAGAAAAAAGCCCCGGCCATTATTTTCGTGGACGAAATCGACGCGGTGGGCCGCGGGCGCAGCAGCGGAGCCCTTAGCCACGGCGAACAGGAACAAACCCTCAACCAGCTCCTCGTGGAAATGGACGGCTTCTCCACCGACGAAGCGGTGGTTCTTATCGCCGCCACCAACCGCCCGGACGTGCTGGACCCGGCGCTGCTGCGCCCCGGGCGTTTCGACCGGCAGGTCGCGGTAGATGCCCCCGATATTCGCGGGCGCGAAGCCATTTTGCGGGTGCACGCGCGCGGCAAGCCGTTGGCCGATGATGTGGACCTGGCCGGGGTCGCCAAGCGCACCCCCGGTTTTACGGGCGCGGATCTGGCTAATATCCTCAACGAGGCCGCGCTCTTGGCGGCACGCCGCCACGCCCACGTCATTACTAATGCGGATGTGGACGAAGCCTCGGATCGCGTGATGGCTGGCCCGCAGCGCTCCAGCCGGGTGATGAGCCCGGAGGATCGGCGTATGACGGCCTATCACGAAGGCGGGCACGCGCTCGCGGCCGCGGCGCTGCGCTATACCGACCCGGTCACCAAGGTGACTATTTTGCCGCGCGGGCGGGCCCTGGGGTACACGATGGTTATGCCCACCGAGGATCGCTATTCGGTTACTCGCAACCAGCTCCTCGACCAGCTCACCTACGCGCTGGGCGGGCGCGCCGCGGAAGAAATTATTTTCCGGGATCCCTCCACCGGGGCCTCCAATGACATCCAGAAGGCCACCGAAACCGCGCGCAAGATCGTGACCGAATACGGGATGACCACCGCGGTGGGGGCGGTGCGGGTGGCTCCCACAGCCCAGGAAGAAGCGAGCTTCGGGGCGGCTTCGCGCACTTCGGATTCCCTGGCGGCTACCGTGGATGAGAACGTGCGGGCCCTCCTCGACCAGGCCCTCACCGAAGCGTGGACGATCATCACCGAAAACCGGGATATCCTCGACCACCTGGCCGCGGTACTCCTCGATAAGGAAACCGTGCTGGAAAACGAACTCGCGGAGATCTTCAAGGATGTTGTCAAAGCCCCCGAGCGGGAAGTGTGGCTCTCCGCCCCGGATCGCCCGGTCTCGCAGCGCCCGCCCATCCCGCTTCCGGAAGGGAAAACCGAAGCGGAAGCGGCAGCGGATTCGCGCCTTGCCGCACCGGAACTCCCCGATGCTGCCACCGGGCCGCTCGGCCCGCGCGGCCGGCACGGCGCGGAAAATGAGGGCGCCTAAATCTTCGTGGTTATGAGCGCGGAAAATACTGGGCGTGAGCGCGGAAAGGACGGATGCATGAGCGCAGTGGAATCAGCGGGAAGCGGCCAGGTGGATAGCCAGGCAGACAGCCAGGGCGTGGATATGCAGCGTCACGGCGCGCAGCTGGTCGATACCGCGCGGCAGGTTGATACCGCGCGGGTGGAGCGGGCCGTGCGGGAACTCCTCAGCGCTATCGGTGAGGACCCGGACCGCCCCGGCCTCGTGGATACCCCCGCGCGGGTAGCCCGCGCCTGCACCGAAATTTTTTCCGGGGTGGGCAAGGATCCCGACGCGGTGCTCGACGCCCAATTCGCGGAGGACTTCCATGAAATGGTGGTGGTACGGGATATCACCTTCTACTCCATGTGCGAACACCACCTGCTGCCCTTCTTCGGCGCAGCCCATATCGTCTATATTCCCGGGGCGGAAGGAAAAGTCACCGGCCTATCCAAACTGGCCCGGCTGGTAGAAGGCTACGCGCGCCGCCCCCAGGTTCAAGAGCGCCTGACCACCCAGATCGCCAATGCGCTGCGCGACCGTTTGGGCGCAGCCGGAGTGCTCGTGGTGGTGGAAGCCGAACATATGTGCATGACCATGCGCGGGGTGCGCAATTCCGGTTCGCGTACCGTCACCTCGGCGGTGCGTGGCATGCTACGCAAACCAAGCACCCGCGCCGAAGCCATGAGTCTCATCGAACGGGGAGCCTAATATGCCAACACCTATGCCGCTGCGCGATCCGGAAATCCTGGGGGGACCCCGCACCCGCGTCATGGGAATCCTCAACGTCACCCCCGATTCTTTTTCCGACGGCGGACGCTGGGCCACGGTCGATACCGCCATCGCCCACGGCCATGAACTCATCGCCGCCGGGGCAGACCTCATCGACATCGGCGGGGAATCCACCCGCCCGGGCGCCACCCTCCTCAGCCCCGCGGAAGAATGGGATCGCATCGGGCCGGTGGTACGCGAACTAGCCACGCATATCCCCATCTCGGTCGATACCTACCACGCCGAAACCGCGGCGCGGGCCTGCGCGGCCGGCGCCCGCATTATCAACGACGTGACCGGCGGGCGCGCAGACAGCTCCATGTGGGAAACCGTGGCTGAATCCGGGGCCTACTACGTGCTCCAGCACGGGCGCGGCGACGCACAAACCATGAATTCCTTGGCCGGCTACCGCGCTATCGGCCGCGAAGTCAGCACCGAAGTTCTTGAGCGCGTGGCGGGTGCCGTTGCGGCCGGCATTGCCCCCACCCGGATTATTATCGACCCAGGCTTCGGCTTCGCAAAAATGGGCGACGACGATTGGCGCCTGGCGGCCCATATTGACGAATTCCTGTGGGCCGGCATGCCGGTCCTCATCGGAGTTTCCCGCAAACGCTTCCTCGCCGAAGTCACCCCGGAAGGCCTACCCGCCAGCGGGCGAGACGGCGCCACCGCGGCACTGAGCACCTATTTCGCCGAAAAAGGCGTGTGGGCGGTGCGGGTCCACGACGTAGCATCCTCGCGGATCGCGGTGGATACCGTGGCGAAACTGCGCGAATGCGGACTGGTATCCACCTCCCAACCCGGAGTAGCACGCCCCGAAAACACGGGAGCTGCGGAGGCCGCTCGGTCATGATGGGACTACCCCCGCGTATTCACGATGCCCTCGCCATGCTCGGATGCTGCCTGGATACCGTGAGCATCACCGGCGTGGAAGTATCCGCCCGCCACGGCGTCTACGCGGAAGAACGCGAAGCCGATCATCCTTTTATTTTCGACGTCGCAGCTCTCGTGGACACCAGCGCGGCCGGCCATGCAGATGACCTCGCGGCCACCATCTCCTACGCGGATCTGGCAGAGGACGCCCGCGCGGTCGGGGAAAGCACTCCCGTGAGCTTGCTTGAAACACTGGGGGAGCGGGTAGCCGGCCGGGCCCTCGCGCGCGGCGCTTTGGCCGCCGAAGTGACCGTACACAAACCCGAAGCCCCCGTACCGGGGCGCTTCACGGACGCCCGGGTAACCGTGCGGCGCCTGGCCGATATTGCCCGCGCGGGAACCACGCGGGAAATGGTGATCGGGATGGGAGCAAACCTCGGGGAGCGTGAAGAAACACTACGCGCTGCCCTCACCCAGATCGCCGCGCTCCCCGCCCATATCGACGCGGTTTCCTCATTCCATACCACCGCTCCCGTGCTTGCCCCCGGGCAGGAGCCGCAACCCGATTACCTCAACGCGGTACTGCGCCTCAGCACCGAGCTCGCGCCCCTCGAGGTGCTGGCCGCCCTCCGCGCTATTGAGGCACGGGCCGGGCGCCAGCGCCGAATCCACTGGGGGGCACGCACCCTCGACCTCGATATCGAATGGGTGGAAGGAGTACGCAGCACCCACCCGCTTCTCACCCTGCCCCACCCGCGTGCCCATACCCGCGCCTTCGTCATGGAACCCTGGCAAGAAATCGATCCGGAGGCCACCGCAAAACTGGAACGCGCCCGGATAAGCGAGCAGTCGGGTGCCGGCGGCGTCGTCGGCCCCGATACGGGCGGCCGCTGTGCGTAATCTACGAGCCTTCCTGGGGTGGGGCGCGGCAGGTGCTTTAGCAGGTGAAGCGCTGCGGCGCCTCCTTGCCGCGTATCCGGTTGCCGTGCCCGCCTTCGCCGGGCTGCCGCTACTCCTCATCGCCGCGGTACTGCTCTGGTACGGCTGGCGGGTGCGGCGGCTGCGGCGCGGGCGCGCCGAATCTCTTTCACGGCTGGCCGCGCTGCGGGTGGCAGCCGGCGCGGCAGCGGGGCTGCGCAGCGGGGCGCTCCTGGCAGGCGCGGGCGGCCTGCTCGCGATCATGAGCGCACTGGGCTCCACCTCTTTTACCCGGGCGAGTGCGCGGGCCTGGGGGATCCTCACCGCCGCGGCGCTGGTGCTCGCGGTAGTCGGGTGGATCGTGGATACCTGGTGCCGTCTTGAGCGGCGGTAGCGGGGCGTCGGTTTCATTGCGCAGCCAGCCGCCCGCGGGTGTTTTTCGGGGCCAATTTTTATGTCGTAGCCCTTTGGTAGCGTTAAGCCATGGTGACTACCCCTCTTGATCCCGGGCGGAATTACCGCGCGGTGTCGCGCAAACTCTTCACGGTGCGGTGGATTATCGCCGCGTGCTTCTGGCTCGTGCTCCTCATCGCGCTCGCGGTGGCTGGATTTATTGCGCGCCCCGAACCGCTCGCCTATTACGCGCCCCTGCTGGGGCTGCCCGTCCTTGGTTTCCTGATTCACCTGCGGATTCTCTCCCGGCAGGTGAATCACCTCGGTTACGCGATGGATGATATTGCGCTGCGCCTGTGCCGCGGGATTATGTTCCGCCGCATTGACGTGGTGCCCTACGGGCGTATCCAAACGGTGGATGTGCAATCCGGGCCGCTGCTGCGCCGCTTCGGGCTCGCGAAAGTCACTCTCCACACCGCCTCCATGGAAACGGATGCAGTTATCACCGGTCTGCCTACCGCGGAAGCGGATGAGGTGCGTGAACGTCTCCTTCACCTCGGCGTAGCCGAAATGGAAGGGGTCTAAATGGCCGGCACCGAAACATCCCCGGAATCGGGAAGCGTGATGGGAGTAACCGGCGCGCTGCCCGCAGCTCCTGGTGCGTTGCCCGCAGTTCCTGGTGCGCTACCCGCTGCGCCCGGAGTGAGTAGCACCGCGATCTCGGGCACCTGGCAGCCGGTCTCGAAATGGACGCCGTGGAGCTCGCTACTCTCGTTGTGGTTCTTTGTAGTAGTAGCTGGCGGTTATATCGCGATTAAGCGCCTGGAGGATACCGATTCGCCTGGAATTGTCTGGGGTGAATTCGTTGATCTGCTGCGTTCCTTCTGGCTGATCGCGGTGGGTATTGCGGTGGTAGTTACGGCGCTGACCGGGATCGTCGCGGCCATCCAATGGCGGCATATGGCCTGGATGTTCGATGCGGACGGGGTGCATATGCGCAGCGGCGTGCTGTTCAAACAGCACCGCCACGTGCGCTGGGATCGTATCCAAAGCGTGGATGTCACCCAAAAACTCCTCGCGCGGCTGGTGCGCCAAGCCAGCCTCACTATTACCTCCGGTGGAGAAAAAGTAGAGATCGGGTGGTTGGCGCTGCCCCACGCTGAAAAACTGCGGCCTCTCGTGCTCTCGCTCGCGGATAAAATGCGCAGCGGAGATAGCTCGGAAGTCCCCGATCTTGCCACCGTCAGCGCTCCGGAAGTACGCCCGCACCTGTATGCCATGTCCGCGCGGCGGTTCCTTGCCTCCCTCGTGCTCTCCCCACGGATCTTCCTCGCGATTCTTACGGTGGCCGGATCGGTCACCACCTATGTGCTTACCGATGCAGGTGGTTCCTTCGCCCTCCTCTTCCTTATCATTGCGCTGATATGGCAGCCCGTGAGCTCTTTGCAAGCTAATTGGGGAGCTCGCATCTCGCCCACGGCCGAAGGTGTGGAAAAACAAGAAGGGCTCCTATCCCGGCGCACCCTCGGGTTACCTTCCTATCGCGTCCACGCGCTGGCCTTCAAAAAACCGAATTTGTGGCCCGGATGGTGGAAAGTAGAAAGCTGCGTTATTTCCGGCTCGATTTCCGAAGCGATGGAAGCAGCCAAGACCGCAAATGATGCCTTGGTCCCGGTAGGAACGGTCGAGGATGTCCTCGCCGTTGCGCGTGAACTCGGCTTCGCGAAAGACGCCGACGCTGACGTGCTTCCCGACGCCGCATCCGAGGCCGCTACCGCTGCCGCTGCTGCTGGAACTGCCGATGCCACTGGGACTGCCACGGCGCTCCCACCGCACACCGGGGTACCCAGCCTGGCCCAGCTACGCAGCTATCTTCTTGATGACAACGCCCTCCCCGGATTCATCCCCAACCCGCGCTCCTCACGCTGGCTGGATCCCATCGGGTGGAAACGCTCGGGTATTTTCGTGGGCGAGGATGTCATTATTATGCGGCACGGCTGGTTCTGGTACCGCAAAGTAACAATTTTGCTGCGCGAACACTACCAATCCGCGATTATTAGCCAAGGCCCACTTGAGCGCCGCTTCCAGCTCGGTACCCTGCGCTGGGCAACCGTGGGGCTCTCGGTAGATGCCCACGCCAAACACATGGATGCCGCCACCGCCAGCCGCGTCCTCACCGCCACCGTCCGCGAACGCGGGCACGGCCCGCGCGGCTGGCACCCAGAATTACCTCCGGCCGGGCCCACCGCACCATCAGCCGTGCGGCCCTCCGCACCGCCATCGGTACCCGCACCGCCAGCGGCACAACCAGCGGTATCCGCACCGCGGGCGGCCGGTATGCACGCGCAGCCAACTGGGCCCACTCAGCCGGGCGCCCCTACGGCGCCGTCGTACCCCCAAGGGAATGACAATAGTCCCGGGTCGGGCCGCAGCCAGGTTCCTGAAAGTGATTTCGGCCCGATACAAGAGTGAAACACGTCGCGTAGCCGCACTTTTACATTTTTCTACATCTAGGATTATTCCCATGCTTAATATCTACGGCCCGGGTGGTATTGGTGGGCTCATCGCGGGAGTTCTCGCGCACAACGGTCAAAAAGTCGCGGTTGTTGCTACCGAGCGCACCGCAGATGTTATTAACCGCAACGGAATTGTTATTAAATCCAAGCGGTTCGGTAATTTCACCGCGCAGGTGCCGGCAATAACCAGCCCGGCCCGCGGCAGTGAAATCCTCCTGTGCACCAAGGCATACACCCTCCCCAGCATCGAAAAGTCGATTCGCTCGGCCCGCCCCAAAGAAGTGGGGGCGCTCTTCAACGGCTTCGATCATGCTCGCGCCATCCACACCCTCACCGAAGGGGAATCCTGGTCCGGCTCCGTCTACACCATTAGCGAACGTACCGCACCCGGAGTCATCGAACACACCTCCCAATTCCTCAAAGTGGAAATGCCCGATACCGCCATGGACGGCGAAATCGCGCGCGTACTCCTCAACGGCGGAATTGACGTGTTCTTCCGCGGCACCGAAAACCAGGTGCTGTGGCGCAAACTCCGCAACCAATGCGCCATGGCCCTCCTGACCGGCGCCACCGGGCTGCCCATCGGCCGCGCCATGGAACGCGCCCCGGAACTCACCGAAGCGATGTGCACCGAACTGGCCCGCATCGCCACGATGGAAAAAGTTCCCACCCGCCCCGCGGAAATCCACGCGTGGCTGCGCCGCCTCGCACCCGATGCACACTCCTCGCTCTCACGCGACCTGCGTGACGGCAACCGTACCGAAATCCACTCCCTCGGAACCGCGGTTCTCGAAGAAGCCGCCCGCCTCGGAGTTCCCGCACCGGCCATCACCGCCGCGCTTTCCGCCATCGATGATCGGTTGCGGGGCCGCAAGTGACACCGGGCCGGATGACCATAGGGATCATCTCGGCCGGAAAAGTCGGAAGCGTCCTCGGCGCAGCCCTGCGGGCCGCCGGCCACACCATCATCGGTGCGGTGGCCCGCAGCAGCGCCAGCCGCGAACGCCTCGACGCACTCCTCCCCGGAGTACCCGCGCGCGAAACCAAAGACCTCCTCGCCCGCGCAGACCTCATCCTCCTTGCGTTGCCCGACGCCGCCCTGCCCGGCGTCGTGGAACACGCCGCCGGGCAGGGATGGTGGCGCCCCGGCCAGCTCGTCATCCACACCAGCGCGCGCTTTGGCACGGGCGTACTCCGGGATGCGGCTACCGCCGGCGCCCTCACCCTCGCCCTCCATCCGGCCCTGACCTTCACCGGAACCTCCCTCGATATGCGCCAACTCATCGGCGCCACCTGGGCAGTCACCAGCTCCGCGCCACTCCTGCCCATCGGCATGGCCCTCGTGAGCGAACTCGGGGGAGAACCCTCCGTCCTCGCCGAAGAAAACCGCGGACTCTACGCCGCCGCCCTTACCCACGCCTCCCGGCACACCGCACTCCTCGCCGGCCAAGTCCAGCGCATGCTCGCAGCAGCCGGACTGGACAGCACCTACGCCCGCGGACTCCAAGAACAAGCGCTCGCCATGGCCGACGCCGGCATCGAACTTATTGACCCGCCAGCTAGCGGCGTCGTCGCCGAAAAAAATGACGGGGCACCCGCCGCAAACGCATCCGCCTCGGGTACCTGTGCGCCGGCCGATTCCGCCGCAAAGGCCTCCGCCCTGGGCGATCTTGCCGCAGGCGATAGCACCCCGGACGATATCGCCGCGGTCGAAGCCCTGGCAGCAACCGGGAATTATCCTGATATTCCGCCTGTCTATCGGGTGATACGGGCCGCGTCACGTGACCGGGCGGCGCGGCGTCGTCTACCATGACCATGTGAGTGAATTTCTTGATAGTGAAACCCCGGAACAGATGCGTATTCGGCTGGACAAGCGCGCCCGCCTGCTCGCGGAAGGAACCGAAGCCTACCCGGCCGAACTTCCCATCACCGCCACCATCCCGGAAATCCGGGAACAATACAGCGATATTGAGGCCGGCGAAGAACTAACCGAGACGTCGGTGGGTATCGCCGGGCGTGTCATGCTCTCCCGCACCGGCGGAAAAATTGCTTTCGCCACCCTCCAAGACGGGCGTGGCAACCGCCTCCAGGTGATTCTCTCCCTCGCGCACGTGGGCGAAGAACGCCTGGCCGCCTACAAACAAGACGTAGACCTGGGCGATTTCATTTTCGTGTCCGGGCATGTGGGGGCCTCCAAGCGCGGCGAACTCTCCGTTTTCGCCCACGAATGGCAGATGGCCTCCAAGGCCCTGCGCCCCCTGCCTAAGATTTACCAGAACGAAGCCGGCGAAGACGTTGCCCTCAACGAAGAATCGCGGGTGCGGATGCGCCACCTCGACCTCATCACCCGCCCGGCCGCCCGTGATATGGTGCGGCTGCGCGCCGGGGTCATGAAATCGCTGCGCGCCAATTTTGACCGCCGCAGCTACGTAGAAATCGAAACCCCGATCCTCCAGCCCATCCACGGCGGGGCCGCAGCCCGGCCCTTCCAAACGCATATTAATGCCTACGATGAGGACCTCTACCTGCGCATTGCCACCGAGCTCTACCTCAAGCGCGCGGTGGTGGGCGGCGTGGATCGCGTTTTCGAAATCGGGCGGAACTTCCGCAACGAAGGTGCCGACTCCACCCACTCCCCGGAATTCACCGCCCTGGAAGCCTACCAGGCTTACGCCACCTACGATACGATGGCCGAACTCACCCGGGACCTTGTCCAGCAGGCCTGCCTGGATACCCTGGGCACCACCACCGTCACCCTGAATGACGGCACCGAATATGACCTGGGCGGCGAATGGCAAAAACTCGATCTGTACGAATCGGTTTCCGCGGCCGTGGGTGAAGAAATCACCGTGGATACCCCGCGTGAACGCCTCGAAGCTCTCGCGGAAGCCCGCGATATCGCGGTGGCGCCCTTCTGGGTGAACGGCAAAATCGTGGAAGAACTCTTCGAAGAACTGTGCGGGGACCAGCTCTACGCACCCACCTTCGTGTACGACTTCCCCGAGGATACTTCCCCGCTCACCCGCCCGCACCGCACCAAGAAAGGTCTGACCGAAAAGTGGGACCTGTACGTGCGGGGCATGGAACTGGGCACCGCCTATTCCGAGCTGGCCGACCCGGTTATCCAGCGCGAACGCCTCACCCAGCAATCCATCGAAGCCGCCAACGGCGACCCGGAAGCCATGCAGCTGGATGAAGACTTCCTCGCCGCCATGGAACAGGGCTTCCCTCCCACCGGCGGCATGGGCATGGGCATCGACCGCCTCCTCACCGCCATGACCGGCCTGGGGATCCGTGAAACGATCACCTTCCCCTTCATTAAACCCGGGAAGTAACCCGGCCGGCCAGGGGAATGACCTGGCGCGCTGGGGAAATAACCCGGTCGCTTCAGGAAGTAACCCGGCTCGAAAGTAATTTTTCGGTACGACGACGCCCGCGCCGCGGAGGCCCAGCCCCCGCGGCGCGGTGGCGTATCTGGCACGGGTACATAGAGCTGCGCGGCGTTGCTCCGCACGGGGGCGGCTTAGGCCGCTACCAGCTGCCGGGAACAACCCAGCCTGGCACCCGGTAAGTTGCCCGCTAAAAGAAACGTGATGAATTTTCCTATTTATTTTTCGGCCTCTTCACGGTAATCTTCCAAGTAGTTCGGTGCCACGCCCGGCTTCCCGAATCCTATTTCCCGTGTGCAAAGGTGCCCGTCCATGAAGAAAACTGACACCATTTTCCAGGTCATCAAGCTCCTGCTCGGCCTCCTCATCGCCGCAGCTCTCGTCAAGTTCGCATTTTTCCCGAACCAACGCACCTCCACGGAACTCGTGGCCCAGGGGGATTTCACCATCCCCACGGTGGTGGCCATGCCAGGGGATATCGATAATTCCCTCACGCTCGATGCCACCGTTATGCGCAATCCGGCCACCCCCGTGCGGGCCACCGCCAACGGCACCGTGGACGTGGTTGATGTCAAAGCGGGCGCCGTCGTCAATGAAGGTGACCGGCTGCTGCGGATCCGCCACGAAGAAGAAAAAACCACTGCCGCCACCGTGGAAACTTTTGAGGACGGCACCGAAGTGGAAGTGCCCGGCGAGCCCTATATTGAAGTGAGTTACGTGAATGTGCTCGCTCCGGTGGGTGGCACCGTGGCGGTGGATGTGCTCGTGGGCCAGCCGGTTTCCATCGGGGAAAGCATCGGTTCCATTACTCCGGCCACCTACCACGCCCGGGTGAGCGTGAAACCCGAACAGCTCTATTCGCTCGCTTCGCTGCCGCCGGCCGGCCAGCTCGCGGTCACGAACGGCCCGGCGCCCTTCGACTGCACCAATCTGCGCACGGTTACGGAAAAAACCGGTGCGGGCGCGGGTCTGGGCGCTAAAGAAGCCGAGGCGCGCGGCCTGGATGGCGCGTCCGGAAGTGTGCAACCGGCGCTTATCTGCGATATTCCCGCTGAACAGCAGGTTTACGACGGTTCGGCCGCGAAACTCACCATCCCGGGGAGCAATACCACCGGGGTGCTGACCGTGCCGGTCAGCGCGGTGGAAGGGCGCTTCCGCGAGGGTGTGGTCTACCTGCCCGCGGCGGACGGCGCACAACCTACCAAACGCACCGTGCAACTCGGGGTGACGGACGGGCGCCAGATCCAAATCACCGGCGGGCTGGAAGAAGGCGAAGAAATCCTCCAGTACGTGCCGAGCGCGCAGCCCACGCCCGACCCGATGATGGGGATGTGATGTTAGAGCTTGAGCAGGTGACCCGTACCGTCACCCTCCCCAACGGCCGCCCGCTGCCGATTCTGCGCGGGGTGGACCTGCGCATCGAGCGCGGGGAGTACGTGGCGATTATGGGCCAGTCCGGAACGGGGAAATCCACCCTCCTCAATATCATCGGGATGCTCGACCTGCCCGATACCGGCTCCTACCGTTTTGAGGGCCGCGACGTGGCCGACTTGAGCGAATCGGCGCGCGCCCACCTGCGCGGCTCCCTTTTCGGTTTCGTTTTCCAGCAGTTCAATCTGTTCCGCGGCCGCACCGCCGTGCAAAACGTGGAAGTGCCCCTGCTGTATTCGGATACCGCCACTATTTTTCGACGGCGCAGCTTAGCTGCCCAGATGCTGGATCGGGTGGGATTAGGGGACCGCCTGGATGCGATGCCCTCCCAGCTCTCGGGCGGGGAGCAGCAGCGGGTGGCCCTCGCCCGGGCGCTCGTGCGCCGCCCCCAGGTTCTCCTCGCGGATGAACCAACCGGTGCGCTCG
Organism: Actinotignum vesiculae; assembly: GCF_051267215.1. NCBI lineage: Bacteria > Bacillati > Actinomycetota > Actinomycetes > Actinomycetales > Actinomycetaceae > Actinotignum > Actinotignum vesiculae. Next base: position 39,856 of record NZ_JBOZGG010000013.1, read on the forward strand.
ACGTGGATACCGCAGGGCGGGTCATGGATCTTATGGAAAGTATGGCGCGGGAAAATAACGCCACTTTCATTATGATCACCCACGATCCGAAAGTGGCCGCCCGCGCGGATCGCCGTTTCACCATCCACGACGGGCTCGTCTGGCCGGAGGAAAAATGACACGCATTTTCGGGGCCGTTCTCGAAGCCTGGGAAGAAATTCGAGTGGATCGCGGGCGAGTTATTCTCTCCCTCGTCGGGGTGGCGGCCGCGGTATGGGCGATGGCAACCGTGCTCGCCCTGGGTCAGCTCATTAGCGCCGCCGGGGAACACCAGCTCGCCCAGTGGGAGGGTAAACCAGGCACCGTCAATATCGGGGTGTATAACACCGGTGGGGAGGGCGGCGCCGATCCGTTCGCCAACCCTTATGCCGATCCTTACGCCAATCCGTACGCGAATCCGGTGGCTCCGCCCACCGGCGCGCAGCTCGGCACCCTGGCCGGCGCCCAGGCCAGTGAGGATATTTTCAGCACCACCGTGGCCGAATACATGGAGAAGGCCGGGGCGAATTATTGGACCCGCTCGCGTACCTCCTATGTGTCCCTCGCCTTCCCGCCGGTACTGCCCGGCGCGGGTGGCGCCGGTGATATTCAGGACCTGGAGGGCTGGGGATCCGAAAGCATGGCCGGGGCGGAAGCTGGCGGCGAGCTGGGTGCCGGCGGCGAGCTGGAAAGCTCCGGCGCGGTCGAAGGCGCCGAACCGGTAGGGGATGGCTCCAACGGCACCGAGTTCGGTGAAGGAGGTGGCCCCGGGTTCGGGATGATGGAACCGAATTACGAAATGCTCGCCGTGGACCCGGCCTACGGCCCGCTCTTCGACGTGCAGCTCACCCGCGGGCGGTGGCTCACCGAAGCCGATGGCGAGCGCCTCATGAACCCCGCCGTCGTCAATGAAATGCTCTACAAGGAAATGGGCGAGCCATCGCTGGCCAGCTACCCGCAGATCGCGCTGTCCGGACCCACCGGGGTGCGGATGACGGTGGTCGGGGTGGTCGCGGACCGCTCGCGCTGGGATAGCCCGCGCCTGCACGTGCCCTACGAGAGCATGGCCGCCGCCGCGATGACCCAGCTTTCCCCCATGAATTCCTCCACCGTTTCGGTACTGGTGCCCCGCGGGGAAGAGGCGGAAGCCCAGAAGGTCCTCGTCTCCGTACTCCAGGGCCGCCTAGGGAAGAACTACCAGGTGGAAGGCCAGTTCATCGAAAGTCAGATGCGCGGCCAGGAATCCACCGAACGCCAGGTCACCGCGATTATCGCGGCCATCGGCGGGATCGTGATCCTGGTGGGCGCCCTGGGCCTGCTGACCGTTTCCATTGTCACGATGAAGCAGCGGGTGCGGGAAATGGGGATCCGCCGCGCGATGGGCGCCTCCGCACGCCGTATCTTCACCTCGGTATTCCTGGAATCCGTGGTGGCGACGACGGCAGCCGGTTTCATCGGGGTCATCGCCTCGATTATCACCATCCGCACCGCGCCCATAGCCCGGTGGCTCGATCTGCCCTTCTCGGTGGATAGCGTGGGATACCCGATACTGGCCGCCTTTATTGGCCTGGCGATCTCCGCCGGAGTGGGAGCGCTCTGCGGAATTATCCCGGCCACCATGGCGCTGCGCATCAAACCGATTGACGCCATCCGCTTCTAGGTGGGAGCGCGCAGAAATTCGCGCAACCGCGCGCGGAGTTTCTCTCACCGCGCGGGCGCATTCGCCCTGTTATGCGCGCCTGCACCGGACTAGGCTAAAGCCATGAAAGTACTGCTCCCCAATAGCTTTGACCTCTCCCTCCCGCCCGAAGCGGGCATCACCTGGGTGACCTTCGATGTGAACGCACCCATCCCGGAAGAACACCGCGACGCCGAAGCGCTCGTGGTCTGGCTCGACCCGAATGCGACCGAGCACGTGGCCCAGCTTCCCCAGCTCAAACTCATCCAGGGCATGATGGCCGGCGCGGAAAGCCTGCACGCCACCAACCCGCCCGCCGGAGTCGTCCTCGCCACCGCGAACGGCCTGCATGACGCCACCGTATCCGAACACGCCATCGCCCTCGCGCTCTACCTGGTGCGCGACCTGCGCATCGCCACCGAAGAACAGCACAACCACCGCTGGTCGCGCGACCGTATCTTCTTCACCGAACTGCGCCCCGGCGGGCGCCTGACCAGCCTGCTCGGCGCGAAGGTAACCATCTGGGGCTACGGGCATATCGGGCGCCACCTGGCCGGGATGCTCAAAGTTTTCGGGGCGCAGGTGCGCGGCCTGGCCACCTCCCGGCGCACCGAAGGTGATATTGAGGTGTACGACGGCGCCAACCTCGCCCAGCGCGATGAGATCCTGGCCGATACCGATGTCCTCATTCTCATCCTCCCCGCAACTGAGGCCACCGCCAATGTGGTGGATGCGAGCGTCTTTGCGGCCCTGCCCAGTCGCGCCGTCGTCGTTAATGTAGGGCGCGGAAAAACGGTGAACGAAGAAGACCTGGCCGCCGCGCTGCGCGAAGGAAAAATCGCGGGCGCCGGCCTGGACGTGACCGCCACCGAGCCGCTCCCCGCGGATTCGCCGCTGTGGGACCTGGCCACGATTATTACTCCGCATACCGCCGGCGGGCGGCCCGTGGGTGCCGAAGAATTGATCCTCGCCAATGTGCGGGCGCTGCGCGACGGAGGGGAGTTTATCAACCGCGAAGCCTAAAGCGCCCGGGACTACCACACTGCGGCAATAGTGCGCTACACTCCTTAAACTGACATACAGTTCAGCTCAAGGAGGAGTAGTGATGTCATCGAGTGACGATAAGCGGCCGGCCACGCCCGCCGCGGAATCCGAGGACACCAGCGCGCAATTCGCCGCCGCGCACCCGGACACTTTCGCGCAGTACCTCAGGCGGCGCGGCATGGTGTTCTTCGTGGCCTACCTCGGCTACGTATGCGCGTATTTGGTCCGCAATAATTTCAAACTCCGCTCCGAAGCCCTGCGCCTGGAGAACGACTGGAGCCTGCCGCAAATCGGCCTGGTGCTCACCATGTTCACCATCACCTACGGCTTCGGGAAATTCTTCATGGGGATGCTTTCCGACCGCGTTTCCCTGCGCCGCATTTTCGCCGGCTGCCTGGGTCTTTCCGCGGTGCTCTGCGTTGCCATCGGTTTTACCACGAATTTCTACCTGCTCGCGGTGCTCATGTTCCTGCTCGGTTGCGCGCAGGGGGCGCTCGCGCCCTCGTCCATGGCGATGATCGCGAATTGGTACCCGAATAAAACCCGCGGTTCCGGTATCGCGATCTGGAATACCTCCCAGAACCTGGGCGGGGCGCTGCTGCCCCTCATGATCACCTGGCTGCTGGCCCTGGGCGGGCCCAGCGGCGGCGCGATTGCCTTCTGGGGCCCGGGCCTGGTGGTCTTCGGCCTCTCCATCTTCTTCTGGAAGTACGGCGGGGACCGCCCCGAAGCCGAAGGCATGCCCACCCTGCGCCAGATCTACGGGAAGGCCGGCGAACCGAATACCGACGAAACCCCCGACGAAAGCTACTGGCATATCCTGGTGCGTTTCGTTTTCACCTCCCCGCTGGTCCTCACCGTGGCCTTCATCAACGCCGCGCTCTACTTCCTGCGTTTCGGGGTGCTCAACTGGATGCCGGCCTTCCTTGGCACCGAAATGGGCTTCACGGAAGCGCAGTACTCCACGGCTTTCTCGGTGCTGGAATGGATCGCGATTCCCGGCTCCTTCCTCTTCGCCTGGATTTCCGTCAAGCTCCCCAACCGCCAGTCCGTGGTGGGCTTCCTCGGGCTGCTGTGCCTGGCCGGCCTCATCTGGGTCTACATGGGCAACGACAATTACGTGGTGCTCCTCATTGTCTCCGGGCTGATGGGCGCGCTGATTTACGGCCCGCAGCTCATCGTCAATATTCTCACCCTCAACTTCGTGCCGCTCAAGGCGGCCGGGGTGGCGGTCGGTTTCGTGGGGCTCTTCGGCTACATCGTTGGCGAGATGGGTGCGAACCTCATTATGCCGATCCTCGCCGAGCGCTTCTCCTGGGCGGCCTCCTTCACGCTGCTCGCCGGCATCGCGGTGGCGGCCGGGGTGATGTACCTCTCGCTCTCGCGGCGCGAACAGGCCGTGGTGCAGGCCTAATAGTTACCGCTGCATAATGTACGACGACGCCGGCGCGGGGCCCGAGGATTCGGGCCCCGCGCGGGTGTGCTGGCAGCCAGCTAGCTGCGTCGTCGTTCTTAATACCGCAGGCTGCGCATTTCCGGGCCGCGCAGGCTCGCGTACCCGGCCGCGCAGATGAGGGCGGTGAGAGCGAGGCTGGTGTAGGCCACCGTCCAGCCGTAGCCGGTGACCAGGTGGGGGATGAGGAAATTCGCGAGGGTTTCGCCGGCCAGGTAGCCGGCCGCGCCCACCACCCCGGTGGCAGCCCCGGCCACATTATCGGGAACCAGGGAGAGGGTGAGCATATTAATACTCACCTGGGGTCCGTAAATGAGAGCGCCGAGCAGCAGCGCCAAGGCTACCGAAGAACTGCTAAAAGCCAGGTGGGGCCAGGCGGCGAGCGCCGCCGCCAAGACCAGCATCGCTTTCATGGCGGCCGATGAAGCCCGGTTGGGGTGGTGCGCCGCGTAAGCCCCGAAAGCGAAGGAGGCCGGGATTGCCGCCAGTTCGGCGCCGGCCAGCGCGATTTCCCCGTCGCGCCCGGTGGCATGGGCGGCCGCGAAAATAACTATCCAGTTGATGACCCCGAAACGGATGCAATATAGCAGCGTATTAATGCCGACCAGGGTGAGGATCCAGCGGTTGGTGAGCACCGCCCGCACCACCGTGGGCCAGTAGCCGTCCGCGCGGGTGCTCAGCTGCGGGGTGCCGGCCGGGCCGAACAGCATGGTGAGGGTGGGCAGGCCCTGGCGCCAGGGGCGGTCTGCGCCGGTGCGGTAGGCCCAGATGCCCACCGCGATAGTGAGCAGGCCCGGGATGAGGAAAATGTGGAAACGGGCCAGGCTCCAGCCGGTGAAGGCCCCGGCCAGCAGCGGGAGGAGGGCGGCGCCCAGGTTCTGGGAGGTATTCCAAATCGCCACCCGCGAACCGCGTGAAGAATTGGGATACCAGGCCCCCAGGAGCACCAGGGCGGCCGGGGCGAGGGCCGATTGCACCAGTCCGTTCGCGAAGGTCAGAGCCGCGATAGCCTGGGGAGAGCTGGGGAAGCCGGTGATGATGCACAGGATTCCGGAAATAATGAGCGCCCCGCCGAAGAGCCGGCGCAGCGAGACGCGGTCGGCCACCATACCGAAAATGATTTTTCCGCACCCGTAGGCGAGGGTGAAGGCGCTGAGCACGAAACCGACCTGGTAGAGGGACCAGCCTTCTTCCTCGACGAAGCGGGCGGAGACCACTTTGAGGTTATTGCGGGTGGTGTAGGCGAACACATAGCCGATATAGACAACGAGGAATACGTGGGCGCGCCAGCGGTAATAATCCGGGGCGGGGGTGCAGCCCGGTGGGAACCGCGTGGCGGCCATGATCCCTCCTTTCGTGCGTGCCCGCGCGATGGCGTAAAATCACAGTGGAAACTGACAGTCAGTTTACCTAGGATAAGGCGGGAGCGGGCACTCACCCAGCTCGTTATCCCGCGGAGGAAAGGAGTGCTGATGGCTCGCCGGCTTGCCGATGATCTGGCTGACCACCTGCGCGAACGCATCCTTTCCGGAAATATTGCGCCCGGGGAGCGCCTGGCCGAAGCCGCGATTGCGGAGGAATACTCAGTGGCGCGCTCCACCGCCCGCATCGCGGTGGAATCCTTGATCGCGGACGGTTTGGTGGAGCGTGAGGCGCGTAAACACCCGCGGGTGGTTACCGTGGAAGGCTCCGAAATCCCGGAGATTGTGGCGCTGCTGGAGATTAGTGAATCCCTGGCGTTGGCGCGGATTATGGCCGGCCATCCGGATTTGCGCCCGCTGCGCGCGGCTCGCGGGGAGCAGCCCAGCCGGGTGCTGCACGCCCTCGTGGAAGTCTCCGGCTCGAAGCGCCTCGAAGCACTCCACCGCCCGCTCACTTTCCACACCATGCTGTACGCGGCCAGCCGGGCTGAGGCCGGCAGCGCTGATGCTAGCCGCGCTGATAGTACGCTCGCGCAGGCACAGGATCAGCTCATTGACGCGGTTTTACTAGGGCAGGAGAGCGCCTGGGAGGCACTGCGCGCCTTACAGCGGGCACGCCAGGCCCGGCTCGGGGTGGACGCGGGCGCGGTGCTTGCCCATACCGGCGGTGTTACCCCGCAAAAGGCAAGGTAGGCTGACCGGCTACCGGCCCGTCCATCCACCACAGCGCCCCCGCGCCCCGCGAATCATCATTTTCGCGTGAGACGGTCACGAAAACATCCTTACCGTCTGCTCCGCCCAGGGTCACCGCGGTGGTCCCGGTCACCGGGAGCTGGTATTCCTGCACGATCTGCCCGCTTGGATCGAGGACCCGGATGATGCCGGCCCGGTTGAGGGCCACCCACACATTCCCTTCGCTATCGACGGTCAGCCCGTCCGGGCTCGCACCTTCCACGTGGTGGAAGTCGCTGCGATGCTGGAGTGCCCCGGCGTCGTCGACCTCAAAAACAGAAATCGCGCGTGTGGAGGTGTCGATGTAGTAGGCACGGGTGCGGTCGGGCGAAAAACCGATGCCGTTCGAGGTGGTGACGTCGCTCACAACCACGCTGACCTCGAGGGTCGGGGAGATGCGATAGAGGCGCGCGGTGCCGCGGGTGGTGGCGTCGCGGGTGTAGGGCATCGAGCCGGCGTAGAGGTAGCCCCACGGGTCCGCGGTGCCTTCGTTCATGCGGTAGGCGGGGCTGTTCCACAGGGTTGCGGCCGCGCGCGGGGCGGCCGTGGCGGTATCGGCCAAGGCCAGCCCGCGTTCGGTGGCGACGACGTAACCTCCGCGCACGCGCGGGCGCACAAATGCCGCGATTTTCGAGCCGGTGGCTAGGCGATCCACCCCGCCATCGCTACGCAGAGTGAGCAGGTCGCCGGCTAGCATATCCACGAAACGCAGCCCGCCCCAGCTGTCTGACCACACCGGGCCTTCGGCGTGGAAAGCAACAGCGTCGGTAATTTGTTCAAAAGCCATGCTCTCCAGGGTAGGCCAGTGCGCCCGGGCTGGCTAGCTGTACGGCGGGCGCGCCGGTTAGCTAGCTACGCTGCGCGCGCCGGCTGGTTAGCCGCAGTGCTCACGCGTCCGTTTTACGCGGTGATGAAGCTCAGCACTCCGCTCGCGGCCAGCACGACGACGAGGGTCAGAAGCGCGAGCAACCCGAGCGAATAGGCAGCTCCGCGGCGCAGCAGCTCCGGTTCGCTGCCCGGGGCGCGTACCGCGGTGGCCGCAATCGCGAGGTTTTGCGGGCTGACGATTTTCCCGAGCCCGCCCCCGAGCTGGTTGGCGGCCAGGAGAAGATGCGGGTCGATGCCGGCCCCGGCGGCCGCGGTGGCTTGCAGGTTCCCGAAGAGCGCGGCCGAAGAGGTAGCTGAGCCGGTGACCGCCGTGCCGATCCACCCGAGGAAAGCGGAAAGCGCCGCGAAAGCGGTGCCGGCCAGGGCCATGAAGGCGCCGATGGCCTGGGTTTGGCCGGAGAAATTCATGACGTAGGCGAGGGCCATAATGGTGGCAATCGTTCCCACGGTCACGGCTAGGTTTGCCACGGTGGCACCCAGGGTGGCCAGGCCGGTGCGGAAGGAATAGGGGTAGCGCCCGCCGGAGGAACACCGCGCGTACACCGCGGTGACCACCACTCCGGTGAGGAACAGCATCGTCCCCGGGGAGGAGAGCCAGTTGAACGTAAAGGTGGTGGTGGACAGTGCGTTACCGGCCTGGTCCACCAGGTGCCCGTGCAGGCCCGGCCAGCCGAAGCTGATATCGGTTTGGGCCAGGAATTCAATGCGGCGCGGGGCGGCGGTGCCAGCAGCTCCACTCGCGCTGGCCGCGCAGCCCGCACCGGTGGTGCCCGGAACGGTGACCCGCCACAATTTGGTGACCGCGAGGACCACCACAACCAGCAGGTAGGGGAGCAGGCCCAGGAATACCCGGCTGGCGGAGATTTTCTCACGCGCGGGGGCGCTGGCGAATTCGGCCGGGGTGCGGGCCGGGCGCCAGCGGGTAAGCAGCACGGCGGTGAGCGCGAAGGATAGGAGGGAGGCGATCACAGCGATGAGTTCGTGAGAAATGAAATTCGAGGCGATGACGTGCCCGGTGACCATGCCGATGCCGGCGGTGAGGGCTACCGGCCAGGTGTCTTTCACCCCGCGTTTGCCGTCCACGATAAAAACGAGGAGGAGGGGCACGCCCACGGCCACCACCGGGATAATCCGCCCGGCTACCGCGGCCACGTCCATGGGATCAGCCACCCCGCCCATGCGGGCCACTGTGGTGAGGGGGATGCCCATGGCGCCCAGGGCTACGTTGATGCCGTTGCCCACCATGGTGGCCAGCGCGGCCTTGACCGGGGGCAGGCCGATGGCCAACAGCATGGCGCAGCTGATGGCAACCGGCGCGCCAAATCCGGCCAGTCCCTCAATGAGGCCGCAGAAAATAAAACCGATGAGGATGGTCTGCACTCGCATATCCCCGCGGCCCAGCGCCGCGAAAACCGCTTGCACGTCCTTACTGCGCCCCGAACTCTCGGTGAGGTTGTAGAGCCACACCGCCATAATCACGATGTAGCAAATGGGGAAAAGCCCGAACGCCGCGCCTTGCAGGGCGGAGAGTCCGGCCAGGTCCGCGGGCATCCCGAAACCGGTCACGGCGATGACCAGGGCCAGGCCGAGGGAAATAAGGGAACACCAGTGCGTGGCGACGGAGAACACCCCGAGGAGCACGAAGAACACCAGGAGTGGGAGTGCCGCCAGGAGGGCGGAAAGCCACAGCTGGCCGCCGACCGCGTCGGGCACGGGCGTGAAGGTGGTACCGGTGAGGAGGGAGGTATTAGCGAGGAGGCTTTTATTCGTGAGGACTGCGGAAAGCTGGCTCGGCATGGCGAGCAGCGCGGGGCTACAAGGCATTCCTTCATCGTACCGGGGCGGTTCGGGCCTTTATGATGACTTTATGTCTAGCTCGGACGTGAGATTATCGGCCTCGATGCGGGCGGCCTTGGCGCAGGACGCCCGGCTCGCCCTCCCGCATCACGGGCACGGGGAACCCGCCGCCATGCAGGCGCGTTACGAAGCCGAGCACCGCTGGTGGAATGAGGGCGGGCCCGAGGTTGCGTGGCGCGCGGATACGCTTCCGACCCGGCACGGCCCGGTCCCGGTGCGGGTCTATTCGCCCGGGCAGGATGCGCGGCCCACGGGGTGCGGCGCGCTTTCACCTACCGAATTAGGTACGACGACGCAGCTCCCGGCGGGCGCTAGTTCGGCCATCATCGTGTATCTGCACGGCGGGAGCTACTGCGTGGGCAGCCCGGCCACCCACGACCGTCTCACCCGCGAGCTTGCCGCCGCTACCGACGCCGCGGTGGTGAGCGTGGATTACACCTTGGCGCCTGGGGCACGCTACCCGCGCATATCCGAGGAATGCGAGGACGCGGTCATCGAGCTGGCCAGCCGCTTTCCCGACTGCCCTATCGTGCTGGCGGGGGATTCCTGCGGGGCAACCCTGAGCTTAGGGACTTGGTGGCGGTTCGCGCGGGGGCCGGTTACCGAGCGGATAGCTGCGCTTGTTTTGTACTACGGCGAGTACGGCCTGCCCGCTCCTGCCGTGGCCAACGCAGCCGCTGCCGCTTGCGAATCGCTGGGCAAGCCCGCATGCAATACGGATGCTACAAGCGATATTGATACTGCGGATGGCGGTGATACCTCCGATGGAATGAGCCCCGCGGATCGCGCCTACTACGACTCCCTTTATTTTTCTTCGCCCACCGAGCGGGCCACGGCCCCGGATATCGCGCTACTACACACGGAACTGCGCGGCTGCCCGCCCGTTTTCATCGCGGTGGGGGACTGCGATCCGCTGCTGGCCGATAGTCAGGCGCTGGCCACGCACCTCGAGGCGAGCGGGGTGCGCGTACGCCTCGAGGTTATTCCCGGGGTGATGCACGCTTTTCTCCAGCGGGTGCGGCTTCTGCCCGAAGCGGGCCGCGTCATCGCGGATACCGCAGTATTTCTAGCTGATGTTCTGGGCCACCCCGGCTCCAGCCACTGCGGTGTCAACTCCGATTCCGGCGGCACCTCAGACTTGGGCCACCCCGGCGGCCACGCTCTCGGCGATAGGTAGGTGGTAGCGGCCTTCGCTTTCCTGGGCGAGCCCGTCCTCTAAGAGCGAGGCAAGGGCGGGAGCAAAACGCTCCTCAGCCAGCTTGCTTCCGCGCACCAAGTCAGCGCGGCTGCACCCACCGCGGCGCTTGCGCAAGACAGCCATGATTTTTCCGCGGGCTTCCCGCTGAGTCCCGGTGAATTTCTGGGTGGTGCGCGGGGCGGCATTCTTTGGTTTCCCGGCAGCTAGCCAGCGGCATTCGGCGCGTAGCGGGCATCCCGAACAGGCCGGTTCGCGTGCGGTACACACCAGGGCTCCCAGCTCCATGAGAGCCCCGTTCCAGCGTGCTGCGCCCGGGCCGTCCGCGGGAACAAGCACAGCGGCCCGCTCGCGTTCCCGAACTGTTTGATGGGCGGGCGGCAGAGCGGCGCCGTCGTACACCCGAGCGAGCACCCGGCGAATATTCGTATCGAGGACGACCGAGCGTTCCTGGAAAGCGAAGGCGAGGAGGGCGTCGGCCGTATAGGGGCCGATGCCGGGCAGGGCGAGGAGTTCCTCGCGGGTGCGCGGGACGCGGCCGCCGTGCCGTTCGACCAGGGTGATAGCGCATTCGCGCAGGCGCAGGGCTCGGCGCGGGTAGCCGAGTCTGTCCCACATAATGAGCACATCGGCGGGTGAGGCTGCGGCGAGGTCGGCCGGGGTGGGCCAGCGTTCCAGCCAGGCTCGCCAGGCGGGCGCGACCCGGGCGACGGGGGTTTGTTGGCTCATCACTTCGCATACCAGAATCGCCCATGGGGAGGTGCCGGGCGCGCGCCACGGTAGTGGCCGCGCTGCGCCGTCGTACCACCTTAAAAGATTCTTGAGCATTATCTGTAGTGTGCCGGAAACGCGGGGATTATGCACGTTTTGGTACCGTGGATCCGTGAAAGAAACGGGCGGAGAGCGCCGCGCGCCACAGCGGCACACGGGTGGTGCGCCGCGGCGTGGCCGCGAGCGGCGCGAGGATCAGGCTGGGCGAACCGCGCGAGTGAGGCGCGGGGAAAGCCAGCGTGAGCGCTCGGTTCGAGGGAAAGAGCGCGGCTTGGAACGGGGCTCGGAACGCGCGGCGCAGGCTGCGCGGCCGCGGCGCTCGGCGCAATCGGCACCTTCGGAACGCGGGCAGCGCGGTCGCCAGGCGAGTGCACCGGCGGCTCGGCAGCGCAGTGGCCGGTCGCGTAGCGGTCAGCAACGTGCAGATCAGCAAGGTTCAGCCCAGCAGCACGTAAGCCGGCAACGCTCCGGTGAGCAACGCGCAAAGCGGCAGCGATCAGACCGCGAGCAAGTGCATCGGGGGCGCGACGCCCGGGAACGGACCACTCGGGAGAGCTCTCCCCGCGAACGCGCAGGACAACGAACCACTCGAGAGCGCACTACCCGCGAACGCGCAGGCCAGGACCGCGCCCGCCAGGGCACTAGCCGGGAGCGCCAGGCATCTACCCGCCGGCGCCGCCCAGCACCGGCCGGCCTGCGCGCCCAGAGCCGGGTCCGGGAAAAGACCTCGATTTTTGCGCGTTTGGAACCGAAGCATTGGCTGTGGATTTTTGCCGCGCTCGCGATCGTAATTGGCGCGGTGGTGACGTTTAAGTTTGCGGCCTCGCGTTCTCAGGAGCACGCGGAAGCCCAGGCTGCGGTCCCGACCACTTTCTACGAGCCGGTGGCCTGCACTCCGGATATGCTGCGGATGCGGGTGACGAATAACGAACGCGGTGCGGGCGCGCCGGTGTCTTTCTCGGTGGAGCTGACGAATAAATCGACTACGAATCCGTGTTATGTGGATGCCGGGTGGGGCAATCTCAATGTGTCGATTACGTCCGGCGGGCACCAGGTGGCGAATACCGCGGCGTGCCAGGTCGGGGATGAGCATCGCCGTTTGCTGCTGGATCGCGGGATGGACGCCGTGACCACGGTGACGTGGCCGGGCGGGAACGAGGGCGCCGGGTGTGGCAGCTCGGGCTCGCTGTCCACACCGGGCACGTACAAGGCGGAAGCTATTTTTGCCGACGGCGCAGCTTCTCCCGCTACCGCCGTCTTTGAGCTGATTACCGGGGGTGGCAAGCAGCCCGCCCGCCCGGATGATGAGGCCGGGGCCGAACCGAGCGCGGATGCTAGCCCGGCGCCCAGCGCGGAGCCGAACGCCGCGGAAAATGGTGCGGAAGGCGAGAACCAAGAAACAGCACCCGCCCCGGAAGCCGGCAGCGGAGAAGGCGCCGAATCGCCCGCGCCGGAAGGGGATTCTGAGCCAGCGAACTAGCCGGGCCCGCCGCGCAGGTACCATTTTCTTTCTGTGCCTACGCCATCTATGCCCGGCCTTGGCGGCCTACCCGGTGGGAAGCACCGCCTACCCGGTGGGGAGCACCGCTTCCAGGGCCCCTCGAATATCCGCGCAGCGTTGCACCCGAATCCCCTCGGGTAGTTTCGAGCTATCGGTGTGTTCGGGAACAATGGCGAGGGTGAAACCGAGCCGGGCAGCTTCATTGAGGCGCTGGGGGAGCCCGGTAACCGGGCGGAGTTCCCCGGTGAGGGCCACTTCCCCGATGGCAATCACCCCGGGAGCGAGCGGCAGATCCATATAGGCCGATGCCAGCGCCAAAGCAATCGCGGCATCCGCGGCCGGTTCGCTGGCCTGCGCCCCACCCACCGTTGACACAAAAATATCTTTTTGATCCAAGCTCAAGCCCAGGCGCGATTGCAGCACCGCGACCATCATGGCCACCCGCGCGGAAAGCACCCCGGAATTGGTGCGCTGCGGCCGCCCGGACGAAGGAACTACCAGGCCCTGGACTTCCGCCGGCATGGGCCGCCGCCCTTCCAGGGTCATGGATACGCAGGTGCCGGGCACCGTGTGATCCCGGGCGGAAAGGAACAGCCCCGAAGGATCGGGTAGCCCCACAATACCGCTTTCGGTGAGCTCAAAACACCCGACTTCATCGGTAGCGCCGTACCGATTCTTCACCGCGCGCACCAAGCGCAGCCGCGAGTGTTTATCCCCTTCAAATTGGCAGACCACATCAACCAGGTGTTCCAGGACGCGCGGCCCGGCAATGGAACCATCTTTCGTGACGTGCCCGACCAACACCACCGGCAGGCCATGTGTTTTAGCCACGTTCACGAGTGCCGCGGTAACAGCCCGCACCTGCGCCGGTCCGCCCGCGGTTCCCGCTACCTCAGCATCGGCCAAGGTCTGCACCGAGTCCACGATCAGGAGGGAAGGCCGGGCGTTTTCAATATGCCCGAGGGCCCGCCCGATATCGCTTTCCGAGGCAAGGAGCAGATGCTCATCCATCGCCCCGATGCGCTCCCCACGCAAACGCACCTGGGAGGCGGATTCCTCCCCGGAAATATAGAGGACCGGCGCCCGCCCCGAGCGTGCCGCGGCCCGCGCGGCCTTCGCCGCCACATCCAAGAGCAGGGTAGATTTGCCTACCCCCGGTTCCCCGGCAAGCAAAATTACCGCGCCGGGAACCAAACCGCCGCCCAGCACCCGGTCCAATTCGGATACCCCGGTGGGGATTTTCCGCGCGGCGGTAGCCGGTACCGAGGTGATAGGTTGCGCCGGTGAAGTGGGCGCTAAAGCGGCCGGAGCCGCGGAGGGCGCGGCCGGACTATGTTGATCGAGCGTGCCCCACGAGCCGCACCGCGCGCAGCGGCCCATCCATTTGCCGGTGGACCACCCGCACTCGCTGCATTCGTACACGGTTGCCGGTTGTTTTGCCATGCCACCATCCTAGAGGGGGCCTACGACATAAAAATCGCGAGCTAAAAGTCGCTACCGAATCCCTACCGAATAACTACCGAGCTGAGCCCGCTACCGAGCCGAACCCGTTACCGAGCTGAGCCCGCTACCGAGCCGAACCTACCGCCGGGATCCACCCCTGCCGGTTGGCGAACTCCTCCAATAGCTCGGTATCGCCGGACACGATAATCGTGTCATCTGCCCCGATGAGGGTGTCCTCGGTGGCGTATTCAAAGGGCTGATTCGGCGCCTTGACCCCGATAATCCGCACCCCGAAACGCTCACGGATACGCGATTTCGCGATGGTGAAACCGCGAATCTCCCGCGGCGGGCGCATCTTCACGATGGAGAAACCGTCCTCCATCTCGATATAGTCGAGCATCCTGCCCGAGACCATATGTGCCACGCGCGTACCGGCGTCGTACTCCGGATAAATGACGTGATGGGCGCCGATCCGCCGCAAAATACGGCCGTGCGCACGCGAAACTGCCTTCGCCCAAATCTGCGGAATCCCCAGATCAACCAGATTCGCGGTCACCAGCACGGAAGCCTCCAGCGAGGTGCCCACGCCTACCACGGCCACGGTGAAATCCCCCGCGCCCACCTGGTCGAGCACCTCCATACTGGTGGCATCCCCTTCCACCACCCGCAAACGATGGCTCCACCGCTGCGCGGTATCGGGATTCTTTTCGACGACGAGCACGTCACGCCCCAAATCATCGAGCGTGGTAGCGATGGCGGTCGAAAAACGCCCCAGCCCCACCACGAGGATGGCTTGTTCGTCGCGCGTATCCGGCATAGCCGCCCTTTCTCCGGTCACAATATCTCTGGCTCGTAGTCTAACGCTCCGCACCAAAATTCATGTCGTAAGCCCGTGCGACCATGAATGCATGTACAAGTTCGTTATGGCACAGGAAGGCACGCTACGCACTCGCGCCAATCGCGGGCGCGACATTGTGACGCATACCTACCGTTGGGCTCACCCCGGGCCTGGGTCTGTGGGTATTGAAGCTAGATGGGATGATCCGGGGTGTTGGCTCTCTCAAGACTTCGCGACCATCCTCCAGCTTTTTGGAGGTGAGGGCGCTGGTATGAATACCGCTATGTACCTAGCTGGTGAAATTGAGGAACTGCTCGATTCCGCTGCGTTTGGCGACCTTGAGTCCAAGGCGGTAACTCGTTGTAAGAGCCGGCCAGGAGTCGCGGAAATACGTCTGCTCAGTTCTTTTCCTATTGGGGAAGCGACGTTCCATGTGAGGATCTATTATGGCGAGCCTGAAGAATGGGAAGGGCTTGTTTCTCTCTGTCTTGCTGTCAAGTCCGCAGGCCCGCGGTGGAAGGAAGAACAAAACGCAAGTATCGCATTGGCTCAAGAGCGTGGTGAAGCATGGATACAACTGCTAGAGTAAATGTGTATCGTATATATCCGATATGGAGGGGGATGTGATGGAAGAAAGACTGCTCGTAGTTCGTGAGAGGTCACGCCTCCAGGCGGCCCGTAGGCGGCGTCTACTGCGCGAACTTAAAGCCATACGGATGCGCAAAGGTCTTTCTCAAGAAACTGTTGCAAGCAGAATGTGCACCACGCAATCTGCGGTTTCTGAGCTGGAGTCGGGCATAACTAATCCAACGATTCATACTCTTCAGCTATACGCTGTGGTTATCGGCGCAGCCATCTCTTACACGGTTGAAGATCTTGACCGTGATTACTCGTACAGCTGGACTGAAACTATTGATGAGTCGGTTCCTGACGTGGGGGTTGAATATGTTACTCAAGGATGATGTGCAACAAGTGAGATTTTTGGAAGTCTCCGGTGAAGTTAACGGAGGCTTGGAGACTCGCCCCGATACGCTCGAGTGCAAGATGAAGATTGACTCCAAAATTCTCGAACTCGCGGGAGAATTTCAGGGTACTGTTTTCGTTGATGTGACCATGGGTCTTATGGCTGAAGACGCTGGAAGACAGATGTATTCTTCGCATGTTAAAGCCCGGGTGCGTATAGGTAACCAAGTGTCTCGTGAAAATGTTCAGCATGCTGATGTTGTTGAGCTAGTATGGCCAGTTTTGGCCGGCAAACTCATGAGCGTTGCTAGGGAACTCGATATGCCCCTTTCGAGCATCCCGCTTTTCATGCCAAGCAATGATCGGCTTGACTAAAGGCAGCACTGAAATTCTGTGTTCAAGGAAATGGAAATCCGGGTAGGTGGGGGATGTTATGAAGGATTGGCGTGCGCTCGCGGTAGGCGTTATGAAGGCGCTGGTGGTGGCTGCGATTGGCGGCGGGGTCGCTTTTCTTACGGTGACTCTCCTCAACCGTATTTTCCCGCCGGCAACCCCGAACGCTATCGCCCCGGCCGTCGTGGTTGCGGTGCTTTTGTTCCTCTCCTCTTTGCGCAGCATTTTTCGGAACGACGGCGGCTCAGCCGGCACCAAGCGCCGAAGCTCACGTAGGTAACCCCGGATGAGCGGCCTGCCCGCTTAGCCGATAATCGGCCGCTCTTCGGGCAGCCGGATAGTGCGGCGTCGTGAACGCAACGCCAAAGCGGCAGCGAGCGTCATCGTGCCCGTGCGCCCAAAGAACATGAGGAGCACCAGCACGAACTTCGCGCTGGCCGGTAGCGCCCCGGTGATCCCCGTGCTCAAACCGCAGGTAGCGAAAGCGGAAATCACCTCAACCAGAATCTCCGAGAAAGTGAAATTCGTGAGTTGAAGCAGCGCCACCGAACCGGTCACCACCATGATCCCGCCGGCGAACGTTGCCGCAATAGCCAAGCGCAACACCTCGGCCGGGATGCGCTTACCGAAAGCCTCGGTATCGCGGTCCCCTCGCGCCTCGGCGCGGATCGCCAGCAAGAGCACCGCGAAAGTCGTCACCTTAATGCCGCCCGCCGCGGAAGCCGAACCGCCACCAATGAACATGAGCGAATCAAGGAGGATCCACGATGTTTCACCCATCGCACCCACATCAATCGTGGTCAAACCCGTGGAACGCGCATCCACCGAGAGCGTGAGCGCGGCGTTGATCTTATCGGCCACCGCCAAATTACCCAGGGTATTCGGGTTATTCCATTCCAGCACCGCCAAGAAAACCGCGCCGAGCACCGCCAAGCTGATATAGGTGACCAGCGTGATCTTCGTGGTGACCGACCATTTACGCGGGCGTGAACGATTACGCCACATATCCAAAACCACCGGGAAACCAATAGCCCCGGCAACAGTGCCCAAAATAATCGGGATAGTCAGCGCCCACTGCCCCACATACGGGCTCACGCCCTCCGGCATGATCACGAAGCCACCGTTATTAAAGATGGAGACCGCCATGAAATAGGAATGCGAGAGAGCATGAAGCAGGGCCTCGCCATTGCGCAAAAAGAAAGGGAGGAGGGCCAGGAACAAAATGGCTTGCGCCGTCGACGCCACAATAATCACCGCGCGGAGCAGCGTACCTACCTCGCCCAGGCTCGACTGATTCTCCTCCGCGGTGAGCATGCGCTGCGTGAGCCCCACATGCCGGGAAACCGCCCGCCCCAGGATCGAGGCCAGCGTCATCACGCCCAGGCCGCCCACAATGAGCCCGAAAGAAATAAAAAGCTGGCCCCATACCGACCAGTACGTCGCGGTATCAACCGTCACCAGGCCAGTCACGCACACAGAGGAAGTCGCGGTAAAAAGCGCATCAATAAACGGCGCGCTCTTCCCCGTGGTGGTTGCCAGCGGCAAAGAAAGCGCGGCAGTGAGGAACAAAATGATGAGCGCGAAAATAAGAAGCGCCAGGCGCGCGGGCCGGTCCCGCGCCACCCGATCCACGCGTCCACCCACGGCCGCCAAACGATCACGCCAGCTCAGGCGCGCGGATGCCACCTCAGGGTGTGCTGCCATGGGCGTCCTCCGGGTCCTCGAGCTAGCGGCTGCGGCCAGGGAAAACGCCGCGTACCTGTTCCGTAGTATATTCCCCTGCCACGTACCTCACGGAAAAGCGGCACATAACATGCAGAAAATGCTGTGAATGCTGAGAATATGGGATATCCTTGCTGTAGCTGTTGCCGATGTGGCAAAAAATTACTCCAGGATGATGGGATGAACCAGATGCAAATGCCTTCGTCTCCGCAGTTTTACACCGTCGCGGAAGTGGCTGAATTGACGCGTGTCTCGAAGATGACCGTCTACCGCATGGTTCACGCCGGCGATCTGCCGGCCGTGCGGGTGGGAAGCTCCTACCGGGTACCCGCCAGCGCTGTCGAAGCACTCCTGTCTGGAAATAGCCTCCCGCAACAGCGCGCGGTCGGGGAATAGTGCGGTCCGTGGCCGATGCGTCGTCGCCCGAAAAGGGTTGCCCGAAAAGGGTCGCTAGAAACGGTGGCAGGCCCGGAGCGGTTGTGAATTTAACCGTGTTCTGATTCACGCGCTACGCATAGGCGGGCGCGGGCCGGTAAGATACTGTGATGTTCCATCGGGGCGATTCCCCGCGATCTAGTTTTGGAGGTGCCTGTGGGTTCCGTTATTAAGAAGCGCCGCAAGCGTATGTCGAAGAAAAAGCATCGTAAGCTGCTGCGTAAAACTCGCCACCAGCGTCGGAACAAGAAGTAGTTCCCCGCGTGCGGAAGGGCCCGGATGTCCGGGCCTTTTTGTTTTATCGTTTGTTTTAACGCCGTGGTATCGAGGCTTAGGGACAAGTGAAAGTGCTCACATATTCATGAGATGCTTATCGAGCAAACCTTGACAATTCGGGCAAAAATACTTATCAATATTACTACCTAGGTAAGGGTAGCCTTCCTAAAAAGAGAATGTAACTCTGAGTTGCGTTCGTACAAAGGTATACTTCACGTGATGCTGTGGTCGACGGCGCTTCGCCAGGCACGGGCGTGCTGCGCGCGGTACCGCGCTACGAGCACCACTTAAGGCCTTTCGCTCCTGTGTTCCCGCGTGGGAAAATAGAGGAGAAGTGGCGTCATCGTTCATCCGGCGCAAGCTGGATGTGTTGCGTCCGGCGCGGGCGCAACGACGTAATGAAGACTCGCACACTCCGTGTGAGTTGCCGTTAATGTCACGACGTGACATCGTGCCTGACGAAGGGATGAATCTCATGGCCGCGGAAGTTCGCTGGCTTTCTGAAGAGGAACAATTTGCCTGGCGCGCGTATCTGCGCGCGACAGCCGTGACCTCAGAGGCGCTCAACCACGCACTCATGGTCAATCACAATCTGTCATTGAACGAATATGACGTTCTGGCCCGCCTGTCCGAGGCGGAAAATCGCTGCATGCGGATGTCGACTCTCGCCGATGTGATGGTACATTCGCGCTCGCGGCTCACCCACACCGTCCGCCGCTTGGAGGCGCGCGGCCTGGTGGCACGCTCCGCCAATGCGCATGACCGGCGCGGGGTGGATTGCACGCTCACGGATGCAGGTTTCAAGCTGCTGCAAAAGGCGGCCATTACCCACGTGATCTCGGTTCGCGCTCACCTCGTGGACAAACTCGGTCATGATGACTTCCTCAAGATGGGCGAGCTGTGCACTCGCCTGGTGGGCAACGCCGCCGATATTTGGTAGGCGCTCGGGCACGTAGGTAATCGGGCGCGCCGGCCGGAGGGAGCTTTTCAAGCGAATTTTCCAAGCGAGGGGGCTTGGGGTCCGGCCGGCAGCTCCCGGTGCCGTAGACTGGCATCATGATTGACGTAACAGTTGTTCACCTGGTCCGCCACGGAGAGGTGGATAACCCCAGCGGCGAACTGTACGGCCGCCAACTCGGTTTTCACCTCACTGATTTGGGCCGGGAGATGGCCGGCAGTGTTCGGGATTTCTTCCGCGGTCGCGATGTGCGGGCGGTGATGTCTTCACCCCTGGAGCGGGCTATTGAAACTGCCACCCCTACCGCTGAACTTTTCGATCTTGAGATTGGCACCGATGCCAACCTCATCGAAGCAGGTAATAATTTCGAGGGCATCAATGTCAACCGGAATCGCTGGATTCTGGCCTCCCCGAAATTCTGGCCGTGGTATATCAACCCCTTCCGGCCCTCCTGGGGTGAACCCTATACGGATATTGCCGCGCGCATGACGAATGCGGTGCGAAGCGGGCTGGCAGCGGCTCGCGGTGGCGAAGCGGTGCTGGTATCCCACCAGCTTCCGATTTGGACGCTGCGTTCTTTCGTGGAAGGCCGTTCCCTCGCTCATGATCCGCGCCGGCGCCAGTGCGCGCTGTGTTCGGTGACCTCGCTGACCTTCCAGGGCACCAGCCTGGTGGCGGTGGATTACGCCGAACCCGCAGCCGAGCTGCTGGCCCGGGCCCGCGATATTACCCCGGGCGTTTCCGCAGCGGACGAAAACCGTGGAGACTAGGCGAGACGCGAAGATAGAGACAGCCCCGCCGGACTGGCGGGGCTGAGCGGCTCGTAGAAACTAGCGGGTTAATCCTGCGCGGGCGGCTGGGATGCCGGCCGGCCCTCAGGTTCCTCCGGATTATGCGGATTATCCGGCTGCGCGCCGCCCGCTTCCGGGCTGCCCGCGTTTTTCGATTCACCGGCGCTGGGGGAGTCCGATGCGGCGTCGGGTGCGGCGTCGTTCTCCTTCTGTTGCCGCTCCCATTCGCGGAAACGGTTTTCTGCGTCCAAACGGGACAGGAAGTCCGGATCGTCGTCGGGCGCAACGGGGCGACGGCGCCGCTGCGACGAGGAGCGACCCCGGCCAAAAGAGCCGAGCGAAATATTTTGCTGCGGGAACTTGACCGGGAAAGAAAAAGCGATCCACAGCAGCGACCCGAGGACCGGCACCAGAACCGTGAGGGCGAGCCACGCCGGCTTACGCAGTCGGCCGGGCATGCGGGTGGTGTCCGTGCGGATGACGTCAATGATGCCGTAAATCCAGATGCTGACGGCAAGAAGTGCCATAATTACTCGGGCCATACCACCATCTTAGTCGCTAGCGCGCGGAGGCTGCAGGCACCTAGACCAAGAGCGAACTGGCCCAGAAAGAGACCAGCACCGCCAGTGCGAAAGCAAGCTCGGTAATACCGGTAGTTTTCAGGACCGGGATGAGAGCACGCCCCTGCGCGCGGGACGAGCCGCGGCTGAGCATCCGCCAACTATTGCGCGCAGCAATGGCGAAAGCGGGGAGGTAGAGGAGGAGGGATGCCTGGTGGGTGCTCGGCGTGAACGCCAGCACGACGCCGCAGCCCATCGCCACCGCGAGCATGAGCACATAGACGCGCCGCGCCCATGTATCACCCAGACGCACCGCGAGGGTGCGTTTCCCGGTGACGGCGTCGGTGGGAATATCGCGGATATTGTTAGCCATGAGAATGGCGCAGGCAATAAGGCCGACGGCGCTTCCGGCCACCCAGGCCTGCCAGGGAACCGTGCCGCTCTGGATATAAACGGTGCCGGCGGTGGCGACCAAACCGAAGAAAATAAAAACAAAGACTTCGCCCAAGCCCATATAGCCGTAGGGGTGGCGCCCGCCGGTATAGAACCAGGCGGCCAACAGCGCGCCCACGCCCACCGCGATCAGCCACCACTGCCCGCACCAGGCAATAATCACCAGCCCCACGAGCGCCGCGAGGCCGAAGCAGGTGAGTGCCACCGCGAGCACCACGCCCGGGCGCACGGTGCCGCCGCCGGTGAGGCGGGGCGGGCCGGTGCGGTGATCGTCGGTGCCGCGGATGCCGTCGGAATAGTCATTCGCGAAATTCACGCCGATCTGCAACAGCAGGGCGAGCACGAAAGCCAGGGCAAGAATCGGGCCGTACAGCGTGCCTTCCCACAGGGTGATCCCGGCCCCGGCGATAACGGGGGAGACACTCGCGGGAAGGGTGCGAACGCGCGCCCCTTCGAGCCAATCAGTAACAGTTGCCACGGCCGCCTATTCTAATCGAGGGGAACGCTCCGAGCGCATCACCTAGCCCGCGCTGGGGTTTACGGCCGGTCCTCGGGCTGGGGAGCCGGCGCCTGCGGCGGCTGGGCCTGCATCGGCGGCTGGGCCTGCATTGGCGGCTGCGGCTGCTGGGGCGCCGGCGCGGCCGGGGTACCCGGATACTCCGGATGCAGGGGCACCCCGCCCGGGGCGCCGGGAACGGAAGGATGATGCGGGATATCCGAGGCGTGCGGAGTGAGGTAGCCCGTAGCCATCGTTTCGGGCGGGCGGGTGCGGAAGGGCCGCGAGAAAGCTTCCACCACGAGGCCCAGGCCAATCCCGATGAAAATGAGGTACCAGTGCAGGTCGTAACTGGCACTGGCCAGGTCCATGCCCTGCGCCGCCATCTTGGCGGAACCGCGGGTAATACCCCAGATCACCGCGGTGGTGGCTCCGAAACCGAAGGGCATCACCGTCCAGGCAATAGCACCGAATTCCATACGCGGATCGCGCGAGCGGCCCCAGCGGTAGGCCGTCCACACGAGGACCAGCACCATGGAGATAAGCGCAACGATGGTCGGTGCGGTGGCCAGGTTATCCCAGAGCAGGAAGGTGGTATCACCCTGGGCGTTCACGCCCATGCCCAGGCCGCTGGCGTCATACTCGGCCGCGAAGGACGCACCCACCGCCCCGAACATGGTCATGACTCCGGTGGTGAGGAAGAAGGGGAAGGCCAGGAGGAGCCACGCGATCTTGGCATCCTGGCGGACCATGAGGTCAATACCGAAAGCGAGGGCGGAAATGCAGCTCACCAGGATAAAAGCGGTGAAGGCCAGGCGCACCGCGTGCGCGTAGGTGGGAATAGAGGAGGCCGCCGTGAGGGTGAAACGGTTCCGCGGGGTGGATTTCACCGTGGTCATGCGCCCGAAGCCCGCGGCGAAAAGCCCGAGCGGGAGGCAGGTGAGTGCGGTGAACAGGGGGCTGGCCTGCAGGGCCAGCGGCGGAATGGGCTGACCCATGACGGCTCCGCCCGGGCTCAGATCCACCCGCATGAACGCGGCCAGCCCGGCTCCGATCGCCGCTAGCACCCCGGCCGAAACCCAGGCCGGGACCCAAACCAGCAGGGTGGAATTGCGCTTGCCGCGGCCTACCCACTGGTTGAGGAAGTAGATAATGAGGCCGATGAGGAGGGTGAGGGTGAGGGCGGGAACGAAGAAACTCATATCCACAAGATTCGGCTCGGCCACCACCCGCGCGGTGCCACCCAGGGCCAGCAGCAGGGTGAGGGCCGCCCACTTCGGGGCGGTGAGCACGTCACTAAGATTCACCCCGCCCATATCGAGCTCGCCCATGCCGCGCAGGCCGAGCCAGGCGAAGAAAAGCGTGATGAGGAACGTGACCACCACCGCGATCACGGGGCTCATAAGAGCCACAATCCAGGTGCGGGCGCCAAAATCGCGGCGCACATCGGCCAGCAGCGGCGGTGTCATAGCTGGCATGGGCGTGGGCAGGGACATGATGACTCCTCAATTCGTGACTTCTTTTTCAGTCTAGTCGCCGCCCGTTGGAAATTCGCCGGTTTGAGGTCCCGTGGGGCGCGCGCCAACCCGGCGGCTTTGCGCGGATGTGCACGTGGACTTTACGCGGATGCGCAGCCGACTGCGCGCGGATGCACACGCGACTGCGCCCGGGCTGCGCAGCCAGATAGAATTCCACTCTTGCCAAATACGCCCAAGCTGGTTGAATAGAGGGCATGTCTGCACGTGCACAACTCAGTAAAGATCCGCGCGCCGTCGCCGGAATGTTCGACCAGGTCGCCCCGCGCTACGACCTGAGCAATGACCTGCTCAGCTTCGGGCAGGTGCGGCTGTGGCGCCGCTACGTCACCGAAGCCCTGCGTATTCGCGAGGGGATGGAGATCCTCGATCTGGCCTGCGGGACCGGCACCTCCACCGAGCATTTCGCCCGGGTGGGGGCGCGCGTGGTGGGCGCCGATTTTTCGGACGGGATGCTCGAGGTTGCGCGCCTACGCCACCCCGACTTGCGTTTTGTGCAGGCCGATGCCTGCGATCTTCCTTTCGCGGATAATACGTTCGACGCCGTAACTATTTCCTACGGCCTGCGTAATATTCACGATCCCATGCGAGCCCTCCAAGAAATGGCCCGCGTGACGCGCTCGGGCGGGCACGTGGTGATCGCCGAATTTTCCACGCCCACCTGCGCGCCTTTCCGCACCCTCTACCACGGCTACCTGCGCCACGTGCTTCCCCGGGTGGCGGCCCTGGCATCCTCGGATGGCCCGGCCTACGCCTACCTCATGGAATCGATTATCGACTGGCCCGATCAACGCACTCTAGCCGGCTGGCTGCACGCGGCCGGGTGGCGCGACGTTGAATACCGTAATATGTGCAACGGGATCGTTGCGCTGCACCGCGCTACCCTGCCGGCGGCGCACTGAGGCACCGGGCCGCGGGCCGGCGCACCATCGGAAAGCTAGGATTGGCTATCGTGAAAGACCTGACTGTCGAAGAGCTGCTCACCCGCGTGGGGGAGCGGCTCGGCGTCGTCGAAAAAAAGCTGGACGCGGCCACGCATTTTGGTGACCTGCGCGTGGACCCGATCACCACGTATCTTGCCGAGGCGGGCGGGAAACGGATGCGGCCGGCGCTGGCGCTGCTCTGCGGGTATCTGGGCCCGGAGCCGGAATCCGAGCGGGTCGAGCACGTGGCGGTGGCGATGGAGCTCACCCACCTGGCTTCCCTCTACCACGACGATGTTATGGACGAAGCTCCGCTGCGGCGCGGGGTGCCGGCCGCGCACCGCAGCTACGGGAATTCCGCGGCGATTATGGCCGGAGATATTCTTTTTTCGCGTGCCTCCTCCATGATGGCGGATTTGGGGCCGCGGGCCGTGAAGGATTACGCGGAAACGTTTCGGCGCCTGTGCACCGGGCAGCTCCTGGAAACCGTGGGGCGCAGGCACGGGGCGTCCCCGCGGGCGCACTACCTGGAGGTTCTGGCCGGGAAAACCGGTTCGCTTATTGCGGCCTCCGCGCGTGAAGGCGTGTATGCGGCGGCCGGGAGCCGGGAGGCGGAGTATGCTCACGTTGCCGCCCAGGTGCAAGAATTCGGCGAAAACGTGGGGATCGCTTTCCAGATCGCCGATGACTATATCGACGTCGTTTCCGAGGAAACCGGTAAAGAACAGGGCACGGACCTGCGCGAATCGGTGGACACCATGCCCACGATTTTGTTGCGGGAACGCGCCGCCGCGGGGATTTTGGACGACGCCGGGCTAGCGATTTTGGCGGAATTGGACCGCGGGGAGCTGGCCGGGCAGCGCCTTGATACCGTGCTCGGCGTGCTGCGCAACCATTCGGTGATGGAAGAAACCCGGGCGCTTGCCGAGGAATGGGCCGGGCGCGCGGTGGCCGCCATTGCTGACCTGGAGAATGGGGCGGTGCGGGATGCCCTCGCGGAATATGCGCGCTCGGTGGTGGCGCGCACGGCCTAGATTAACAGGCACGGCCTAGGAGGCGGGATGGCGGCGTCGTCGTACCTATGCTCGCAACCACGCAAAGAAGCGCGCGAAGGCCTGGTACTAGGCTGGTGAAAAACTGAGCGTAATGAAGAACGCAAAGCTAATGGTGAAAGAGGGGCGGCGGGGCACGCTTCTACCCCGTACAATTGCATCCGTATGCCCACGGTAAGGAGCTCGACGAAGTGGCACGCTTGATTGATCGTATCCTTCGCGCCGGCGAAGGCCGCACGCTGAAGAAGCTGAAGAACATCACCGCGCAGGTCAATGCGCTCGAAAGTGATATCTCGGCGATGAGTGATGAGGAGTTGCGCGCGCAAACCGATAGCTTCAAGGAGCGCCTGAAAGAAGGCGAAACCCTCGATGCTATCCTTCCCGAAGCTTTTGCCACGGTGCGTGAAGCGGCGGTGCGGACCATCGGCCAGCGCCCCTACGATGTGCAGGTGATGGGCGGCGCTGCCCTCCACCTGGGCAATATTGCCGAAATGAAAACCGGTGAAGGTAAAACGCTCGTGGCAACCATGCCCGCCTACCTCAACTCGCTCACCGGTGAGGGCGTGCACGTGGTCACGGTTAATGATTACCTGGCTTCTTACCAGTCTGAACTTATGGGGCGCGTCTATCGCTTCCTCGGGGTGACCACCGGGTGTATTCTCACCGGGCAAACTCCCGAACAGCGCCGCGAACAATACAATGCGGATATTACCTACGGAACCAATAATGAATTTGGTTTCGATTACCTGCGTGACAATATGGCCTGGCGTACCAGTGAGCTGGTGCAGCGCGGGCATAATTTCGTTATCGTTGACGAAGTTGATTCCATTCTTATTGACGAAGCGCGTACCCCGCTGATTATTTCCGGCCCGGCCGAAGGTGATGCTAATAAGTGGTATCGCGAATTCGCTCGTCTGGTGCTGCGTATGCGCCGGGATACCGATTACGAAGTGGATGAGAAGAAGCGCACCGTGGGTGTGCTCGAAGCGGGCATTGACAAGGTGGAAGATGCCCTGGGTATCGATAACCTGTACGAATCCCTCAATACTCCGCTTATCGGCTACCTGAATAATGCGATTAAGGCCAAGGAGCTTTTCGAGCGGGACCGCGATTACGTGGTGCTCAACGGCGAAGTGCTGATCGTGGACGAACACACCGGGCGCGTGCTGCCCGGGCGGCGATACAACGAAGGCATGCACCAGGCGATTGAAGCCAAGGAAGGCGTGGAGATCAAGGCGGAGAACCAGACTCTGGCCACGATCACCCTCCAGAACTACTTCCGCCTGTACAACAAGCTGTCCGGCATGACGGGTACGGCAGAAACCGAAGCTGAGGAATTCGCCTCGACGTACAAGCTCGGCGTCGTTCCCATTCCCACGAATAAGCCGATGATCCGCAAGGACGAACAGGATCTTATTTATCCCACCCGTGCCGCGAAGCTGCGCGCGGTTGTGGAAGATATTGTGGAACGCCACGAAAAGGGCCAGCCGGTCCTGGTGGGTACCGCCTCGGTGGAAGCTTCCGAAGAGCTGTCCGATTTGCTCGCCCGTGAAGGCATTGAGCATCAGGTTCTCAACGCGAAGCAGCACGAGCGGGAAGCGCGCGTGGTGGCGGAGGCCGGGCGTAAGGGCGCGGTCACGGTGGCCACCAATATGGCCGGCCGCGGTACTGACATTATGCTGGGCGGCAACCCCGAACATCGCGCGGTGGATGCGCTGGCGGCGCGCGGCCTGGATCCGGAAGAAACCCCGGAAGAATACGAAGCGGCCTGGCCGGAAGAACTGGCACGCCAGCAGGAAGCCGTCAAGGCCGAACACGAAGAAGTGGCCGAATTGGGCGGCCTGTACGTGCTCGGTTCGGAGCGCCACGAATCCCGGCGTATCGATAACCAGCTGCGCGGGCGTAGCGGGCGCCAGGGTGACCCGGGCGAATCCCGCTTCTACCTGTCGCTGGAAGATGACCTGCTGCGCCTGTGGGGCCAGGGCATGGCCGGGCGGATGCTCAGCTACGCCATGGACGACGATGCTCCCATCGAAACGAAGCAGATGTCGAAGAACGTCTCGCGGGCGCAAACCGAAAATGAGGCGCGGAACGCGGAAATGCGGAAGAACGTCCTCAAGTACGACGACGTGATGAACGACCAGCGTACCGTGGTGTACACCGAGCGGCGTTCCATCCTCGAGGGCGAAAATATGGAGTCCATGGTGCAGGGCTTCCTTGACTTCGTGGTGGATGACGTGGTCAGCGCCCACACCGCCGATGATAATGAGGAAGCGTGGGATCTTTCCGCGCTGTGGACGGACCTCAAGGGCTACTACACCCCCGGATTCACCGCGGAGGAATACCTCGACGAAATTGGCGGGCCCTCCCAGTTGGATCGCACCGCGCTCAAGCGCGAGCTTACCGATGATATTCACGCCCATTACGAGGAGCGCGAAGCGGAAGTCGGCGAGGAAAATATGCGCGAACTGGAACGCCAGATCGTGCTATCCGTGCTGGATCGCAAGTGGCGCGAGCACCTCTATGAAATGGATTACCTCAAGGAAGGTATTGGCTTGCGCGCCATGGCGCAGCGCGATCCGCTCGTCGAATACAAGGACGAGGGTTACCGCATGTTCCAGGCGATGAATGACAATATCATGTCGGAAACCGTCCGGTACCTCTTCAAGTTTGAGCTTCCTTCCGAACGCGCCGCGCGCCTGGAGGTGGAAGCCCAGGCGAGCGGCCCGGTGACTGTGGCGGGGAATACCGCGGCGGGTATGGCCGGCCCCGGGGTGGCGATTCGCACCAGTGGTGCGGGCAGTGCCGAGCAGGTATCCGCCTCCCAGCAGGCGCTGCGAGCCGCCCAGGAACAGCAGCGCCAGTTGCTGGAGGAGAAGCAGCGCCAGGTGCAGGCGGAACAGCAGCGGGCTTTGCAGGCCGCGGTGGGTGAAGGCGCCGAGGGTGCCTCGGGCCAGCGCGTGACGGCGGAATCCCTCGGGATTAAGCAGCCGAAGCGCCAGCAGAATGTTTCGTATTCTTCGGCCGCGAAGGACGGTTCCGGGGAGACGGAAACCACCGGTGCGCGCGGCGGTTCGCGCGGGGGCCGGGGCAGCGCGGGCGGTGCTGGCGGTGGTAACCGGGCGCAGCGCCGGGCCGCGGCCAAGCAGAATAAGAAGCGGCGGCGGTAGGCGGTTGCGAGGCCGTTAGTTAGCGGGTCGTTCGTTAGCGTGCCGCGAGGCCGCAGCGAGCCGTTAGTTAGTGGCCGCGAGGCTACCGCAAACGGTTAGGCGAGAGACATACGGGTGCCGGCCGGTCACGTGCGTGATAGTGCGTGACCGGTCGGCACTTGTTTTGTTTCGGTTGCGTTGCAGCCTAATGGCCCTGCGTGCGCGTTTCGGGATAGTTTTTGTTATCCGTGCGGCCCGTTCACCCAATTTCCAGGGCGACGACGATCCAGCGGCCCGCGAGGAATTCCATACGCATGGCAACCGCATGGGTCCGCTCACCTGAATATACGCAGGCGATGACCTCGGCTACGCGTGGGCGTGGATGCGTTATTTTAAGCGTGGAAATCCGCAGGTTTCCCAGCCAGGGTGCTTTCCCCTTAATGCGCATAGCCAGGCCGGCCCGGCGCACCAGCGCGGCAAATACTTCCGGGATGAGATGCGGGCGCACATACCCGGGCGCGCGGTGGCCCAGCAGTACCTCAATGGAGTAGATAATTATTCCGGCAGCGAAGCGATGTGGTGGTCGGATCTCGGGCGGGAGTGGATCATCGAGGGTGGCCATCTCCTCACGCCACATATCGCGGTAGGGCGCGGCGGATAGCGCGAGCCGGTTCCATTGGTGGAGTTTGGATTCGCTTGGAATGGCTGTGTAGGTATCGGTGCTGTTCTCAGCATTGATGGCGTGGAAGTCATCGGCAGGGTCAACGCCATCAGTGAGGTAAATATCATCGATTAGTTCAAAGGCGTCGACGGGATCCACGCCTTGGGCGGGTTCCATACCGTTCGTGAATTCCACGCTGTTTGTGGGGTCCGCGTCGGTGCCGGGGCGCTCGCCAACCAGAGCGTCGGGTAGCTCCGCGTGCTCGCCTACGAGCTCGCCCGCGGACTCGCCTACGAGCCCACCCGCGGACGGCGGCGCGTTTTCCGCCACGCAGGTATCTTCCTCGTGGAGTGCCGGCGGGAACGGCGGGTGGCGGGTGACCGCCCGATATTGGGTAACTTCCGCGAGTTGAACCTGATCCAGAGTGGACACAATTTCATCCATATCCGGCTGCGCAAATACCGGAGGCGGTGCAGGTGGGAGCCGAGAAACCTGAATCATCTCCGGCTCCTCCGCCCCGAGATGGGAACACGAACCTGACTGGCTCTCCGTTGCGACTTCCTCGGGAGGAGGCAGATCCTGACCCGCAGTACTGGTTATGGGCTGCAGTTCGGGATGGGCGGGCGCCGTCGTTTCAGTAGCACCGGGGGTATTTTCGGTATGCGGAGCAGTGGACATGGGTCCTCCTAGAGATGCGTGGGGTAGGGGAATCAACCTCGATGGCCGAGGCAGGACTGAACATGGGTGGTGGGAGCAGATGCGTGAGTCTTACTCCCGCACTGGCGGAAGAATAAAGTGTTCGCCGGGATAAATGAGGTCGCTATCCTCGATGGTGTTGGCCGCGGCGATGGCATAGGTATAGCCGAGAATATCCGCATCGCTCGCGCCGGCCCCGAGGTGCGTATCGGCAATATCCCAAAGGGTGTCCCCGAGCTGGACAATATAAATCGGGGGAGGCCCTGCCGACGGCAGCTCCGCGGGCTGCGGATCCGAGTTGAGGAGCGGGGCAGCCAGCCGTGAAATCTCGGTCGGGGAAAGTGTGGGTGTGCTGCGCGCGGTTGGGCGTAACGATTCGGTGGGAGCGCTACCCGGGTTGCTTGGCTGAGCAGCCTGAACAGGTTTGGCAGGTTGAGCAGATTCAGCCAGGTCATCCGGCGAACTCAGCGCACCCGGTTCTTTTGGTGCGTCCGCTTTACCCGGCGCCTTGGCTTCATCCTGCGCATCCGCTTCGCCCGATGCATCTGCTATACCCGTCGCGTTTAGTTCGCCAGGCCCAGACGAAGGCGATGCCGCAGATGGCGCCGGCGGGTGCAGATAGTAGCCACCCGCACCGTCGCGATACGAGACGTCACCGAGCAAGTCATCAGGATTCACGCGGAACAACCCGGTGGGATCTGGACTGGGTTGGGAAGGTGAGGTGAGAAGAGCGGAATAGTCACCGCCCCAGCCAATATCAACAGCGCTGCCGGAATCCGGCTCCGCGGCCAGTGCCCCGGGCATGGCCACGAGTGTAGTGGCGAGAGTGCTGGTGAGAGCCGCGCGGAAATGGCGCCCGCCGATGCGACGGGCGAGGCGGGTGACGGCGTCGTCCTTCCCGCGCGCGAAGCGCGCAACCGCGCAATAGCAGAGGGTGAGCCGCGCGCATGCCAAGCACGCGACGATGCATATGCCCACGGTGAGAGTCCCGGTGAGCTGGGCGACGCTCCCGGGCGGGGCATGCAAGCGGGCGGTCGCGACCGCGAAAAATGCGGACGCGAGCCCTGCGAGCGCCGATAACAGCGCTTTGATCGTTGCCGACATCGTGAACCTCTTCAGTGGGGTTACCGGTCAGGATCGAAAACCTCGTGCGCCGCTCGTGATGAAGAGCGGGTGGCACGCGGTTCTCACCGTGGTGGTATGACTAAATGTCCCGTGTGGCTCAACTATTAATCAGCCGGGTACACCCGGCCTCATTCCCCTGTGGATAACTCATGTAAGAAACAGCAAGGAATGCCCCGGATATCCACAAGCTGTGGATGGGGACTTGGCGAGTTGCACGCTACCTGTCACACTGACTCCACGGCGCGAGCGGGCGTGACCGGAGGCTAAAGTGGTGGTTATTTCTGGTCGTTTCCGGTTACTCCGCATCGCTCCCGGTCGCGAGTTTTCGCGGCCACATACGGTCGAGTGTGGTCAAGTTCGCTCAAATGCGACAATCGGAAAGGATGGCGGATGCGTGAGAAAACGTGGGCGCGGTGGAAAGATCCGCGTCTGGCAGGTGGGGTGGCGTTGATTGCTGCCGGTGCGCTCGCGGGCGGGTATGCGTTGCGCGGCCCGGTGACCGTTCCCGTTTATCGGGCAACTGAGGCGATGGTGCCCGGCACCTCGCTGGATGAGGCGGCTTTGGCAGTGGTGGAAGTGCCGGCCGGGCTGGCCGACGCCTATATCCCGGCAGGCCAGGCCGGTACTGTGGGGCGCACGATTTACCCCGGTGAACTGGTCGAAAAGTCGGCGTTACGCATGTCGGGCGAGCGGGTGGTGACAATGCTGCCGGTCAGCGGTGCACTTCCCACCGCTCTGGCGCGCGGGGCACCGGCCCAGCTATGGGCGCTTCCCGCCGCGGGTGGTACCGGCGAAAAATCTCCCGCCCGGCTTATTTCCCGGGAGGTTATTTTCGCGGGAACGACCAGTGATACCCATTTCGCGGGCGCGGCGGCGATGGAAGTACATATCCCGCGCGCCGAGCTCGGGGCTGCGCTCGAAGAGCTCGCGGCGGGCGCGTCATTCACCCTGGTAGGTGAGGTGCGATGAGGTCGAATCCTGAGCGCCGAAAACGTGCCAATATCCCGAAGCACACGAATTCTGCTGAGCGTGCCCATGCCGATCCCGGTTTCCTGGTGGCCATCTGGGGGAGCGCGGGCGCCCCGGGCCGTTCCACCCTGGCACGCGATCTTGCCTGGGTGTTGAGCGAGCGGCATGCGGTGCTGCTGGCGGATGCGGATACCCGCACCCCGTCCTTGGCGCAGCTCGTGGACCTGGGCGAGGAGTCAGCCGGGCTCATCGGGGTGGCCCGCGCCCTGCATGCCGGCGATGCCCTTGAGGCGCAGCTTCCGCGTTACGTCCGGGAACTGCGCGCCGGCCCGCGCGGTACCCTACACTTCCTCCCCGGTCTCAATCGCGGTGGCCGCTGGCGTGAACTGGTCGGGCCCGGTATCGGCGAGCTCTGGGATAAGCTCCGGCCTTTCGCACAGATCACCATCGTTGATTGTGCCGCGGAACTGCCCGCTTTTCTCGACGAAGCCGATATCCGGGCGGCCGGATTCCCCCGCTCGAAGCAGCCTGATCTGCACGAGCAGCTAGGCCAGCGTGCCCGGAGTAGCGAGGGATGTGCCGGGGCGAGCGGGGAGCGCGATAGTTTGACGCTCAGTGCCCTTCTTGCCGCGGATCTCGTGGTGGTGGCCTGCCGCGCCGGACCGGTGGATCTGCGCCGCGGAGTGGAGGCGTGGTGGCGGGCCCGGGCGCTGGGCCGCGCGGCTTTGCCGGTGGTCATCCGCGCGGGTCTGGAGGATCGCGTTACCTTCGCCTCGCTTCTCGGGGAGCGTGAGATACCCGCCGTGATAGGGGTGGGCGACGACGCCGCTCGCTACGCACAGGCCGAACGAGCCGGCACCAGCGTGGTGGCTGTGGCCCCTCGCAGCAGGGTGAGTCGGGATGTGCGGCGGCTGGCGCGTGCTGTTGTGGACTATCGGGGTGTGGGGCGGTGAGTAGACTGGGCGCATGAGAATTTATCTTCCGGCTACTCCTGCCGATGTGGCGATGTCCGTGCTTTCCGGGCGTGTGGTGCACGCGGCAACGGAGGCTCTGGCGCGTGAAGTGAATGATGAAGATCGTGACTATCTCGAGGCGATTGCTTTCAACGCGGCCGCGGATGATTCTTTGCGTGCTGTCGCGGCGATGTTTGCTGGGAAGGCTGATCCTCAGTTCGGGGTAGTACTGCCGGAGCGGGGCGGGCTGCGCCCGCGTCGGGTTGTGATTGCCGCTGAGGTGGCACCCGAGAAATGCTGGGATCTTGCCAACCCCGAGGAGTATTTGCCCACGGCCCTTGAGCTTTCCGAAGAGCTTTCCTGGGCCGACGTGGTGTCTATCCACGTGGATGGGGCAGAGATGGAACCCTACGTGCTGGCAGGGCCTGATGACGAGGCCGCTTTCGAGGTACTCGCTGAGGAAGACTTGCTCTGGTACGACGTTTCCGAACGCCTTGATCTAGCCCTCGAACTGGGCGCAGCGGCAAGCGTTTAAGACGCCGACATGGTTATGTGGTCTGGATGTGCATGCTGATCGGATGATGTTGCATGTATAGCCGCTTGTTATGAAAACCGCGCGAATAGTTTTCTCATATCTGTGAGACTGATTCTCTCAAAGAGGCTATGTGCAAATTGAATAATGATTCACAAGTTCGCGTTCTGGCGGGTGGTTATGTTCCACACACTTTGTGGAAAATAAGTTGCATAACGACTGCAAGATGGGCGGAAAGCCCCCTATCCATTGGGGGTCGCCCAATAAAGCCCCAGGTCAAAGCGGTATGTGCATAGTTGATGATGTATTGCTAAATATCGAAGGGGATATTCATGGTTGTGTTACGATTTTGAATGTTTAGGCGATACGGTGTGTTACTGATTATGTTTTGGTGATACTTGGGTGTATCACTTTCATAATTTTTACCTATGTGACGGCGTCCGTCTCCTAAA
Source organism: Actinotignum vesiculae (assembly GCF_051267215.1). Taxonomy (NCBI): domain Bacteria; kingdom Bacillati; phylum Actinomycetota; class Actinomycetes; order Actinomycetales; family Actinomycetaceae; genus Actinotignum; species Actinotignum vesiculae. The sequence continues at coordinate 73,789 of NZ_JBOZGG010000013.1, forward strand.
TATCCGTATATCTAACCAATGGAGAAAAGATGTCTCACTACACGGGGTCGCTTAATTCGGCACCCGGCATTTTCGCTCCGGCTGGCAATCGAGCGGGGGGGGGTATCTCTTCGTAAGAAGCTGTGGGCTGGTCTCACTGCTGCAGCTTTGTGTTTGAGTCTCACCCCGACGTTTAGCGCTCCTTCTGCGCAAGCCTATGAGCTACAGCGGTCAGACGGTAATCTCGGTGAAATTAAAGGCTCGGTATATGGCCGAGTTTTCCATGACCGAGGCGGCAGTATCGCTAGTTTTGACAGTAATGATGAGGGCCTACCTGGCGTCAAAGTGTATGCCCAGTGGGTTGATTTTAAAAACAAAAAGCTGAAGGGTGCTGTCTCGCCGGTCTATTGGACCGAAACTAAAGCCGATGGCAAGTATTCGATCAAGCTCCCTAATTGGACGGACGCACTTGGTATCGAGCATGAGTGGAAAGCTCAGGCAGGGCAAGGCTTGCGTATTTGGTCCGATAACCCCGATAAAACCAAGTACGTCAATTCATTTGTCGAATCCGACGGCGTATTTGTTAGTAACGGGATGGTGCAGCGTTATGTAGGTACGTGGAATGCATGGCCACAGTCCGCTGCGGAGAACTTCAATATTTCATATCAGGAGCGCCCGCAAATTAGCGAGATGTTCCCGGATGAGAGCACCTGGAAGGAAACCACCAACCAAGAAAACGGTGGCTGGGTTTCGGGTCGTGTTTTCTATGACCAGAGGAATGTGTTTGGTGCGCCCAAGGCGGTGCGCATGTTCCAAGACAGCTTTGGTGATGTTGCAGTACCTGGCGTTAAAGTGGTCGGCGCTTACGTTCAAGACGGAGTTGCGAAACTCTTCGACGAATGGAAGAAGAATCACAACGGCTATACTCGCGAGCAGTTTAAAGCTGCGCAGCGTGAAATTATGGCGAAGTATGAGCAGGAGACCGGGAAGAGCGCTATCGCCGAGACTTCCTACGCAGTCACGGATGCCAAGGGTAAATATCACATTCAGTTCCAGGGCCTGTGGGGTGACTCATACAGCTACAAGGGAATTGTGAATGCTGGGCAACACGGCGATCCGGTTCCCGAAGGTGCGAGCGCTTCGTGGCTCAAGGGTAACCTCAAGTCGCGACACGTTAACGTCGAATATATGTACGTTGCTCCCGTTCTTCCTGCTGGAGTAGGGGGCGCCCTTGATAACTTCCCGGATAACTTGTATCAATACGGCGCCCAGGTTGTTGACTATGCGACCGACGGCGCGATGAGCAATATTAGGGATCAAGATTTCGCTCTTCGTATGGAGGATCGCGATTTCCAGGTTGTGGAATACAACCAGACCACTAAGCCTGCGGCTCCTGGCGTGACGGTCGAAACGAAGGCTACTGGCTTTGTTCCCTCGAGCGGTCACGAAATTGTGTGGACGGATTCTGAAGGTAACGAGGTGCATAAGTGCATCTCCACATCTTCGAACCTTGGAGTTGTGAACTCGTGTCCTTTGACGGTTCCAGCTGATCTCGATCATGACGAAATCTACACGGCAACAATCTATCCCGAGGGTTCGCGTGATACTGCGCTAGCCAAGGACGCGTTCGCTGCGAAGCCCACTCCGGAGTACAAGCACACCTCGGTTGACCTCGACACGACCGAGACTGTTGCTTCGCCGCTCCATAAGGAGAACGGCACCAAGCCACGAGACGCGAAGTATGCGCCTCTCGAGGAGAATGTTAAGATTCCCGAAGATCTGCTTGCTGATGTTGACCAGGCTAAGGTGAAGGTTGGTCAGCAGCCGTGGGCGACGGTTAATGAGGATGGAACCATCTCACTTGCGCCGAAGAAGGGCGAAGCCGAACCTGGCGAATACCTCATCCCGGTCAAGATGACCACACCGACGGGTGAAAAGATTCTTCTTGCTCCGGTTACGGTGCATGATCCGAATTCCGATGGTGATAACGACGGTACTCCGGATCTGAGGGATCAGTGCCCCACGGTTGCTGGGCCGGCTTCCAATAATGGATGCCCAGCTTGGGGTGATGGTGATGGTAAGCCCGGTGCGGACGTGACGTTGGAGAAGGATCCGGCTAACGGCGATATCCCGAACACTGCGACCTGCGAAGCTGGTAATGGTGCTACCTGCACTATTGGCGCCGATGGCAACGTTGTTGTCACGGTTCCTGGTGATGCCAAGGATAAGGACGAGATCACCGTAACCATCAAGGATGGTGACAAGGTCTTCGACACCTCCAAGGTGACCGTCACCGATCCGGATACCGATGGCGATACGGTCCCAGATTCTTTGGATAAGTGCCCGGATGTGGCTGGGCCGGCTTCTAATAATGGTTGCCCTGCGTGGGGTGATGGTGATGGTAAGCCCGGTGCGGACGTGACGTTGGAGAAGGATCCGGCTAACGGCGATATCCCGAACACTGCGACCTGCGAAGCTGGTAATGGTGCTACCTGCACTATTGGCGCCGATGGCAACGTTGTTGTCACGGTTCCTGGTGA
>NZ_JBOZGG010000014.1:0-71640 GCF_051267215.1 Actinotignum vesiculae
GTCTGAACATCCGTAAAGGCCGGATCGGGAGCTAACGACACGCCGTCATTAGACCCACTTTTTGTCTATTAACCCGAAGCTTCACCTACGCGCCTATCGCGCGGTGGGCAGAGACGCGAAAACCCGCATCGCAGGGAAACCTGCAATGCGGGCCATGGCGGTGGCGGCGGGATTTGAACCCGCGGTAGCTATTAACTACACATCATTTCGAGTGATGCACCTTCGGCCGCTCGGACACGCCACCGCAGAATAGATTACACGGCGCACCCCGAATTTACCTAATCAATGCGGAGCACATCACGTTAAAGCTTCGAGGAGCAACGGCCGGCTTCACCACCAACGCGCCGTCACCCGCGGGCCGCGCCAGTTGGCGCCACCGCTCGCCGCCCGCCGCCCACGGGCCGCGCCACCCCGCATCCTCATCCGCGGAAGAATTTCCGCAGCTGAGCGGAGGTTTCTTCTTCCAGAACTCCCCCGATCACCTCGATGCGGTGATTGAGGCGCGGGTCGCGCACCACATCGCGCAGCGAGCCAGCCGCCCCCGCTTTCTCATCCCAGGCACCGAAGATGAGCCGCCGAATCCGGGCACCGACCATCGCCCCGGCGCACATCGTGCACGGTTCCAAGGTGACGTAGATGTCGGCGTCGTCCAAACGCCACCGCCCGAGCGCCGCACCGGCCGCGCGCAGGGCCATAATTTCCGCGTGCCCGGCCGGGTCATGTTCGCATTCGCGGGTATTCCAACCGCGCGCCACCACGGCGCCGTCCACCACCACGAGCGCGCCGACGGGCACATCCCCACCCGCCGCGGCCCGTGCCGCCAGCTCCATCGCTTCGCGCATAAATAGCTTTTCCGCCGCCCGCATATCGCCGCACCTATCCTCAGGCGTGTCCTCGGGCGCATCCGCACTCCCCCGCGAATCGGCTCGCATATCTCCCCGCATGGCTCCATTGTGTCACGAGCCCCACAGCGAGCCGCCTGTGTCACGAGCCTCAAGCCGAGCCGCCCGCGCGCGTCGCCCGCCGGGTACCGCTATCCTTAAAGCATGCACATCCTCGAAATTGACCACCCTCTGGTCGCGCATAAACTCTCTGTCCTCCGTGATGAAACCACCCCGTCGGCAATTTTCCGGCAGCTAACCGAGGAGCTTGTGACTCTCCTCGCTTATGAAGCCACCCGGAATGTGGCGGTGCACGAAGTAACGGTCACCACCCCGGTGGCTACCACAACCGGCGTGAAGCTGGCCCGCCCGGCGCCCATCGTCGTTCCGATTTTGCGGGCCGGCCTGGGCATGCTGGAAGGAATGACGAAGCTCCTTCCCACCGCCGAAGTTGGCTTCCTCGGCCTGCGCCGCGATGAGGAAACTCTCGAGGCCGTCACCTACGCTAACCGCCTCCCGGATGATCTGACCGGGAGGCAGTGTTTTGTTCTTGACCCGATGCTGGCCACCGGCCACACCATCCACGAATCCATCAACTACCTGCTCGAACGCGGCGCGCGGGATGTCACCTGCGTGTGCCTGCTGGCCACCCCGCAGGGCCTGGAGGAAGTGAAATCGCACCTGCCCGAGGATGCGGACGTCAAGATCGTCGTCGCTTCCATCGATGAGGGCCTCAACGAGAAGGCCTACATCGTGCCGGGTCTGGGCGATGCCGGGGACCGCCTGTACGGCGTCGTCGACTAAAACACCAGAACCACGCGGGTGAGCACCGTTTACACGGTGAACAGTGCTCACCCGTTCCGGTTTTAAGAACGACGACGCCGCCTCCTGGCCCACGCCCCACTTAGAGGAGGTCGCTGGCCAGGGTGCCGGCCGCTACCGCGAGAAGCAGCACGCCAAAGAGGATGGTGGCGATGCGATCAGGAATGCGCCGGCCAGCGGCTTCCCCGCCGATGCTTCCCAACGCCGAGCCGGCAGTGAAAAGCGCGACGACCAGCCAGTCCACATCGAGGCCGGCCGCGAATTGCGGGATGCGGCCGAGCCCGGCCACCGCCATATTGATGCTCATGACGAGCAGCGAGGTGGCGCTCGCGTAGCGGGCGGGCATGCGCAGCAGCAAGATGAGGGCGGGGACCACCACGAAGCCGCCGCCCACTCCGAAGAAGCCGGAGAGCGCTCCCGCGCCGAAAGCTCCCAGGACGGTGACGAGGTAGGTGAGCCAGCGTGGGGCGGGGGCGGGCGGGTTTTCCGATGCGGTCGGATTCCCCGGTGCGGCTAGCTTTTCCGAAGTGTCCGAATTTTCCAGCGCGGTGCCCGAGTGCGATTCGCCGTCCGCACCCGATTCGCCGTCCGAGCGCGCGGCGCGCCAGAACATGCTCAGCGCCACCGCCACGAGCAGAGCGCTCAGCGACCACACCAGGACTTGCCCGGATACCGCGCCGGCGAGGAAAGCTCCTGCCAGGGTTCCTGGAATGCCCACCAGGGCGAATATCAGGCCGGTTGCCCAGCGCACGCGCCGGGCCAGGGCCGCGGAGATCATGCCGACTAACGACGTAATCCCCACGATAATGATGGATTCGGCGGAAGCTTGGTGCGCGCCATGCCCGAAAATGGTGAGGAGAATAGGGATGGTGAGGATGCCGCCGCCGGCCCCGAGCAGACCAACAACGAAACCGACAGCAATTCCAACTCCGCAGGCAAGCACAGCGTCACTCTATCGCAGCACCGCGCCCGCAACGGCCTCCACCGGCGCAAAGTCAAGGCACCCTTAGTCGCGATTCGCCCACCAGCGCCAAATAATGACAGCAACACCCACGGCAACCGCCGCGATTCCCACCCAGCGGATAATGGACACCGCCGTCGGATCCGCGGCGGGCGCGGCGAGGAGCTCGCCCGCCAGGGGTGCGGGGAGGGCCGGAGAGGTGGTGAGGTCGGCAAGCTGCGGCGTCGTCGTTATGAGCAGATCCATAACGCAACTCTAACGTGACCATCGCCCGCGGGCCGCATCTCACGTAGAATCTCGAGGGTAAACGGCATCATCCTGCATAGAAGCGAGAAGACGAGGACTTATGGCTAAGAAGAACCGCAAGAAGGATTCGGCGACCCCGAAGAAGAAGCGCGCGATTATTCCTTTCGTTGAGCGGCCTTTTGAGGGGCTGGATGCCGAGGCGGAGCTGGTGGCGATGCGCGATCTGCTGCCGCTGGCGACCATGACCGTCACCCTCACCGAAGAGTACGGCAGCGAAAAGGTTATTTTTGGCACGCTGCTGCCGAATATGGTCGGCGCGCTGCGGCGCACGGACGGCCAGCTCCTGGTTGCGATGCAGACGGTTATGAATTCTGGCGACGCTTCTTTGGATATTGCCACGCGTGTGCTCGCCGGTCTGGAGCTCAAGCCGGGAGAAAGCTACCCGGGCGGCACGCAGCCGGAGGCCGGTTCCCCGCGCTTGCAGGATATTGTGGCCTCGTTCTCCGAGCTGGAACTGCAAGAAGATCCGGCTTTCTGGATGACGGAAGAGGAAGCCGCCACCCCCGAATCGCAGGCGGCCTTGCGTGATGCCCGCGCGGATATGGTTCCCGCCGCGCGCATCGAATCCGTGAACGGTGCTTACTGGTGCCGGATGTCGCGCGAGTTTTTGCGCTGGGTGCGCCCCGAACCGCGCGATGCGGTGCTGGACGGTTTGGCGCGTTTGCGCGTCTCCGGCGAGGAGCGTTGGGACGACGACGCCCGCTTCATCGGTGCGTTCCGGGCCTACGGATTGTCGGTCCCGGTGTGGGAATTGGCGCGCGGCACCGAAGCGGAGGAATTGGAAGAGCCGCTGGCGAAGTTCGCGGAGAAGTTGAGTGCAGCTATTGCTTCGACCGAGCCGCTGACCTCGGAAGAAAAGCGGGCCCGCTCCGGGCTGGTTTCCCGCCAGGTGACCTTGCGCTAAGCGGCGCGGGCGCGAGCCGGCCCCAGGCTTCCTTGCGTTAGGCGGCGCGGGCGCGCGCCGGTCTTGGGGGACCTTGCAGTCAGCAGCGCCGGCGCCCCGGCTTAGGTAGCCTCGCGTTCAGCCAGCCGTCTTTAGTGAACTTCCACTAGTTTATAGAAACGGTAAGCAAAGGCCCCGTTTTTCCCTATACACTTATGCCGTGAGTAAAGTCGGTCAGGTCGCGGTGGTCGTGCCCGCGAAGGACGAGGAGCAGTACGTGGGGCGTACTGTGCGCGCAGCGTATGCGCTTCCGGGTGTGGACCTCGTGGTGGTTGTTGACGACGGGTCGGATGACGAAACCCAGGCTATTGCCCGCGCTTCCGGGGCTACAGTGGTGCGCCATTCGGTGAATCGCGGAAAGGCTTCGGCGATGGAGACCGGGGCGAAGGTGGTCCGCATGCGTGATGTTGAGGGTCGCCCGCCCCGCCATTTACTTTTCCTTGACGCGGATCTGGGCGATTCGGCTATTGAGTGCGCTCCTCTTATCGGGCCGGTTGTGGATGGCCGAGTTGATTGCGCGATTGCTGCTTTGCCTCCGCAGGAGGGTGCGGGCGGTCATGGTTTTGTGACTCGTTTGGGGCGCCGTGCGATTGAGCGGGCTACGGGTTGGTCTCCGCTTCAGCCGCTGTCCGGTCAGCGCTGTATGACGGCGGCGGCTTTTGATGCGGCGCGTCCGCTCGCGAAGGGTTGGGGCGTTGAGGTGGGGATGACCATCGATATGCTGGTGGCTGGCCTGACTCTCCAGGAGATTCCGTGCGATATCCGCCATCGGGCTACCGGGAATGATGTGGCTGGGACTCTGCATCGGGCCGGGCAGTATCGTGATGTTTTCCGGGCGGTGTGGTCGCGCCGCTTCCACGGTGTCAAGGTACCCGTGGAATCTCGCGGCGCTGCTAGTTCCAGCGGCACCGAGCATTTCGCTCCTTATCGCGCGCTGGTGCTGGAGCATTCCTGAGCCCGCATCGCTCCGTCCTCCGCAATCTAATCCCGCGAATTTCTTCCCGGCTGGCCGTTATCTGCCAGCCGGTTTTTCTTGTGGTTCTTGGGCGGCATCCGTGCCCGCGCATTCCCCGAAGGAACTTTCCCCGGCCCGCATGAGCCCAAGGGCAAAGGTGGGGGCGAGCAGCGCGACCCCGACTCCGAGGATGACCAGGCCGGAGTCGTTAATAAGGGAGGCGTAGCCGAGGGCGAGGAAGCCCGCGGCGGTTGCAGCGGCCGGGTGCGGATGGGCTGTAACGCACGCATGTACCTGCGCGGTTGCTGGCCGGGCCCGCAAATCCCAGCGCCCCGAGGTCACTAGCCACACCACCATGCATACTCCCACGAGGAGGGTGGCGCCCAGCGCACCGGCCACCAGGGGCGGCAGGCCAAAGAATGCTTGGGACAGTTTTCGGGCGACGACGGCGCCAGCCCCGCCGTGTTCCACCCTGCCTACAAAGTTACCCAAGTGGGTGGTGGATCCCACCGCACGGTCAAGCACAGCCAGGCCGGCCGAAACCGCCACCCCGGCGATGGCCGCGAGCGCGGTGTGCCACCAGGTCCAACGCTTTCCCCAGGTGTGCCAGGCGAGATAGGCGAAGCCGAGGGTGAGGGCCGGTGGCCCGCCGGCATCCGCTCCGAAAACGGGAAGCCCATCCAGGGCGATGGCGCACGCACCCACCGCGAGTACAGCGAAACCAGCCATACGGGTTGCCCGGTTAGTGGGTGTGGCCGAGCCGCCGGCGCTGTGTATGCGTGCGGCGAGGGTGGCGGCTGCGGCAAGCGCGCCGACAGCGAAGATAGCGAAGACCGAGTTATTAAAGCCGAAGAAACGCCCGGCAACGGTGGGGAGGGATCCCATAACCGAGGTGTTGGCGAGGGAGTATCCCCCACCAAAGGTGCTGACAAGGACGTCCACCGCGATCACGGTAGCGCTGAGTGTTCCCAACCGTGCTAGCGGCGCGGCAATCCAACGATCCCCCGCCGGGGCCTGGCGGCGCGGGCCGGCTAGCGCCCAGGTGGCAAGAAGCGCAGCAAGGACGGCCAGGCTGCTCCACCAGCCAAGTAGCGGGCGGGAGAAGGACCACCACGGAATAATCCCGATAAGGAGCGCGCTCACGGGCAGGGCCGCGAGCCACGCGAGGAGCTGCGCGAAACCGGTGGGGCGGGCACGGCGGGCTGCCGCCCGGGTAGGGGGTACGGGCGCGGTAGCAGCTTGCGGAACTGAAGCCCCGGCAGAACTGCCAGCAGCCGCTGCCACTGTTGCGGGTGGGAAACGATGGAAACGAACCAGGTGTACGGCAATAACGGCGAAACAGACCAGCCCGAGGCCGGCAAGCAGGAGGTAGAACTGCGGGCTCAGCTGCGCAGTTAGATCAGCACGGAGTGCTTGGCCGTGCAGGGTGGCATTGGCCGTGGCCAGCGTGGTTTTTCCACCGCTATCTACGGTGAGCAGCGCGGGAGCGCCGTTGTGCCAGGCGAGCACACTGGGTGCCAGGTCAATGAGCTGAACGAGGCCGGCGGTGCGGGTGGTTGTGGAGCGAGCGAGCGCGGTTGTTTCGCCCGGCTCCAGCAGTGCGAAGAAACCAAGTTCGGCCCGCTCGGCACGATCAGCCACAGTGGTGATAACGATGCGGGCCTGCGGTTGATGCGCGGTGACAAGCGCGATGATATTCCCGAGGCGTTCATCGAGCTCGGCCAGGCTCCCGACGGGGACATTCTCCGCACCAGCGCTTCCTCCATCAGCGCTTTCTGCACCAGTACTTCCCGTATCGTCACTTTCCACCGCAGCGTTCGCCGCATCGAAACTTCCCGCGTCAATAACTGTGAGTTCCCGCCCGGCGAGCACCGAACCATCCGCTAGCACATCTGCGAGATCACGGTAGGCGATGCGTGATTCCGCCTGGCGGTTGAGGGCGAGGGCAGCGCCCGGACCCACCGCGAGCGCCCGCTCCGGAGCCACGGCCTGCGCTAGCGCACCCATAACCACGGGGTAGTGGGCGGCGCTGCTTTCTTCGCTTATCTGTTCCGCATCACGCACCGTACCATCCGGGGTAACCAGGGATTCCGGCGCCACGCAGGAGCTGGCCGCGGGGGTGACCGCCGCGCGGGCACCGGCCCCGAGGCTCACCCAGCCATCCGCCGCGCAGGTGGTGGGCGCGGCCGTGCGCACGGAAATATTGGCGAGCGCAGCGCCGTAACCGCCCGAATTATCCGTGCCCGAACCTGCCAAAGCCGCACTGAGCCGCGGGGTGCTTTCCTCACCGACATCTGCCCAGCGCAGCCCGGCCACCCCGATCATCACCGTGGGGCGCGCTTGCTCCGGTGCCGCTTGCGCTGCCGAGCCGAGCGGCCTCGCCGGCGCACCCTGCGCTTCCGGCAAGCTCACCGCGCGCGCGGACGCAGGCGCCCCACTCAGCGTGGCCCCGAAAACCACCATCGCCACAACAGCAAGCACCGCCGCCCAGAACCCGGCCAGCCGCATCGTGCGCCCGCCGTGGCTATTACCGTGAGAATTCCGCATGGAACCAGCCTACTCGGCACCTACGACACTTTTAGAAGCCCCGAACACCCCCACGCCCCGCGCACTGCGAACACACCTCTAACACACCCCGAGCACCTACTCTTTCGGACGCCCCGAACGCCCCACCCCGGGGCGGGATACAATAACCAGGCGACAGCGCGGGCAGGTGCACCGCCGCCCAGCTGCGCCGTCGCACTATTTCTTCACGCAATCTCCACGCACGAAAGGACACTATGCAATCCTCGCCCGCTACCGAACCGGTCCGCTATTCTTTCCTCGGCCCGCGCGGCACGTTTTGCTTTGCCGCTTTGCAGCAGGTAGCCAGCGAGGACACCGCCACCTTCGTGCCCGCGGTGGACGTGCCCTCGGCGCTGCGGATGGTGCGCGCCGGGCAGACCGATGCCGCCGTGGTACCCATCGAAAATTCGGTGGAAGGCGGGGTTAATGCCACTCTCGATTCCCTCACCGCCGGCTCGCCGCTGGAAATTCGCGGGGAAATGCTGGTTCCGATTGCGTTCTCGCTGGCGGTGCGGCCCGGCACGCGCGCCGCGGATATTCGCCGGGTCGCCACCCATCCGCACGCGTGGGCGCAGTGCCGCACCTGGATCACCGAGCACCTGACCGATGCCGTGCACGTGCCGGCGACCTCTACGGCCGCCGCCGCGCGCGAACTGGCGGAAAATCCGGATGCGGATTTTGATGCGGCGATTTGCGCGGTGCCCACCACCGGCGTGTACGGGCTCGCCTCGCTGTCCGATGAGATCGCCGATAATCGCAATGCCGTCACGCGCTTCATTAAAGTGAGTAAACCCGGGGAGATTCCCCCGGCGACGGGCTCGGATAAAACAACGCTGATGGTGCGGCTGGCCTCGGAGAAGCCCGGCGCGCTGCTGGAAATGCTGCAACAATTTGCCGCGGTTGGTGTTAATTTATCGCGTATTGAGTCGCGCCCGGCCGGCGACCAGCTGGGGCGTTACGCTTTCTCCCTGGATGCCGAGGGCCATATTCACGACGAGCGGGTGCAGGCCGCGCTGGTCGGGCTGCATCGCATCTGCCCGGAAGTGACGTTCCTGGGTAGTTACGCGCGCGCGGATCGGCAGGTCACGCGCCTGCACGCCGGGACTTCCGACGAAGATTTCGGTGCCGCGCGCACCTGGGTCGCCTCGCTGCTCAGCCGGGTCACCCGCTAACGGAAGCGCTTGCCCGCTATAGCCAGTATTCATCGAGGCACCATGAACCCGCTGCACACACCGCTCACACTGCGAACACTGCTTACCGGGCAGCAGTATGCAGCGTTTACGGCCGCGTGGGCGGAGCTGCGCGGCGGCTCGCTAACCGGCGGGTCACTGACCGGCGGCGCCTTAGGTGACGGGCGTTCTGGCGGGTCACTGACCGGCGACGGGCATTCCGGCGGCGCGCTGACCAGCCCGGATACCGTGCGGGTGCGCGACCTTTCTTGGCCGGAGCGCGAGAGCACCGTTCTTCACCTCAGCGGCCCCGGGGTGTCCTGGATTCTCAAAACCGCCGGGAACACTGCTTACAGCGTGGGGCGCGAAGCCCGCGCACGCGCGTGGACCGGCCCTTTGGAGGCGCGCGGCACCGTGGCTCGCTTGCTCTGGTACGACGACGCCGCCCCGCTCGCCATCCTCGACTATCTACCCGGATGTGACGTTCTGGGCAGCCCGTGGGAATTATCCCCGCGAGTGCATTACCAGGCCGGGGCCGCCCTCGCGCTGCTCCACGGGGCGGGAGCTCGCCTTGATCACGGTTTCGCCAAGGGTGCCCTTACTCGCACCCGAGCGCGGATCGCGGAGATTCGCGCCCTCGCTCCGGGTGGATCGCTGCCCGCTGATTTTACTGGCGGACCGCTGCCCGCCATTTCCCCGGAGGTTATCCTGCCCGCCGCTTTCGATGAGAAGCTCGCCGAAGCGGAGGATTTCCTGGCGAGCTACCAGCCGGGCAGCGTCGTCGTGCATCCCACGCACGGGGATTGGCAGGCGCGCAATTGGTTGTGGGATGAGCCCGTCGGCCAGCTGCGGGTCATTGATTTTGGGCGCTTCGGGTGGCGGCCAGCCGCCGCGGATTTCCTGGAGCTGCACGAACTGTGGCGGGCCCATCCGGAATTGGACGAGGCCGCGGCGCGCGGCTACCGCGAGGCTGGAGGAAACTGGCCCGCGGAGAGCGGCATCGGCAGCGGCAAGCCCGGCAGCGGCAAGCCCGGTGCCGGAAGCGGCGAACGCGGGGCCAGCGATGAAAGCGATATTGAGCGGCTGCTGCGAGTGGCACGCGACGTCGGCCATATGTGGCACCGGGCCACCACGGCCCGCCGGATCGCGGGCGCGCCCGCCGCGCGCTAAGCTGGATCCATGCTTGATATGCGTTCTGTTCGCGAGAATCCGGAAGCCATCCGTGAGTCCCAGCGCCGCCGCGGGAATGATCCCGCTACCGTCGATGCCCTGCTCGCCGCCGACGATGCGCGCCGCACCACCCTGCAAGAGTTCGAAGCCGCCCGGGCCGAACAAAAAGAGGTGTCGCGATCCGTGGGGAAAGCCTCCCCGGAGGAGCGCCCCGCCGTGCTCGCCCACGCCAAGGAGCTGGCCGAAAAGGTCAAGGCGCTGGACGCGGCCGCGGCGGAAGCCGAAGAAACCTACCTGGCCGCGAATCGCGCGATTGAGAACCCGGTGCTCGCCGGGGTGCCCGCGGGCGGGGAAGATGATTATGAGGTGCTGGAAGTGATCGGCACCCCGCGTGATTTCGAGGCGGAGGGCTTCACCCCCAAGGATCACCTCGATATTGCGGAGGGCCTGGGGGCCCTGGATATGGATCGCGGCGCGAAGGTCTCCGGCTCACGCTTCTACTACCTCAAGGGAGTGGGCGCGCACCTGGAAATGGCAATGTTCCGCATGGCTATTGATCAGGCAGCCGAACACGGCTTCACGCTCATGACCACGCCCACGATTGTGAACCCGGATATTATGTCCGGCACCGGGTTCCTCGGGGAGCATTCCGATGAGATTTACTACCTGGGTGCCGATGACCAGTACCTGGTGGGCACCTCGGAAGTGCCGCTGGCCGGCTACCACAAGGATGAGATTTTGGAGCTGGGCGGTAAGCCGCGGCGCTACTGCGGGTATTCGGCCTGCTACCGGCGTGAGGCCGGCTCCTACGGGAAGGACACCCGCGGGATTATTCGCGTGCACCAGTTCAATAAGGTGGAAATGTTCTCCTACTGCCCGGTGGAGCAATCCGAGGAAGAACACCGCGCGCTGCTCGCGATGGAACGCGAAATGATCGGGAAGATGGAACTGCCCTACCGCATTATTAATGTGGCGGCCGGTGATCTGGGTTCTTCCGCGGCGCAGAAATTCGATTGCGAGGCGTGGCTGCCCACCCAGCACCGCTATATGGAAGTCACCTCGACCTCCAATTGCACCACCTACCAGGCGCGGCGGCTCAATGTGCGCGAGCGCGTGGACGGGAAAACCCGCGCGGTGGCCACCCTCAACGGAACCCTGGCCACCACCCGCTGGTTGGTGGCGCTTTTCGAGAACCACCAGCAGAAGGACGGCTCGCTGTACGTGCCCGAGGCGCTGCGGCCCTACCTGGGAGCCGGCCTGGCCGGGCGCGAATTCATCGAGCCGGTGAAGTAGCCGGTGAACTATCCGGTGCGCGAAGGCTGAACAGCTCGGCGCTCCGAACAGAGTAACGACCAGCGTAACGAAGGCGGCGATGTGAAAATCCAGGTGGAATCGACGGCGGCGCGCTTGCGAGCCGCATTCGATGCCGCCGGGACCCCGCCGGCCGGGCCGGAGCTTATGGTCTGCCTGGATTTGGACGGCACCACGCTCCGGCCGGACGGCATTATTGCCGAGCGGGTGGACGCCGCTTTCCAGGAGCACCTGCGCCGGGGAACCCACCTGGTGGTGGCCACCGGGCGCGGGCGCGAATCCGCCATTCCCGTGCTCGATATGCTGCGGGTGAGCGAAACCATTATGGTGTGCTCGAACGGGAACGAAACGGTGCTGCTCGGTAACGCGCAGCTTCCCGGGGTGCAGGTGCGCACGGTCCGCTCCATGACGGATCGCGGGGATGTGGTGCCGGTGCGCCTCGCTCACCTTTTCACCATGGAGGAAGCCGACCTGGCCCGTGCCCTCGATGCGATGCGCCGCGAATTCCCGGGTGCCTATTTCGCGGTGGAACCGGTGGAAGGCCCGCGGCGGGTGGCGCACGGGTACGCCACCGAACGCCTGGAACCCAATGCCATCTGGGTGAAATTCAAAGACCTCGTGGTCCCGGACGCCCTGCGCCTCATTATGGTGGTTCCGCGCATGGAAGCCGCCGAGCTCATGGCGCGCCTCTCCCGCCTCGAGATGCCGGGTGTGGATTGGGCGGCGTCTTCCTCCTCTGGCTCTGGCTGGGTGGATGCCGGGCGGGCCGGGATCTCCAAGGCGAGCGCACTCGAGGCGCTCCGCCGCGATTTCGGCATCGCGCGCGGGGCAACCGTAGCCGTGGGCGATGGCGGGAACGACATCCACATGCTCGAGTGGGCCGGCGTGGGGGTCGCGATGGGGCAGGCGCTCGATTACGTCCGTGCGCACGCGCGGGCCGTGACCGATCCGGTATGGGACGACGGCGTAGCCACCCTCCTCGAGGTGCTGCTGGCGCGTTAACGCTGGCGCCGTCGTCGTTAGATATCACAAGCGCCCCGCACAGCCGCAAGCTGCGATAATAATATTTTCTACGCAATCCGGTTCATTTTCTGATGAATTTCCGCGCGTTTCGCGGTACGGTGGCGGTGAGTAACCCGAGTTTCTCTGGGCTCTCCCGAGCCGCACCACGAAAGGATATCGGATGAAAAAGGGACTCGTTGGCACGGTGGGTGCACTGTGCACGGCATTGATGATGGGGCTGGCGGCGCTGGTGCCGGCAGCCACCGCCGCTCCCGCTGCCACGTGGGATGCCGCGGATTTCACTATTGAAACCGAGGGCGCTACCACAACGCTGCGCGGTTTGAGCGATACCGGCCTGCAGAAAATTACGAACCTCAAGCACGTGGTTATTCCGGAGGGCGTGACCGCGCTGACCGGGCCGAATGGCCGGACGGGGAATATGCACAGCAAGGGAATCACCGGTATTACGCTGCCGGCCACGCTCACGGAGGTGAGTTACGGTTTCCTGGATCGCAATGCGATTTCCGCGGTGGAGTTCCCGGCGGGGATGCAGAAGATTGGGCCGGCGGCTTTCCAGGCCAATGCGCTCACGGAGGTCACGCTGCCCGCCTCGATCACCGAGGTGGCCTGGAGCGCTTTCCAAAATAATCATATTTCCACGGTGCGGTTGGCCGGCGCGTATAACAACGCCGTTTTCCCGGTGGTGCCCGGCAGCAGCGCTGGCAATAGCAGCCCGGCTTTTGCGCAGCAGGAGCTCGCCGACGCCACGGTACCCGCGCACGGCACGCTCACACTCGCGCGGATTTCTGATGTGAACGGCGATCTCAGCGGTCGCGGGCTCACGTGGAGTGCGTATTATTGGGACGACGGCGCAGCCGAGCCCGCCCTCACCAGCTCCATCGTGACCTTTGCTGATGGCACGGTGACCGGGGTGGCCCCGGGTTCCACCCGCGTCATCATGATGGCAAATGATACGGCCACCGGTAAGCCGCTGTATTCCGCGGTGGTTCGGGTGAATGTGACCGAGCCGGCGCCTGAGCCTGAACCCGAACCGGTTCCTGATCCTGAGCCAGTTCCCGATCCCGACCCCCAGCCGGCGCCAGACCCTGTTCCGGACCCTAACCCTCAGCCGGCACCAGACCCTGTTCCGGATCCAAACCCTCAACCGCAGCCGCAACCCGATCCAGATCCGGCACCCGATCCGCAGCCGCAACCCGCGGATCCAACTTCTCCGTCGCAACAGCAGGCCCCGAAGCCCCAACCGGCTCCTAAGCCTGCGCCGAAGCCCGAGGCTAACAAGCCGGCTCCTGCCCCAAGCAAGGCACCGACGCGGCAACTCGCCCACACTGGCCTGGCCACTACGGGCGCTCTGGCCGTCATGACCGTGCTGCTGTCCACCGGCTACGCCCTGCGCCGGCGTGCGAAGTAACCCAAAGTTCTAGGTAACTCAAGGCTAAACGCCACGCACCTGGGGGCCGCGCCGATACCGGCACGGCCCCCAGGTTTTCTATTCTCCGCACAGATCCCGGGTGGTGATCTGACCGGCTGTCTACACTGAAGGTAAATGTGCGGCAAAAGAAGCCGCCGCGGATACTTATAATCACACGTAAGGTAAGGAGAAAACACCGTGGACCGAGAAGGGCTGCACAACGACGATAACCTTCCCTGGTCTCCCGTCGATATTCTCATCGATTGGATCAATGAACACGCAGACCCGGAACTCGTCGCGAAAGATGACGGTTACTGGCTTGAAGGAAAAGGCGGAGGTGGAACCCCGTGGTGCCTCATCTATGCTTTGGATGGTGCGAGCCGTTACGGAGTGAAAATCCCAGACGATAAGCTCATTCCACCGATTGAAGACATCCGTGGCGAGCTAACTGTCCACTCCCGGCGCGTCTTGAATATATTCCTTGAGAAGATCGGGTCGTCCCTACGGGTATAGCCTTATCGGACAAAAGCGGGCGCAGATCGGAGACCAGGTCGAACCGATTCCCCGCCGGCGTGAAATCTCCGAAAGGCTCGCTCGTAAGATTCTCGAAAGGAGCAAGAAGTGACAACACTAAATACCACGGTTACCCGTGATGGAAATTGGTGCGTCGCCGAATTTGCCCTTAACGGAAAGGAATACGGCACGCAGGCGCGCCGCCTTGATCATATTGAAGACATGGCAAAGGACGCCGCGGCGCTGATTACGGGAGATCCTCTCGATAGTTTCGCCGTTAACATCACCGTCGAAACCCCTGAATTCGCGGAGGATATCAAAAGATAAGGAGGCTCGCCTCGTTTGATTCAGGCGTAATACGAGACTCGGGACGCTTCTCTGCTGGCAGTTGCCCGGTTAGGCGATGCTGGATTTTCGCTTCGTGACATTGGTGCAGTTATGCGTTATATGGGTAGCGACTGATTCTTCGATACAGCTTGTTCGACATAATTCCAGAAGGGGAGGTAAGCGTCATCAACGGAACGCAGCATTTGAATAATGTCTTCAGGTAAACGTAAATGCAGGTCATTGGTACATACTGCAATGATAGATTCAATTGCGATCTCGTCTTGCCCGGAAGCGTGGTCTCCGTCTAGGCACTCCCAAAGATAATCGGGGAAATCAGAATGGCTTTTGACATACCGCTTCAGTTCTTCAAACGCGATATTAATCTCCACCTCAATCACCTTCTCTTTGGCTTTTTCGATTTCTTTGAAGCATTCGGCCCCTTCGGGTTCCGTGGGAGGCTTACAGACCAAACGAACGGCCCCGGGAAATGTTGCAACAACTGCTACAGCGATTGAATCGTATCTCCCGGGACCGTCCGCCCGTTCAACGAAGATGGAGGTACCCTAAAATGGGTAGATCATCATCAAGGCTCAGGATATATTCTGCTGCATAATAATGCAACAGTCAGAACCGTAGATTGATAAGCTCCGCGCGGGAATCACCGACATCACGTCGCAACCTACTGGGTATAAAAATTCCCCACATGAGTGCGGCCCGCAAGAAATAAAATAAGCGCGATTAGCTCGGAGAAATCTCTACGATGATCGGCTCTTCTTCCTCGGGGATAAGAGGGACACGAATCGGGGAACCAATCAGTTCGAGTTTTCGGTTAAGCTCCCTTGACGACCCGTAAGTCAATTCGTCGAGAATGTCGTCGACAGCTGCTGAAAGTAGAGACTCTGGCAGAGAGCACTTAGAAAAATGGGCCGCATTAATTGCGTAGATTAGATCCCATGCATCGCCATACATACCAAGGTAGTGCCCGTAGCCCTCGCCCTCACCTTCGCCAAAGAGGGATTGTTGATCGCCACGTGCCTGGACGTACTTGGCGAGCTCTATTACAGGATAGGTATTCGATTTATCGTTTACGCTTCCAGCCACGCTTTATCCTTACTTCTTTTACATCCGCGGTGGGAAAGTCCCAATAAAAGCGCTGCCTGAGCTTCGGTGGGCAGGATTCCGAGGACCTCAGTCACCTCTATGGATGAAAGGACCCGGTTTCCCGGTTCCGGTTTACCTCGGCAACCCTACCCATCAAAGAGCAGACCCGGCGATCTTTGCGCTAATTCTAGGTCACCAGCCCCGTGTAATCCATACCTCTCCCTAGCGGCAAGAAAATCTTGTAGCCTCTATTCACACCACCATCTTCGACGTGAAGGCGCGCCCATGGATATCAGCAAAGCAAGGGAACTGGACCAGCTAGGTCGAGAAATCGACGTTTTAGTCGTTGTTAAAACCGCTCCCATCCCCTCAGAAAAATACAAGGAAACCGTGTGCGTTGCCGGAGTCGCCCTCGATCCGCTTCGCTGGGTAAGGCTCTACCCTATCGCCTTCCGTTATCTTGACGGCACCGACCGCTTTAAGAAATATCAAACTATTCGAGTATCCGTCCGCGCACCTAACGATGATGACCGGGAAGAAAGCTTACGGGTCGAAAAGGATCCTCAACCGCAAGATGAGCCTATTGCCGGGTGGGACGAGAGAGCCATCTATCTCGACCCTCTTCCCACCAAATCCCTCTGCGAACTACGGGCGGAAGCTAAGAGAAATCCGGCCGCGCAATCCCTCGCTCTTATCACGCCCCGCGCAACACCAACTATTAAAGTATCGCTTCACCCGGGCTGGAATGAACAGCAGAAAGCTGCGCTGCGCAAATATAAGAACGAAGATATTTTCGGTAACAAGGGGCTCACTCTGGAAGCCCCGCGGTTTGTTGCCCGGCTTGAATTTTATTGCAATTTTCCGAGTTGTTCGCGCCATTCCTTGACGATAACGGACTGGGAAGCGGTAGCGCTGCAACGCCGTTGGCCGCCAACGGCGTCAATCGAATACGCCCAGCAAGAATTCGAAAAGAAATTCATTAGAGAACGGGAAAAGCCCGGCGTTCCACTACGAATTATCGTTGGCAACCAAGCCGCTCCGCACAAACGCCACAGCTTCCTGGTGTTGGGAATCTTTGGCTCAAGCCGCGAAGCGCTCGGACTCTTCTAAAACAGCGCACGTTTCCTCGATCACGAGTTTTCGGTGGCACTGCTGGTGATTAGCCTCGAAGCAGAGAACGAGGATCGCACCGTCATGCGCTAGGTCGGCAATCTCGTGGATGGCTACCCGAGCATCCGGAGTCGCGAGCACTTCGTTGCGGAAACGCGCGTGAGCGGCATGCGCTTCGGGAGTTCCGGGATGAGCGAAAGCTGCCCGATTGTCCTTAGGATTACCAAGGGAACGCATATGAACATAGCGAGTCCCCGTAGATTCAACCGCTTGGCGCAGCCGCGTTTTAGAAAATCCTTTCTTGCGGCTGATGGGGGTCAGTCGAATATCAACAACGGTATGGACTCGGTTAGCTTCCAATGTAGCGAGAAGATCACTGATAGTTTTCCCCTCGTAGCCCCAACCGAGAATAGTGGTGGCCATCGGTTGCACTCCTTCGTCTTAAGCGGGCGGCACGCGGCCCTATAACCTCATGAAACTTCAGTTACACACAAGCACGATGGCCGCGAAATCACAGGTAAATCTATGGCACGCGCCATCACAGAGCGGAGACGGAGGGATTCGAACCCTCGAGCCGCTATTGCGACTAACACCTTAGCAGGGTGCCACTTTCGGCCACTCAGTCACGTCTCCATGCTCACCGGGAAAACCTGAGCTCACCCGTGCAAGCCTTACTAGCGTACACGCTCAGCGGGGCGTGGTGCCAGTTTTTTCCCGGCGGAATTAGTCACGCACCACCGCGAGCGCGCAAGCACGCTAGAAATCCCAGTCGTCGTCGGTAGTATCTTCCACTTCGCCGATAACGTACGAGGATCCGGACCCGGAGAAGAAATCGTGGTTCTCGTCCGCGTTCGGGGAAAGCGCCGCCAGAATCGCCGGATTGACGGCCGTCTGATCCGGGTTGAACAGCGCTTCGTAACCGAGGTTCATGAGCGCCTTATTGGCGTTGTAGCGCAGGAATGCCTTGACATCCTCCGTCAGGCCCATCTCATCGTAGAGGCTGGCGGTGTATTCTTCCTCGTTCTCGTAGAGGTCTTGGAGCAGCTCAAAGGTGTATTCCTTGAGTTCGGCCTTGCGTTCCTTGCTGGCCTTCTCCACCGCGCGCTGGTATTTGTAGCCGATGTAGTAACCGTGCACGGCTTCGTCGCGAATAATGAGGCGGATGAGATCCGCGGTATTGGTGAGCTTGGCGTGCGCGGACCAGTACATGGGCGCGTAGAAACCGGAGTAGAACAGGAAGGATTCCAGCATCGTGGAGGCGACCTTGCGCTTTTCCGGATCGTCCCCACGGTAGTAATCCAACACGATCTGCGCCTTCTTCTGAAGGAATTCGTTATTTTCCGACCATTCGAAAGTTTCGTCGATCTCATCGGTGGAAATGAGCGTGGAGAAAATTGAGGAATACGACTTCGCGTGCACCGATTCCATGAAGGCGATATTGGTATACACCGCTTCCTCGTGCGGGGTGACCGCGTCCGGAATGAGCGAGACCGCTCCCACAGTGCCCTGAATGGTATCGAGCAAGGTCAGGCCGGTGAACACCCGGGTGGTCATGAGCTGTTCATGCGGCTTGAGGGTATTCCACGACTGAATATCGTTGGACAGCGGCACCTTTTCGGGCAGCCAGAAATTCCCCGTGAGGCGGTCCCACACTTCGAGGTCCTTTTCGTCCTCGATGCGGTTCCAGTTAATGGCTTGCACAGAACTGACAAGTTTCAACTTCGGGGGGATCACAGTAGCTCCTCGTTAGCGCAGGTGATGCGGGATAGATGATGGATAGGAACGACGACGCCGCTCGCGCCGCCACACCCCGCCCATTCTAGACGGTTGAATCGGTAAGCGGTGCGAGCCAGGTCATGAGGTGCGCGGCTTGGGCTGGATACCTTGCTGGGAGATATCCGCATACTGCGTCGTCGTGCCATCGATATTGGTGACGGTGAGGGTGTCATCGGCGATGCTCATCTTGGTCACGTTGGTGAATTCGAGGGGAAGATGCGGGTTGAGGTGCTCGGGGTGGCGCAGACCGAAGAGCCCCGGGTCATGCCAGAGGATGAGGGCGCCATCGCGGCCGAGGGTGAGAATATCGGCCATGCCGGAGCCGTCCAGGTCCCCGGCCGCGAGGGTGCGGAGGTTACGTAAACGGCGATCACGCCCGCCCAGGAGCCGTACGGAACGGAAACTGCGCGCGGCATCTAATTGAGCGAGCTCGCCGGTTTCTTCCCCGGCTGCCGGCAGGACTTCCGCTCCGCTGCCGGCATCCAGGTAGAGCGCGACCGCCCCGGAGGGCCACACCGTGAAGGCATCGGCGCGGTCGGGCTGGCCGCCCAGGTAGCCGAGGACTTCGTGGGCCGGGTTGCCCGGTTCGAGGGTGGCATCCTCCAGGGTGATGCGGGCTTCTTCCAGCAGCTGCGCGATGAGGTTATCCATGGGCACGCCCACGGATTCATCATCGGTATAGCCGCCGCCGTCCTGCGCGCCGCCGGTGATCGCCACGATAGCCCATTCCCCGTTCTCGCCTTGCTGGAGCCAGGGCCCGCCGGAGACCCCGGTGGGCATCCCGGCGCATTCAATATGGAAGTAGTCCACCCCGTTTTCCGTGAAAGTTTCGGTGGAGTTACGGCAGTGGCGCGGGTAGGCGGAGGTGTAGTTATCGGCCTCGAAAGATTCGGCCACCGGGTAGCCAATCACCTCAATATCAGGTTGTTCCGGGCTCACATCGGCAAGGGGCAAGCCGCCGGTCACGTCCTCAAGGAGGTTGCCGAAGCGGTCCGGGTCCGCGGTGAGGACGGCGGCGTCGTACCGATCCGCATCCTCATCATCACTGTAATATGCGTCGTTGATGACCACGGCGTCTGGGTCGATACGCCAAATACCGTGGGGAATATAGGCGGTGCCGGCAATAATGGAGAATTGCGGCACGAATACCGTGGCGGCGTAGGCATCCCCGGGCCAGCAGTGCGCGGCGGAAAGAATCTGGGAACGCCCCGGGGTATCGAGGACCACGCCGGTGCAGCCACGGATCACCTGAGTGGTGCCGGGAACCACGTGGAAGAAGGTGCCCACCTGCGGGATTCCCGGGAAGTTGTAGCCCGCCCCGGGCAGGCCCTCCCCCAGCCCCACATCGCTGACCTTCGGGTCCTCATTGAGGGCGGCGTTGAGGGAATCGGGAAGCCCGGCACCGCGGTGGTAGGCCGCGGCCAGGACCCGGCCGTCCACAATGCCAGAGTCGTCAAATTCGGCGTCGAGATCGCGGTGATTGGCATCGTCGTCCCAGACGATGGCCACGGCGTCGTCGCCAAAATTATCGTAAGTAACCGGGCGCGGAACCGGAGCGGCGAGCACCGGGGCTTTGACCAGCGCGCAACTACCCAGCAGCCCGGCGAGCAGAGCCAGCGTGAGCAGCGCGCCGAGTAACACCGCCAGGGTACCCGCGTGACGATACCGATTCCTCACCTGCTCCGCCTTCTTTCTCCGCGGGGTGGCTCCGCGGAAGTGGCACCTATCCTACCGCGCCGGCCTGAAGGTGATGGGGCTGGTTCGCTAGCAGGTTCGCCAGCGCGCGCCACGCCTGGCGGAGGCGTGACGCGGCCGGGTTCGCAAGCGCGATATGCACAGAACTAGTAGAGTGGTGAACTACCTGGCCGGCTGCCGGCCGGTCCACCATCGCGCGGAGTTACGCAGAATGGAGCACCTATGCTGTGGCAAAATATCCTGGCTATTCTTTCCGTTCTTGCCGGTCCGCTGCTGTATCTGACCGGCGCGGTGGTGATCGCGGTGGTCGGTATTGCGCTGGCGCGTTTCCTCGGGGCGCTCACGCGCCTGGCGAATGCCCGCGCGGAGAAGCTGGAGCACACCCAGAAGCTGGAGCACACCCAGAAGCTGGAGCACGCGGAAAACCCGGTGCACACAGAGAATCCTGAGCTCCAGGAGCCCGGACTTTCCTCATCCCCGGATGCGTCTTAAACTTAAAGGATGGCTGTCACACTAAGTTCAAAGATTGCGGCGCTAACCTTGGATGACTACGAGGTTTATTTCTCACCGCAAACCCGCGCGCGTGCGGAACGTTACGCGGAGGATGGCCACGTCCTTGATATCTCCGAAGACTCCGGGGAGATTACGGCCCACGTACTCGGCAACGGGCATACCTACCAGGTCGTTATCGAAGATACTGACCCGCTCCTGGCCTATTGTTCCTGCCCGGTGGCTCAATACTGTAAACATATCCTCGCAACCCTGCTGATATGCGCAGAAAATTGCGCCGATAGATCCTGGCGCACACTGCTGACGCGGGTATTACATCAGGCACAATCCACCCCGAAAACGCGGGGCCTCGGGCTTATTCTCGGCCGCAATCCGGAAAATGGGAAAATTACGGGAGTGCTGTATCCCGCGCAGCGCAACCTCAACGGTGAATGGTCGCGGCGGAGTACCGCGTGGTCCACTATCGCGCCGCGGTACGGCTCCCGCGCCAATACTGATGGCTTTGACCCGCTCCAGCTCAGCGCGCTCCGGAACTTGTACGAGGCAGCCCGGCGGAATCCCTATTCCAACCCCAATATTTCCCTCCGGGACCTCGGCACCGCCGCGATGGCGTACCTGCGTAACGTCCACGATGCCGGCGTTGAGCTTTACTGCGGTGATGTTGATCAGCCCTTGCGCCTGGCTCATGACCCCTGGGGTGTGCAGTTGAGCCTTTCCGCCCGCGAACCTGATAGTAATGACCTGCTTCTGCGGGTACTCCCGGAAACGCCGAACGGTACCCCCGCCGAAGTTCTTGCGGGTACCACCCCGCCTCTCGCCCTCAGTTACGAGGACGGTGCTTATATTCTGGGGCGCCTGCGCTCCACGATCCCCGATTATCTTTTCCAAGCCGCGGAAGATGCCCATCCTCTCACCATCCCGGCGGCGGATGTTCCTGTTTTTGAACTCAATCTCCTCCCGGAACTCCCGGAGGATATCCCCGTTGTTTCCCCCGACGGCGCCTTCACGCCGCACCGCTTCGCCGAACCGAATCTCCACGCGCTTATTCGCCGCCCTTCCGCTGAGGACGGCGCGCACTATCGGCACAGCGCTTTCCTCCTGGAGTGGTACTTGGGGCGGCGCATGCTGCCGGCCGATGGCAGTGAGAACCCCGCCGAATCCGAAGATCCGGAGAGCACATCCCTCTATACGGAACTGACGGTGCACCGTCTCCTGCATGAGGCGCCTCGGGAACAGCTGACCGCGGTGCGTGAAATCTGGACGAAGGCCACGAAGCTGCCACCGCTTGACCTTCTAACAACCCAAAGTTTGGACCTCAGCATCTATCAGACCCTGCGCGAAGTCGTTATTCCGGCCTGGCGCGAGGCAGGTATCACCACTACCGTCATGGAGGATGCCGATCTCACTATCGTGACCGATGCCCCGGTGTTGAGCACCAGCGTGAGCGAGGAGAACGACTGGCTTGACCTCAATATCACCGTCGACGTCGGCGAGCATCAGATACCACTCAACGTACTCTACGAGGCACTGACCAGCGGGCACGACCACCTCATCCTCGGCGATGTGCTGATCCCGCTGGGCAGCGACTTCGATGCGCTGCGCCAGCTTTTGCACGACGCCGCAGCTCTCGGCACCGTCACCCCCGAGAGTATCTCCGTGCCCAGGGCGCGTGCCCACGCCCTGGATCTTTCCGCGCTGGCCAATCCGCAGGCGCTCACCGATGCGCTCACCCAGCTTGATCACCTGGGCGAGCCGGTGCCGGTTCCCGAAACGTTCCAGGGCACCCTGCGTTCCTATCAGGAAGCCGGCTATTCCTGGCTCACCCACCTGGCAAGGGCTCATTACGGCGGGATCTTGGCCGATGATATGGGCCTGGGCAAAACCGCGCAGATGCTCGCCATGATTAGCGGCGCACGGGCGGAGGGCAAGTTGGAAGGCCCGGTGCTCGTGGTGGCTCCCACCTCCGTGGTGCCGGTCTGGCGCAGCGAAGCGGAGCGCTTCACCCCGGAGCTGCGGGTACACACCATTACCGGCTCGGGTAAACGCCGTTCACTGGCCCTGGCGAATATTGCCGCGAGCGCGGATATTGTGGTGACTTCCTATACCCTGCTGCGCCTGGAGCGCGCGGAGTACGCGAAGGTTGATTGGGGCGGGGTGATCCTCGATGAGGCCCAGGCAGTGAAGAACCCCAGCACGGTGGGTTACCACGCCGTCGCCGCGCTCACCCGCCCCTGGACCTTCGCGGTCACGGGCACCCCGGTGGAAAATAGCCTCTCGGATTTGGCGGCGCTGCTGGCCCTCACCAGCCCCGGCCTGCTCCCCGGGCACGCGCGTTTCACCGAGCAGTTCCAGAACCCCATTGAGAAATTTAATGACGAAGAGGCTGCCGCGCTGCTCACGCGCCTGGTGCGGCCCTTTATGTTACGACGCCGCAAAGCCGAGGTGGCCAAGGACCTCCCGGCCCGCACCGTGACCGAGCTGAGTGTGCCCCTCGCACCCGCCCACGCGCAGCGCTATCGCAAGCAGCTGGAACGTGAACGCCAGGAAATCCTCGGGCTTATCGATGACCCGAATGCGAATCGCATTTCGATTCTGGCTTCCCTCACCCGGTTGCGGCGCATGGCTATCGACCCGGGTCTGGTGGACGGGCGCATTACCACCCCGCCGGCGAAAACCAATCTGCTCCTTGAGCACCTCCAGCAGATTATCCCGGAAGGCCACCGGGCCCTGGTGTTCTCCCAGTTCACCACCTATCTGGAGCGTATTGCCCACCAGCTGGATCGGGAGGGTATTACCTATAGCTACCTGGATGGTTCCACCCGGGATCGCGCCGGAGCAATCGCGGCCTTCCGCGATGGCAGCGCCCCGGTGTTCCTTATTTCCCTCAAGGCGGGTGGTACCGGGCTTACCCTCACGGAAGCGGATTATGTGTACATTATGGACCCGTGGTGGAATCCGGCCGCCGAAGAGCAGGCCATTGACCGGGCCCATCGTATTGGCCAGGATAAGCCGGTCACCGTCTACCGGCTCGCCTCGGCGGATACCATCGAGGAGAAAGTCATCGCACTCCAGGCGCGCAAGCGGGAGCTGGCCGGCCTGGTTGATGAGGCGGCCCGCGGGCCCATTTCAGGGGCGGATATCCGTTCCCTTCTCGAGCTCACCGGGCCGGAGGGCCGCTAGCTGCGCCGTCGTACCGCGGGCCCGTGCCCGGCATCGCCGCGGCACGGAGCGCGGGGCGCGGCGCCGTCGTCGTTCCCCACCGAAACGAAGCGCCCGCGCTTAAGCCGAGCGGGCCGGTCACGTTTCCACGCAACCGGCCCGCTCCGCGCAAGCACACAGCCCGCAGGCCCGCTCCGCTCACCCGCGCCACGGGTAAACACCGTTTACCCACGCGGCGCAAGTAAACACCGCATACCTACTACAGCATGCAGGAGACGCAGCCTTCCACTTCGGTGCCCTGGAGGGCGGCCTGGCGGATACGCATGTAGTAGAGCGTCTTGATGCCCTTGCGCCACGCGTAAATGTAATTGCGGTTCACATCGCGCGTGGTCACGGTGTCCGGGTAGAACAGCGTGAGGGAAAGCCCCTGGTCCACGTGCTGGGTGGCCACCGCGTAGGTGTCGATGATCTTCTGCGGGCCAATTTCGTAGGCATCCTGGAAGTATTCCAGGTTGTCGTTGGTCATGTACGGTGCCGGGTAGTACACGCGCCCAATCTTGCCTTCCTTGCGGATCTCGATCTTGGACACGATCGGGTGGATCGAGGAGGTGGAATGGTTGATATAGGAGATGGAACCGGTGGGCGGAACCGCCTGGAGATTCTGGTTGTACATCCCGTATTCGGCCACGTCCGCAGCTAGCTGCGCCCAATCTTCCCGGGTGGGGATATGATGCGCGGCGAAAAGTTCGCGCACCCGCTCGGTTTGCGGGACCCACTCCTGCTCGAGGTACTTCGTGAAGTAAGCACCGTTTGCATAGGTGGAATCCTCGAAGCCGTCGAAGCGCTCCCCGCGTTCCTTGGCCAGCAGCATGGAGGAACGGATCGCGTGGTAGGCCACCGTGTAGAAGTACATATTGGTGAAGTCGAGGGCTTCCTCGCTTCCGTAGAAGATCCGCTCGCGGCCCAGGTAGCCGTGCAGGTTCATCTGCCCCAGCCCGATAGCGTGGGACATCTCATTGCCGCGCTTGACGGAGGGCACCGAATCGATGCTGGTCTGGTCGGAAACAGCCGTGAGGGCCCGCACCGCGATCTCAACGGTTTTGCCCAGATCCTCCGAATCCATGGCCTTGGCAATATTGAGGGAGCCGAGGTTGCAGGAAATATCCTTGCCCACGTGCTTGTAGGAAAGATCCGCATTGTATTCGGAGGCCTCGGAGACCTGGAGGATTTCCGAGCACAGGTTGGACATGGTAATCCGGCCCTTAATCGGGTTGGTGTTATTGACCGTATCCTCGTAAACGATGTAGGGGTAGCCGGATTCGAACTGGATCTCCGCGAGGGTCTGGAAGAACTGGCGCGCATCGATCTTCGTCTTCTTAATGCGCTTGTCATCAACCATTTCGCGGTACTTCTCGCTCACCGAGATCTCGGTGAGCGGCTTACCGTAGACCCGCTCCACATCGTAGGGAGAGAAGAGGTACATCGGCTCGCGATTCTTGGCCAGCTCGAAGGTAATATCCGGGATCACCACGCCCAGGGAGAGCGTCTTAATACGGATCTTTTCGTCCGCGTTTTCGCGCTTGGTATCCAGGAAACGCATGATATCCGGATGGTGGGCGTGCAGGTACACGGCCCCCGCGCCCTGGCGCGCCCCCAGCTGGTTCGCGTAGGAGAAGGAATCCTCCAGCAGCTTCATAACCGGGTTCACCCCGGAGGACTGGTTTTGGATGCGCTTAATCGGGGCACCCTGCTCGCGCAGATTGGTGAGGTTGAGCGCCACCCCGCCCCCGCGCTTGGAAAGCTGGAGCGCCGAGTTAATCGCGCGGGCGATGGATTCCATATTGTCTTCCACCCGCAGCAGGAAGCAGGAGACCAGTTCCCCGCGGGCCTGCTTGCCGGCATTGAGGAAGGTGGGGGTGGCCGGCTGGAACCGCCCGCTAATCATTTCTTCCATGAGGTTGGTGGCCAGCTCGGTATCCCCATCGGCCAGCGCGAGCGCCACGATGCACACCCGATCCTCGAAACGCTCCAGGTAGCGGGTGCCATCCCAAGTTTTCAGGGTGTAGGAGGTGTAGTATTTGAAGGCCCCCATGAAGGTGGGGAAGCGGAACTTATGCGCGTAAGCCTTCTTGTAGAGCTCCTTAATAAAGGCCATATCGTAGGCATCGATCACGCGCTTTTCGTAGTAGCCTTCGCGCACGAGGTACTCCAGCTTTTCTTCCAGATCGTGGAAGAACACGGTGTTCTTATTGACGTGCTGGAGGAAGTACTGCCGCACGGCTTCATGATCCTTCTCGAATTGGATCTTGCCCTCGGCATCGTACAAATTGAGCTCGGCATTGAGCGAGTGGTAATCCACGAGCGAATCACCCAGGTTTTCCGAACCGGTATCCGTTAGTGTTGCGTTGCCCAAAACTGTTCCAAACCTTCCTTAACCGTGGCGACGTCCGTGGGCGTGCCGAGCAGTTCAAAGCGATACATCATGGGGACGCCGCATTTTTCGGCGATAACATCCCCGGCGAGTCCGTAAACATCGCCAAAATTGGTATTTCCTCCGGCGATCACCCCGCGGATGAGAGCACGGTTGTGTTCGTTATTGAGGAATTTGATGACGGGGCGCGGCACGGCGCCGCGATGGTTCCCGCCACCGTAGGTGGGGCAAATAAGCACGTAGGGTTCATCCACCACGGGCGTTTCGCCGTGGATGGGGATGCGCACGGCATCGTAGCCGAGCTTTTCCACGAACCGGTGCGTGTTATTTGTTTGAGAAGAAAAATAGACGATACGTGCCATCGGTTCTTTCCTCAGCGGGCGGCACGCGGCCGCACCGCCAGCTTAGGCAGTCACCAGGGTGGGTTCCGCGGTGGCCTGCGCGCCGGCCTTGAGCGCCTTGATTTCATCGGGGCGGTAGCCGGACCAGTGATGACCGTTCGCGAAAACCACGGGCGCCGACTGGTACCCGAGGGCCTTCACCGCGGCAAGAGCCTCCGCATCCTGAGTGAGATCCACGAGCTCGTACTCCAGCCCCGCCTTATCGAGCGCGCGCTTGGTGGCATTGCACTGCACGCACGCGGGCTTGGTGTAGACGGTAATGCTCATGGGGTCTCCTCGGATTCGGATTGTCACGCTGTGTGCGTGGTGGAACGACTACAAGGCTAAACACTACACCTAGTGGCACCTAGAACAAAAGACCACTAGAACTTGTGGTTTTTACGACGACGCCGCCACTCCCACTTTGCGCCTATTTACGCGGTTTTAGGACTTTGGGCCCGCGCTTTGTGAAGCCGGTAACCACACCGCCCGGCGTGTCATGCGGGGTAGTCCGCGAGCGGGGCTGGAAGACACCCGAGGGCCACACCGGGCGCACGGAGTGCGCGGGGCGCCAGCTACATATCTAGGCACCCGCACAACGCGCCGGATCATTTAGCACATTTACTAAATTTCCGCCAGAGTAAGGAGTCCCTTACCCACCTTTTTGTAATCAACCTCACGCGAATTTTGGTGCTCTCAATTTTTATCTTGTGACCTACGTCCGTACGATTCTAATCAGACTTAAGCGGATTCGGATTCGACCGCCGTGACCAACGCTGCTCACCGACCCGTATCCGAGCCAACCTCGTGCGATGAAAAGGAGAACATCGTGGAAGCCTTTACACAAACCGCCGCGCCACTGGGGAGTCTCACCCTCTCCGCCCTCGTGGCCCTCCTGCCGCTCCTCACGGTGTTCTTCCTGCTGGGCGTCGTGCATATGAAAGCGCACTGGGCGGGGGTATGCGGCGTCGTCGTTGCGCTTGCGGTAGCGATTTTCGCTTTCCGTATGCCCGCCGGAATGGCGCTCTCCGCCGGCCTGGAAGGCGCCGTTTTCGGCATCTTCCCCATTACCTGGATCGTTCTCACCGCGATTATCCTCTTCGAGCTCACGGTGGCCTCCGGGCACCATGACACCCTCATGCAGGCCTTCGCGCGGCTTTCCCCCGATCCGCGAGCCCTGGGCATTTTCATCGCCTTCAGTTTCTGCGCCCTCCTCGAAGCGCTGGCCGGTTTCGGGGCGCCGGTGGCGATCTGCGGCGTTATGCTCCTCGCCCTCGGCTTCGCGCCCTGGAAGGCGGCGCTCACCGTGCTGGTGGGTAATACCTTCGCGGTGCCCTACGGGGCAATGGCCACGCCCGTGCTCACCGGCGCGAACCTCACCGGCATCGATGCCGCCACCCTTTCCGCCCAGATCAGCGAACAAACCAGCGTGCTCGTCTGGCTCATCCCCTTCGCGCTGCTCCTCATTATGGACGGCTGGCGCGGCCTAGCTCAGGTGTGGCCCTTGGCCCTGGCGGTGGGCGCCTCCTACGCGCTGAGCACCTGGCTCGCCGCCCGCACCCTGGCACCCGGCCTGGTCAATATGGTTCCCGCCCTGGTGAGCCTGGCGGTCGGCATCGCGCTGCTGCGCATCTGGCAACCGCGCGGCAGCCGCGCCGCGGCCGAACGCCTCACCGGCGCCGCACCCCAACCGGCCACCGAACGGATCCGCCCCGCGGCCCTGGCCTGGGCCATCTTCCCCTACGTGCTTATCGTGGCCGTTTTCGTGACCACCCAGATGGTGCCGGCAATCCGCAGTGCCCTCGCGGCCACAAACGTGACCATCCACTGGCCGGCCCTGTGGGCCGGGGGTGAGAATCTGGTGCGCGCCGCCGATGGCACGCCCGCCGCCTCCACCACCTACACCTTCGCCTGGCTGAGCTCCCCGGGCACCCTGCTGCTCCTGACCGCGCTGGTGCTGGCCGCCTGCTACCGGATGCGCCCGGGCGCGGTGGCGCGCCTCATGTTCGCCCAGGTCTACAAGCTGCGCTGGACCTTCCTCACCATCGGCTCGGTGCTCGCCCTCGCCTACGTTATGAACCTTTCCGGGCAGACCCTCACCATCGGCACCTGGATTGCCGGGGCCGGTTCCGTCTTCCCCTTCCTCGCCCCGATTCTGGGGTGGATCGGCACCGCGGTGACCGGTTCGGGAACCTCAACGACGGCGCTCTTTGCCAATCTGCAGCACACCGCCGCCACCCAGATCGGGGCGGATCCGGGGCTGCTGGTGGCCTGCAATACCGTGGGTGGGGCCGTGGGCAAGATGATCAGCCCCCAAACTCTGGCGATTGCCACCGGCGGGGTGGATATGGTCGGCGAAGAATCCGTGCTGTTGCGCAAGTCCCTGCCCTGGGCCTGCGGCCTGCTCATCCTGCTGTGCCTGCTGGTTGGGTTCCTCGCCTAAATACTTCCGCCCTGCCAGAGGTCCGCGGCTGGCCGGGCACAGCGCCGCGCAGCGGCGGCGTCGTCGTAATAACAACGAAAGAAAAGAGTTGATATGACCCTCATTCCCGGGCCGGAACCGCGCAAGAAAGTTGCGGTTTTCGCCACCTGTATTAACGAGGTGATGTTCCCGAATACCGTGAATAACACCGCGGTGCTGCTCGAGCGGCTCGGGTGTGACGTGGAGTTCCCGCGCGCCCAGACGTGCTGCGGGCAGATGTTCACGAATACCGGGTATTTCGACCGGGCGCTGCCGAGCGTGCGGGCCTTCCTCGAAGCTTTTGAAGACTACGACTACATTGTGGGGCCCTCCGGATCCTGCGTGGGTTCGGTGCGCGAACAGCATGAGATGCTGGCTCTCGATGCCGGCGAGGATGAGCTGGCGCGGCGCGTCCACGAAGTGCAGAAGCGGGTCTACGACATCAGCGAGTTCATTGTGGACGTGCTGGGGACCGTGGATGTGGGCGCGTACTTCCCGCATACGGTCACCTATCACGCCTCGTGCCATTCGCTGCGGGTGGCCGAGGTGGGCGACCGGCCCATTCGGCTGCTGCAAGCCGTGCGCGGGCTGGAATATATTCCGCTCGAAGATATGCGCCAGTGCTGCGGTTTCGGGGGTACGTTCTCCGTGAAGAATTCGGATGTGTCCATCGCGCTGGGGCGGGATAAGGCCCGCCACGTGATCGAAACCGGCGCGGAATACGTGGCCAGCCTCGATAATGCCTGCCTCATGAACTTCGGCGGGATTCTGCACCGCGAGAAGAAACCCGTCCGCCCTATTCACATGGTCAATGTGCTGGTGCAAACCGCGCCGGTTGGCGCCGGTGCCGTGGGCGCGTCCGTAGCGGGTGCCGCCGGTGCCGTGACCGCAACCGGAACCGCTACCACCCCCGCCGGGAGGATCGCATGAAAACTTTGAAATTGGAACGCCTTACCCCGGCTCCGCCCGAAGGGGATCTGCTTGATTCCCCGGCCTTCCCCAAGGCCGCGGTGCGCGAGCTGGGCAACGAAACGCAGGCGAAGAATCTCCATCACGCCACCCACACGATTCGCGCGAAGCGCCAGGCGGTGGTGAGCGAGCTGGATAATTGGCAGGATATTCGCCAGGCCGGTGCCGATATTAAGAACCGGGTGGGCCGCCACCTCGATCATTATCTGGCAGAGTTTGAAAAGAACGCCACCGCCGCCGGGGCGCATGTGCACTGGGCGCGCGATGCGGAGGAAGCCAACCGGATCGTGATCGACCTGGTGCGCGCCACCGGGGAAAGTGAAGTCACCAAGGTCAAGTCCATGGTCAGCCAGGAAATTGACCTGAACGAACACCTGGAAGAGGCGCGGATCGCGGCCTGGGAAACGGATTTGGCCGAGCTTATTGTGCAGCTCGGGCACGACCGCCCCAGCCATATTCTGGTTCCCGCGATTCACCGCAATCGCAGCGAAGTGCGCGAGATTTTCCTGCGGGAGATGGGCCAGTACGGCACCCCCTGCCCGCCCGATGTGACCGACGAGCCGGCCGAGCTGGCCGCCGCGGCCCGCGTGCACCTGCGCGAAAAGTTCATGCGCACCAAAGTCGGGATTTCCGGCGCGAATTTCGCGATTGCGGAAACCGGTTCCCTGGTGGTGGTGGAATCCGAAGGCAATGGCCGCATGAACCTCACCTTGCCGGAAACCCTCATCTCCGTGGTGGGTATTGAGAAGATTCTTCCCACCTTCCAGGATCTCGAGGTGTTCTTGCAGCTGCTGCCGCGTTCGTCCACCGGCGAGCGCATGGCCCCCTACGGAACCATTTGGACGGGCGCCCGCAAAGGTGACGGCCCGCGCGATGTTCATATTATTTTGCTGGATAACGGGCGCACCAAGGTGCTCTCCGACCCGATCGGGCGCGCGGCGCTGCGCTGCATTCGCTGCTCGGCCTGCCTGAATATTTGCCCCGTGTATGAGAAGGTGGGCGGGCACGCCTACGGCTCGGTCTACCCCGGACCCATCGGCGCGATTCTCAACCCACAGATTCGCGGCCTGGAATCGGTGGTGGATCGCTCCCTGCCCTTCGCTTCCACCCTGTGCGGGGCGTGTAATGAAGTGTGCCCGGTGAAAATTCCGATCTCGAATATCCTCGTGCACCTGCGCCGCAAAGCGGTGGATAAGAAACGCGCGGAGGCCGGGCTGCGCCCGCACGTGGAGCCGATTCTCATGGCCGGCGGCGGTTGGGTTATGGGCAAGGGCTGGCGCCTGGGCGCCGCGGCGCGCATGGCCAGCGTGGGCGGGAAGATCATGGGCCTGTTCATGCATCACATCGGGAATTGGCATATTCCCGGCGTGCATCGCTGGACGCGGGCCCGCGACGTCCCGATGCTGCCCAAGCGCAGCGCCCGCGCCACGTTCGCGCGGCGCAAGAAACGCGAAGCGCGGCAGCTCAAGCGCATGCAGAAGGAGTTGCAGGGTCAGCTCGGTTGCGATCCGAGTCTGATCGACGGCGCAGCCAATTCGCCAACTGCCCCTCAGCAGTTACCGCAGCTGCCGCCCGCGGCGGGGCAAAGCGCGTCGGCGAATGCTCCGCAGCTGCCGCCGAACCCGACCTGCGCACCTGATATTTTCGGCCGCCCGACCACTGAGGAGCTGTCATGACCTCGGCACGTGATGAGATTTTCGCGCGGATTCGCTCCGCGCTCGGCGATGTGCCCAGCCAGGATCCGGAAGAATCCGCGATCAGCTGGGAATACAACCAGCCCACCGCCATCGAGGGCGACATCGTGGATTATTTCCTCGAGCTCGTGGCCGATTACAAGGCCGAGGTGGAGCGGGTGGAACCGGAAGCGGTCCCGGCGGCTATCGTCGCACACCTACACGCGATTGGCGCGCGTTCCGTGGTGCTTCCCGCGGGGCTGGATTCCGCGTGGCGCGCGGCTATTGCGGCGGATGGTTTCCATATATACGACGACGATAACCTGAGCGCCCGCCAACTCAACGAGATTGACGCGGTGGTGACGGCGGCCGCTGTCGGGGTGGCCAATACCGGTACGTTCGCCATGGACCATCGCGCTGACCAGGGTCGGCGTGCGCTCACTCTGGTACCCGATGCGCATGTGTGCGTGCTGCGTGCCGACCAGGTTGTTTCCAATACTCCCGAGGCGATGACTCGGCTCCAGGATTCGGTGCGCGATGGCCAGCCGATTACTTTCGTGGCCGGGCCGTCCGCCACGTCGGATATCGAGCTGAGCCGCGTGGAGGGCGTGCACGGCCCGCGCCAGCTGCACGTGCTGGTCGCCGGCTAAGCAGGCGGCACTGCAGCCAACACGGCGGCCGGGTGGCGGCGAGCGGTGCACCGCGCCGCCACCTCGCGAGCCGTTTGCGCTACGCCGCCAGCGCTACCCAGCGCTCCGCCATCAGTGCCATGCCGGCAGTGCGGACGCCCATCAGCACGACGCGGCCACCCGCACACCAAGGCCCGGCCGGGATCACGATCCCGGCCGGGCCCTGCGTGCTGTATGCGACTCAGCGGCGTTCCGCCACGCTAATGGTGCGCTTAGCTGGCGTTCTCTCGCCGCCGCAATGCGCTACCTCCCGCCAGGAGGAGAATCGCGAGAACGATGGGCGCCGTGAGCTCAGCACCTGTATGGATCAGCCGCTTCGTAGATGCTGGGGCGGGCGGAACCTTGATGTCCACGCTCGCCGTGACACCCGTGAGTTTCTCCCCACCCGGAGTCACTGCGGTGACGGTTGCGGTATTGGTCACCGTCGTCCCCTGCATCGGTGCGGTGATCTTCGCCCGGGCGTGTGCTACGAGCGCTTCTCCCGGAGCCAATACCCCGTCCACGCTCGGCCAGCTGTACTCGATGGGGCCCAGCCCGGCCATCGGATCGTCGATGGTGATGCCGGTGAGCGTCGTCGTTCCAGTATTGACCACCTCGAAACGGTAGATGATGACATCCCCATCCACCTTCGCGGTTTTCTCCATCGTCATCCCCGGGTGTCCGGTGATGGTAATGTCACCGTGGCCGCCACTGCCTGGAATTTCCGGGTCGCCCGGCTTATTCGTGATGGTATCCCCGCCCGGAGTCACCCCGGTGGCGCTGGCATCGTTGCGAACGGTACCCGCATCCACCTGCTCCTGGGTGAGCACCGAGGTTGCACTCGCACTGGCCTTCTCACCCGGAGCGAGCACCCCAGCCTCACCCGGCCAGCTGTACTCAATCTCGGACAGTCCCGGGAAGTCGTCCTGAATAACAACGTTGCGCAGGGTGGTATTTCCGGTGTTCTCCAGCGCGAAAGACCAGGTGACAATATCACCTGCGCGCGGGTTTTCCTTCTCCACGCTGCCCGTTTTCACCAGAGCGAATGAGGGACTCTGCGGGAGCACCACGGTTTCTGTGGCACTATCGCGCACCTCCAACCCACGCGGCGATATCGCGCTCACCTCCGCGGTATTCTCCACCGCGCCGGCATCTAGCAGTTCCTGAGTGACCGGCGAGGTCGCACTGGCGGTCACCGACTGCCCCGGGGCGAGGACCTCGGCCGCACCGGGCCACGCACCGAAGCTCACCGCGCTCAGGCCCGGCAGCTCATCGCGTAGCGCCACGTCGCTCAGCGTGGTGGTACCGCGATTAGTAATGGTAAAGGTCCACGTGACTTCGTCACCGGCGTGCAGCATCTCACCCGCGCGCTCCGGTACGCTCCCCTGCTTGATCACCTGGATCTGGGCGCCGTCCGGGATGCTCACGGTAGCGCTATCGCTGGCGGTGACCGCTGTTCCGTGCGGATCCGTACCGGTAGCCGTGGCGGTGTTTTCCAGGCCGCCGCGGTCCACATCCGCTTGCGTCAGCGTATAGCTTCCGGTCACACCCTGAGAGGCACCGGGTGCCAGCGTTGTGATAGTACTCAGTTCCCCGCCCAGCAACGGATCAGATATGACGACGCCGCTGAGGGTCACGTTGCCGCTATTACTCGCCTCAATGGAGTACTCCACGGGTTCGCCGGCACGCAGCTGGGCGGGCGTCGTCGCCGTTTTCACCAGGCGCAACACCCCGGTTCCGGGCAGCGGGGTCGTAATCGTGGCGCTACCCTCCACCGCGGTACCGTGCGGGGACGTGCCCGCGGCGGTGGCAGTGTTTTCCAGTCTGCCGCGATCAATATCCGCCTGGGTGAGGGTGTAGCTGCCGCTCACCGTGCCGATAGTTCCCGGGGCCAGGGTGGTGATGGTGGCGAGTTTCCCGCCGAGCAGCGGATCACTCACAGCAATGCCATGCAGGGTGACATTGCCGGTATTGCGCACTGCAATGCTGTACTGCACCTGCTCACCGGCCGCGATAGTTGCCGGCGGCGTAGCGGTTTTGGTGACCGCGAGCGCCGGGGCTTCGGGGAGCTGGACGGTGGCGGTTCCCTGGGCGCTCACCGCTGTTCCGCTCGGGTCGATGCCAGTAGCCGTGGCGATATTATCCACGCCGCCGCGGTCAATATCCGCCTGGGTAAGGGTGTAGCTGCCGCTCACCTGCTGGCGTGCTCCTGGTGCGAGCGTGGAAACCGCCCCCACGGTGCCGCCGAGCAACGGGTCCGTCACCGTCACGTCACTCAGGGTGACATTGCCGGTATTGCTCACTGTAATGCTGTACTGCACCTGCTCACCCGCCGAGATAGTTGCCGGCGGCGTAGCCGTCTTGGTCACCGCGAGGGCGCCGGCTGCGGGCAACGGAGTGGTCACCGTAGCCGTGGCCTGCACCGGGGTATTCTGCGGCGAGGTTCCGGTGACTGTCGCGGTATTGTCCACGCGGCCCGCGTCGATATCGGCTTGGGTGAGAGTGGCGTGCGCGATTCCAGTGGCGACGGCGCCCGGCGCCAACGTGCCCGGTTGGGCAGCATCAGGCCAGGTCATGGCAAGGCCGCTTACCTTCGGGTCACTCAGGGCAATCTCCGTAATGGGAACGTTCCCGTTATTCGTGATGGTGAAGGTATAGGTCACGGTATCTCCGGCCGCCGCATTCGCGCCTGCATCACCGTCGGCAAGCGCAGCTGTCTTGGTGAGAGCAAGGGCGGGCTGGGCGTGGAAGAAACCAAAGTCTTGGCCGTCCAACTTGGCTGCCCGCGCCACCGTCACCACGGCACTGGTGGCTCCGTCTTTACCGGCCGGGGAGTAGCTCGGCACGTAGCTCGCACTGCCTCCCGGGGCCGGCGGGGTGACCGAGATGCGGTAGGTTCCGGCCAGTACATTATCGAAGGAATAGGTGCCGTCGGCTGCCGAGGTTGTTTCTACCGGAGCGCCGCTGGGGCTGAGGATCGGGTCGCCTGTGCTGGCATCCAGGAGGCGCACGGTGGCACCGGCCAGCGCGGTGTCATCCGCGCTTGCGCCGTCGTCGTTAATATCCACGGCAATCCGCCCGCTCACGGTTGCGGCGACCACGGTAGCGCTTTGCGGTTCGGCGGCGGTGAGCGGGAGCGGGGAATGCGAGGTGGTGCGCAGCAGGCCGGTCATGGTGTTGGCGATGACCGCGCCGGCCGGCGCCTGCGGAGCTTCCAGAGTAAGGGCGTAGCGCGCGCCGCCGGCCGGGCCGGTAGCGAAATCGTTGATGATGAAACGCAGTGCCGTGACCTGGCTAAGGTCCGTGGAAGCCGTCAGTTCCTGCCAGGTGACGCCCTCCGCCGGGGCGGCCCCGATGGTGCCGTGCGGCGCCGTCGTATATTCGGCACTCACATTAGCGGCCTCTCCCTGGAGACGTTCCACCCCGGTAAGGATCGGGGTCACGGTAGTGCCGCGCCCGTCGCCCGCGTAGGGCAGTTCGTCCACGAAAATCGCGTGCCCCATGGAATCCATGGTGGTGTTATACATTTCCAGGAGGTAGGATGCCGGCTCATTGCGCTGGATGCTGGGGGTGCGGAGCGTCTTGAGGTAGTTCGCTCCGGCAACCAGGACCATAGTGACATCGGTGGAGGTTTGGGCCTGCCAGCCGGCCTGATCGATCACATCTCTCCAATACCACTTCCGAAGGTCATCCCCGCGGAAATAGGAATCCAGATTGAGCTGGCCGGATTCGGGTAAATAGGGCCCTATGTGCAGATTGATGGGAATCTCGGGCAGCTGCTGGCCCACCGGAAGTTTGCCGCCATTGGCCACGTAATCGAAGAGGTACGGGGTGCGCCCATCCGCGCAGAGATTCGCATCGGAAGCCTTGCTCCCCCTCCACGTGGCGGCATCCACGGGAGACAGATCCACATCCACTACTTCCGCGGGAATGCACATAAGCACCTGAGCGTGTGCGGCTGTCGTTTGCGGAGAGTTGGGGACGAGGAAGGTTTCCGGGCGGACAGTGTAGCGATACTTATTATTTGTTTTCGCTACCGTGACGCGGTTGCCAGCAGATCCGTCCGAATTAATATCGGTGAACAAAGATGACCTAAAACGAGCTTCTCCAACCGCGACGAAAATGCGCCCTCCGGTGCCTTTATATTGATTTCTTCCCTGGTACTTCGACCGCATATCCACGGAGAAGCTAATACCGTCATCAACAAAAACCGCGTCCGAGCTTGCCACCGCTTGGACTGTGAAGTACATATGGTAGCGCTCTCGCGCAGCGGATGGGCCTGTGCGCATGGACAGCAAATTGCCATTATTCACTTTGGGGCGGGCTTGCAACGCATAAACGTCGCTAAAATCGCCCGAATACTCGGATAGTGGGCGGAATTCCCGCAGCTCCGGACTACCTGGTGCACCAGCCCGCACGTACAGGTCATAATCCGATTTTGGAATCTCATAGTAGCCGTTCGCTGTTTCGCCGGGCATGCCCTTGGGGTAGGGGTCCCCGGGGATATCGCTGGTTTTTACGAACAGGCGCGCGGTGCGCGGATCCATGCGTTGGTAGGCCGGATTGCCCGCGTTGAGGGTGACCTGGTTATCGACCGAGCCCACGCTTTCATACTGACCGCCCAGGCGGGTGTTATCCAGATACTGGTAAGCAACGCCGATGAGTGCATACGGAGTATTCGGCGGCACAACGCCGTTGTGCCCCAAGCTCGGCCTTGCCCGCATCGCGTCCGGGTCGGCTCCCTCTGGATGCCTGCCGTAACGCTGATTGGTATCTGTGAGGAGCCGCCCTTCCGTAGGCCGGTCGATTGTCCATGTGAGGGTTTCAGTATTATTGAGCGGGTTTGTTTCGTGGAGAGGTTGTGAGGGCGACGACGCAGAGCTGCCCCGCGGGTTTACCGGAGTGACGGAACTGCTGAAAGTAACCACCGTCTTATTAGCCAATTTCGCAAACTCAGAAGCGGGAATCCACACTCGGTATTGCACATAAGCCGCGGAATTCCCATCCCGAGCTTGGGCTCCCGTGAGAGTGAATTTTCCGAAGGAGTCCCCTTTTTCGGCAGTTATCCCCGACCGCACCGGCGCAACTGCCCATCGCTCCGGAATGAAGGGACGCGGAGCATTAGCGCCGGGTTCTTGCACCATGATCGTAAATGTGACCGCGGTGGTGAGGGGTTTCTCAAACGTCCACCTATCGGAGAAGGGGAAACTGTACTTCGGCGTGAAACCGAAGAGATTGCCTTTTTCCGTGCCGGAGCCGAAATTATAGGGGCCTTCCCCGCGGTAGGTACCCGTATCATCAACTGGATCACGGCCGTGCCCAAGATCGAAGTCGAGCTGCCCAACAACTTCAACGGAGGTGAGATCACCAGATACCGGAACAGTGCGCTCCCCCTGCGCGTCGGTCACCAGCAGTTCGGGACTGTAGGTGCTGCCCGGGCCCACTCCGGTGCCCGGCCGCGCAATAATCGGTTGGATGACCACAGCAGCGGTGCCGGAACCGCCCTCATTACTCACGGTGGCGGTGAGAGTGCGGCCATCTGCGCTCACGGTGTAGGAGCGTTCCACACCGTTCGCGGTTCCGCCCAGCACGGCGTCAAGCCCGGGGCCGGTTTCCCAGCTCCAGCCTTCCGGGAGAGTCTGCGAGATGGTGGCGGAGGTAGCATCAGATGCTACGAAAGCCCACTGGAATGAGACGCGCGATCCGTACCCAACTTTCCCGTTCTTCGGGTCGGCATCGTAATCGCCGTAGGTATCATCGCCGGTGATGCCAACGGATACATTGGTAAGAGCACCTGTTGCGGGAGCGGCGGAGGCTTGCGGGAGCGCTCCCCATCCCAAATTCAGAAGAAGGACGGTACACAGCAGCGCAATAAGCGACCGCCGTGACGCCCGTGGCATCGTGAAATGTCGATTCATCGAGCTTCCTTGCGTGAAAATGTGATGGCATATTCCATCATGATGTGACTTGTTGCTATAACAGCAATGATGAGGACCCCTGCTATAACAATCTGTAATGAATCGTATCGATGTTTTCCGAATTTTTGGCAAACTTTTATTGTCTACTTTGTGGCATCGGGCATATTTTTTGCGCATACCTAAGTCCTGAGCGCGAAACTGCTCAAAGTACTAAAATAAATAATAATATTGTTCCGGTTTTCAACTTGAAGTATCGTCGCAGCATCGCAGCTGCCTATTCCAAGGAGTGATCATGCCGCAGCCCTCCACCCGCCAGCCGCGCTCCCGCGCGCTCCTGAGTTTCCTGGCGGTTCTCTTCCTTATTCTTGGCTCGCTGATATGGATCACTCCGGGGCCGGCCCGCGCGGCTGATGCCGGCGATGCCAGCGCCACGGCCGATGCCAGCACCACGGCCGATACCAGCCCCGCGGCTGATGCGGCGTCGTCGCCGCGCGCCGTCGTGCAATGTTCGCAAGATCCCAATGACTTGACCTGCCCCGAAGCCCTCCTCACCCAGCGCATTAGCGAGGCCGGAACCACGCCCACCCGTATTATTTTGGGCGCCACGGACACGACGCTCACGCAAACCCTGAAGATTCCCGCCGGCGCGGATATCGAACTCGTCAATGGCGCCCGCGCCCCGTGGGGCACCACCACGTCGGGCCTCAACCGCGAGGACGGCTTCACCGGCACGATGGTGCAGGTGCCGGCCGGTTCCTCCCTCACTTTCGATAATTACGACGGCGGCACTTTCCACCTGCTCAGCCGCGGCGAATGGGTCCCGGGCGGCGGCACCCTTCTGGATGTGCGCGGCAGCCTCACGATTAACGGCGGGGAATTCTCCGGGGTGCGCGGGGCGAAACAGACCTACCAGGGCGCCATCACCGTCAGCGGGAAAGACGCCAGTTTCACCCTCAATGGCGGGAAAGTTACCGATAATCATCGTGAGCTGGGTAATCCCGGCGCCGTCCAGTACGGTGCTGCGAATATCGCGGTGACCGAGGGCGCCACCTTCGTGATGAATGGCGGGGAGGTCAGCAAGGGCAAAGCTCGCGTTATCGATTATCAAGGTTACGGTGAAGTTGGCGGGATTGGCCTCTACAAAGGTGGGAACGTCACCATTAACGGCGGAACCATCACGGAAAATTCCGGTTTCGCGGGCGGGATGCTCGCATTCACGTGGCTGTGGTCCAAATCGGATGCCACCCCCGAAAACTCCGCTCGCACTCGCGGCTATATCACGGTCAATGGCGGCACCATTTCGCGTAATCGTGCCTCGTTCTCCGGCGGTGGCATTCTTGCTTTCGGCAACGCGGATATCACTATGAACGGTGGCACCATCGATTCCAATAACGCCCCCAACGGTGGCGGCGTGGGAACGTTCAACCTCTACACCTGGGGTGCTGATGGCACCTGGCAAGAAATCCCCGGCGACGGCATGAACTGGGGTTTCACCCGTGAACAGTGGTCCGAGCTTT
The DNA here is from genome assembly GCF_051267215.1 of Actinotignum vesiculae. Taxonomy (NCBI): domain Bacteria; kingdom Bacillati; phylum Actinomycetota; class Actinomycetes; order Actinomycetales; family Actinomycetaceae; genus Actinotignum; species Actinotignum vesiculae. Next base: position 39,723 of record NZ_JBOZGG010000014.1, read on the forward strand.
CTCCGGGTGGTTTCACCATGAACGGCGGCACGATCTCGAATAATTCCAGCTGGCGCACCGGCGGCGGCGTGAACGTGGTTTCCAACAAGGTGCTACTCAATAGCGGCACGATCAGCGGCAATAGGGCAGGTCAGCAAGGCGGCGGCGTTTACGTTGCTACCGCCAATTACACGCTGCACCTCGCCGATACTCTGGTGACGGAAAACGCCGCTTCGGGAATTGGCGGCGGGATCTGGACCTGCCCCACCGGCAACGTGGAAGTCCACGTGGATAATGGCGCCGCTGTTTTCGGCAATACAGCCAAGCGCTACGGTGCCGACCTCGCGCACGATAACCTCGGTTCGGTCAACTCCGCTCCGGTGTGGCTTTCGGATAGCATCATCGGCGGCGGCCTGGTGGATTACTACCAGGACAACGAAGGCGCCCGCTTCGATCCGGCGAGTCTCACGCTGCCCGCGGACCAGCGGCCCTACCCGCAGCTCGTCAAGGGGCGCCGCATTTCAAACGAGGGCTTCGCCGCCGTGGTTTCCGATCCCGCTAAAAACGCGGCCCGCGGTGCCGCTCGCCTGGTCATTACGGGCAACGCCGCGCCGCGCGGTGCGGGTATCGGCACGAATGGCTCGGTTATTTTCGGCACGTGGGGTCGCGCGCAGGCAACGGTCACGAAGCAGTGGTTCTATGAAACGACGACGACGCCAGCGGGCAACGCGCCCAGTCCGGTACCGGCTCGTCCTTCGGATATTGCCTCATCGAGTGTGTCGATGCGCCTGGTCTCCGATACGTCTGCTGAGCTCCTGAATCCGCAGGTGGTGCACGAGTTCAGCGTAACGGCTGGCGAGGAGTGGACGAAGAGCTTCACCGATTTGCCGATCCGCAACGATGCCGGGGAGTTTTATGTTTACGCGGTGCAGGAGCTGGACACGGCCGGCAAGGTGCTGAAAACCAAGGTACTGGAGCCTTCGCAGCTGCTGGTGCAACGTGGGGAAGAGTTGCCGGAGCGGCCGAAGCTGGCGGAAGGCATGGCCCCGCCCGAGGTGTGGTTCCTCGGGAAGGTGGCTAATGAGGTGCCCGTGCCGGTGGATATTACGGTGACGAAGCAGTGGGCCTACCGCGATTCGAGCGATCCGGTGCCGGGCGCGGCACAGCCCGAGCAGGTGGAATTCGAGCTGCTGCGCGATACCAGCGCGGAGTTCACCCACCCCGAAGTGATGCAGACCTTCACCGTGACGAAGGCCGATAACTGGACACGCACCCTCACCGGGCTGCCCCGCGCCAACGCGGAAGGCGTGGCCTACGTGTACGGGCTGCGCGAGAAGGGAGCTGGCGAGATTGTGCCGGTTCCGGCCGGGCCTGGCACTCCCGAAGCTCCCGGCGCGGACGGTGTTATTCATCGCGCGGTGACGGTGGTCAATACCCTGACCCCGCCTCCGCCCACAACGGAACCTCCGACTCCTCCGACCACTCCGCCGACGCCACCAACGACGCCGCCGGCTCCCCCTACAACGCCGCCGGTGCCGCCCACTCCGAGTGAGCCGCCGACGCCGCCCACGGTTCCGCCGAGTACCCCTCCGGTAACTCCGCCGGTCAGCACTCCTCCGGTCACACCGCCGAGCACACCGCCGGCAAATCCGCCGAGGATTGTGCGCACCGGCAGCGATGCCCGAACCGGAGCAGCCCTCGCGGGCTCAGCGCTGCTCGCCGGCCTCGGAATTCTGGCCTGGCGCCGCATCCGCATCGACCGCTAGGTAAGCCCAACGCCTAAGCCACGGGGGTGGTACATCGCGCGCGATGTACCACCCCCGCCGTCGTCGTTCTTCCAGATAGCCCCCAAGCCCTGCGTACACAAAGTGGTACCAGAACTACATTAACTAGATGATTTCCTGTCGTGGAGTACCACTTTGTTGCGCCACGACCGAGCCGGCCCTAACAAGGCCCAGCCGGATCAATACCATCAAGGTAATCGTGCTTCACGACCTTCACCATGGTGCTTCAAAATATCCGTTCTATACAGACAATTTCGCTTGCGACACCTAATACGGATATACAGGTCTGTTTTCAACAAAAGATTCGAGGTGATCAAATATAACTGTTCCGTCAACCGTGATAACAATACGCGCTGAGAGAGTATTGCCGTTAAAGGGGTCTTTTTCGTCTCTACCGAACTCGTCTCCGTACCACGTAACTTTGACATCATCAGCAGTAAGCTCTCGGGGAGACGTTACTTTGTAGCGGTGAGGTTCATCGGGCTTAGCCTTCTGCCAGCTGGCCGCATCAACGTAAACATCGTTACCATCCTGATAGACAGCTACGGTGTCGTACATAGATTCAATGGAGCATATAAAATTTCCCGGAATAGGTTCTCCCGGCGAAAGTCGAAATGGACCTTCCTGGGTGGAGCATGAGGTAAGGAGACCGGCGAGGAACACGAAAACTGCAACATTCCGTCCCGTTTTACATTTCTTCATCACGATCTCCTTACCCCTCGCATATGACACTCAACTCGTTGGTATAGTTTTACCCCACCGGCCCGAACGAGGAAATGCCATGAGGAGGATCTTGCTCCTTTTTGTATCCGCGGGGGCCGGGGCGTAGGCCGCCGGACCCGGTATGTATTTTCCGAGATGTACTGCCGATGTCGTACATACGAAGTACAGCTCTGCAAACACATAGTTCCCCCGCAGGTGCTGGTGTGACTCCTGAGGTTCGATTTATGTGATCACCCCTCGGCAGCACTTGTTTACCCTAGGGGTCATGGATGGTTTAATAAGCTGCTACCGCCGAGAAATTACGCCTGCTGGCCGGCGGCGTAGAGGCGCAGGGCGCGCTCGGCGGCGTTTCCCAGGTTCGCCGCGCCCTCCGCGAGCGCCTCATCGAGCGTGCAGGGCCGATCAACAATCGGCACCAGGCCAACGAAACCATGCTCGTACAGGTCCTCGACGCCTTCGCCGAGCTTCCCCGCGAAAGCAATAATCGGCACACCCGCATGCGCGCCCGCACCAGCCGCCGCGGCGAGCCGCGCCACCCCGGAAAGCGTTTTGCCCATGAGGGTTTGGCGATCCATGGCGCCCTCCCCGGTAAGAACCAGATCCGCGCCGGCCATCGCCTCGGCCAGCCCCACGGTTTCCATCACCAGATCCACCCCGGATTCCAGGCTGGCACCCAGCAGCAAAAACGCGAAACCAAGCCCGCCGGCCGCCCCCGCGCCCGGCGTCTCCTGCACGTCCATCTTCCCGGCAACGGTCGCAAAATTACGCAGCACCCCATCCAGGAATTCCACGTCCTCCGGCGACGCGCCCTTCTGCGGCCCGTAAATCGCGGAAGCCCCGCGCTCGCCAAGCAGCGGATTATCCACATCGCAGGCCACCCGGATGGTCACGCCAGCCAGGCGGCTATCCAAACCACGTAAATCCACCCGCGCCAGCCGCGCCATTTCCGCCGGGGTGGTGCCCAGCTCGGTGGCGGCGTCGTCGTAAAAACGTGCGCCGAGTGCGGCGAGCATCCCGGCACCGCCGTCGTTCGTGGCGGAACCACCCAGGCCCACCAGGATTTCGGTGGCGCCCTCGTCAAGCGCCCGCGCAATAAGTTGCCCCACCCCGGTACTATCCGAGCGACGAATATCGCGCTCCTCGGGGCGCAACTGGTCCAGGCCCACCGCGGCGGCGCTCTCAAAAATGGCGCGCTCCCCCGCGAGCGCCAGCTCAGCCGTCACGGTAGCCCCGCGCACCCCGGCCACCGGAAGCGTCATAACGCGGGCGCCCAGCGCGTCGGCAATGGCGCGGGCGAAACCTTCGCCGCCGTCCGCCATGGGAACCTCCACGCATTGCGCATCGGGAATAGCCCGCCGCGCCCCGGCCGCGAGGGCCGCGGCCGCCCGGGCCGCCGTCATGGATTCTTTGAAGCTATCGGGGCAGCACACAATTTTCATGGCAGAGCCTTTCACGCTGGTATCTACGGTTTCGCCGTGCTGAGTCACGCGAATGCTAAAGCTATCGAAAGCTACAGAAACACTAATCGAAAAATACGCGGGGCACGCGAACGCGAGGAAATGGAGAAAACCCGCGCCCGCGCACCCCGCGCGATAGGAACACTGGTTGCTAGGAACTAGCGTATGCGGTCGCCGACTTAGCGCACCAGTGCTGGCTTCTTATTGTCGAACTTCCAGCCGGGGATGAGGTACTGCATGCCGATGGCGTCGTTGCGCGCCCCGCCGCCTTCCACCTTCTCCTTGTAGAGTTCGTGCGCCGCGAGGATCTGGTCCATATCGGGCTCGATGCCCAGGCCCGGGCGCTGCGGGATCGTGAGCTTACCGTCCACGATCTTCAGCGGTTCCTTGGTGAGGCGCTCCACGCCTTCCTGCCAGATCCAGTGGGTATCCAGCGCATTGTATTCACCCGGGGCCGCCGCGCCGCAGTGGGCGATCTGGGCCAGGGAGATATCGAAGTGGTTATTGGAGTGGCAGCCCCAGGTCATGCCCATATCGTGGCAGAGCTGCGCCACGCGCACCGAGCCGCGCATCGTCCAGAAATGCGGGTCGGCCAGCGGGATATCCACGGATTGCAGGGTCAGCGAGTGGGTCATCTGGCGCCAGTCGGTATTAACCATATTGGTGGCGGTGGGCAGGCCGGTGGCCTTGCGGAACTCGTTGAGGATCTCGCGGCCGGAGAACCCGTTTTCGGCACCGCAGGGGTCCTCGGCGTAGGTGAGGATGCCGACCTTGTCCTTGCACAGCTCGATGGCTTCCTTGAGGGACCACGCGCCGTTGGGGTCGAGGGTGATGCGAGCCTCGGGGAAGCGTTCCTTGAGGGCCACAATGGCCTTCATTTCTTCGGCGCCTTCCAGCACGCCGCCCTTGAGCTTGAAGTCCTGGAATCCGTAGAGATCGTGGGTGGCTTCCGCGAATTTCACGATCGCTTCGGGGGTGAGGGCTTCTTCGTGGCGAATGCGGTACCATTCCACATCCGAATCCTTTTCGCGCAGGTAGGGCAGGTCCGTTTTATCCGGGTCGCCCACGTAGAAGAGGTAGCCGAGGGCCCGCACCTGGTCGCGCTGCTGGCCTTCACCCAGGAGCGCGGCGACGGGCACGTTGAGGAACTGACCGAAAAGATCCAGGGTGGCTGCTTCCAGCGCGGTGACGGCGTGGACGGTGGTGCGCAGGTCGAAGGTTTGCAGGCCGCGCCCGCCGGCATCGCGATCCGCGAAGCGCTCGCCCACTTCGCGCAGGAAATTATTGTAATCGGCGAGGGAACGCCCCAGCACAATATCTTTGGCGTCCTCGATGGTGCGGGTAATTTTCTCACCGCCGGGGACTTCGCCGATACCAACGTTTCCGCTGGAATCTTCCATCACCACCACGTTACGGGTGAAGTAGGGGCCGTGCGCGCCCGAGAGGTTGAGTTCCATGCAGTCGTGGCCGGCAACCGGGTAAACATCGATTTTCTTAATTGTGGGAACTGACATCGTTGTCTTTCTTGTTTGGGCGCTGCGCGGATTGGGTGCGCGGCGCGGGTGGGTACGTGGGTGGTACAGGTGGTACGGGTAGTGCGGGTAATACGGGTAGTACAGGTGGTACGACGACGCCGCCAGCTGGCCGCCGGCCGGCCGGTCAGGGGAGGTTCCTTTCCGGCCGGGCCGGCGCGGTAGCCAGCCGCATCATGCCGGCCGCGCAGCTAGGAGTCACATACCCGCGGCCGGCGGGTGCTTTACTCGGGCAGGCCCGGGTGCAGCTCGATATTCGCGAGCTTCTCGTAGAAGCGCACGAGGGAGGAGTGGTCCTCACCGGCATGGTCATCGCCCTCGAGTACCGACATCATCTCGCGCACCTGGGCGGTGAGCGGAAGCGCGGAATTGACCCCGTGGCCGGTGTCCATCACGTTATTGAGGTCCTTGATATGCAGGTTGATGCGGAAGCCCGGCTTGAAATTGCGGGCCAGCATCATGGGAACCTTGGCGTCCATCACCGTGGAGCCGGCCAGCCCGCCGCGGATGGCGCGGTACACGGCTTCCGGATCCACCCCGGCCTTCTGGGCCATGGTGAAAGCTTCGGCGCAGGCGGCAATATTGATCGCCACGATGGCCTGGTTGGCCAGCTTGGCAATATTGCCAGCCCCGATGGGCCCCACGTAGGTCACATCCCCGGCCATCACGCCGAGCACGTCCTTGACCTCGTTGAAGAGTTCTTCTTCACCGCCGACCATCACGGACATGGTGCCGTCAATGGCCTTCGGTTCGCCGCCGGAGACCGGGGCGTCCAGCATCCGCACGCCGGCTTTGGCCAGGCCCGCGGCCACTTCGCGCGAGGCGAGGGGCGCGATGGAGGACATATCAACGTAGATGAGCCCTTCGCGAGCCCCTTCGATAATGCCGCCTTCGCCCAGGGCCACCGCCTTGACGTGGGGGGAATTCGGAAGCATGGTGATGACCAGGTCGGCCTTCTCCGCCGCTTCCTTACCATTGGCAACGGCGGTTGCTCCGGCTTCCACCACCTCGGCAACAGCTTCGGCATTGTGGTCGTTCACGAAGAGTTCGTGGCCGGCCTTGAGGAGGTTCTTCGCCATGGGCTTGCCCATAATGCCAAGACCGATAAATCCGATCTTCATGGAGTTTTTCCTTCCTTTTTGTATGATCGTCAGGTTGGTGTTTCCAACGGGCGGAGCGTGTCACGTGGGGTGGGGCGCTCCGTTTTTATGCTCCGTTTTCCATGCGCACCGTTCCTCGCGGGGGTGGGGCGCGGCCAAGCTGCGCCGTCGTACCCCCTATTTCTCCAGCGTTAAGCCGGGACCACGAGGCTCAGCAACAGGCAGGCGCCCAGGCCAAGCACGGAGAGCAGGGAGGTGTAGGTGGTGCGGACCTTGATGGTTTCCGCCACCGAGAGCCCGAGGAATTCCTTGAACATCCAGAACCCGGGGTCGTTCACGTGCGAGGCCATAATGGAACCGCACGCGGTTGCCAAGGTCATGATTTCGGGGCTCACCCCGCCGCCGGCGATCATCGGCACCGCGATACCGGCCGCGGCCACCACGGCCACCGACGCCGAACCGAGGGCCACGCGCATAAGCGCGGCAATAAGCCAGGCGATAATAATCGGGGAGAGGCTGAGGTTTTCGGTAATGGAAAGAATGTAATCGGAAATGCCGCCGTTCTTGAGCACGGCCGCGAAGGCGCCGCCACCGCCGATGATGAACACAATCATCGCGATGGACTTCACCGAAGCCGCGCAGGAAGCCATGATCTTATCCATCGCCACCTTGCGGACCAGGCCGAAGTAGGCCACCGCCACCAGCAGGGAAATCATGAGGGCGAACCAGTCGTGCCCGATGAATGCCATCACCTTGGTGACCGCGTGCTCGTGGCCCAGGGTCACTTCGAGGATGGCGTGTCCGCCGATGAGGATAACCGGGAGGGCGGTGATGCACAGCGAGGCCCAGAAGCCCGGCATTTCTTCGTCGGTCCATTCCTTTTCGTTGACCAGGCCGGCCGGCGGGCGGGCGGTCACGGACTTGACGAAGGGCAGGCGCGGCCACATGATCGCGACCACGGCACCCAGCGGAATGGCGAAGATAAGGCCGTAAAGCATGGTCAGGCCGATGGAGGCGTCGTACATATTCGCCACGGCCGAGGGGCCCGGGTGGGGCGGGAGGAAGGAGTGCATCGTGGACAGCGCGATCGCCATGGGCATCGCCAGCCACATAACCGGGATCTTGTAGGCCCGGCACACGGCGAAGACGATGGGGATGATGATCACGAAGGCGGTCTCGTAGAAGAGCACAACGCCCACGAGGAAGGACACGATAACAATCGCGAGCTGGGAATGCTTGATTCCGAACTTGTTAATCATGGTGGTGGCGAGGCGGTTTGCCGCGCCCATATCCGCCATGAAAACGCCGAGCATGGCGCCGAAGCCGAGGAGCAGCACGAGTTTACCGGTCTGCCCGCCCACGCCCGATTGGATGACGTCAAGGAGTCCCTTGACCTTCTCACCCTTATCGTCGACGGTTGCCAGGAGAGGCATACCCTGCGCCATGCCCACCACGACCGAGACGATGACGAGGGCAATAAAGCCATTCATCTTCAGCACGATCATGAGGAACAGGAGAAGAGCAATGCCAAGTGCGAGGATTACTAGTGGCATGGTTTTTCCTTAGTTTCCAATCTCATCACTGAGAGAGCCGGATGCGACGCTGCGGTTTTCCCGCGGCGAGGCGTGCCACAGGCACAGCTACGCCGCAGGTACCGGCAGCACCGCGCGGCACGTTGAGCCGCAAGCGGCTTAGATATTGGTGACCGCTTCGACGGCCTTTTCGAGCGCCGGGCGGAATTCGGGAGCAAGTTCACGGGCCGGTGCGAAGCAGTAGCCCGCTTCCACACCCGCCATACGCAGGCCTTCTTTGAGGACCACCGGGAAGGTGGCCACGTCCACGAGGTTGCGCAGCGGCGAGAGCGCATTTTGCAATTCGAGGGCGCGTTCGCGGTTGCCGGCGCGATATTCGTTGTAAATGCTGGAAACGAGCTTGGGCGCAATATTCGCGGTGGAGGCGATGGCGCCGGCGGCTCCCAGGCACAGGGCCGGGTAAATGAGGGTATCGCGGCCCATAATCACATCGAAGTCATCGGGGAGTTCGCGGATATAGTCCCCGGTCAGGGTGAGATTCCCGGCCGAATCCTTGATGCCGATGATATTGGGGACGTCCACCAGTTCGAGCATGGTTGTGAGTGCCACCGGGACCTGGGTGCGGCCGGGATTGGAGTACACCAGGATGGGCAGATCGGTTTCCGCCGCGATGTTCTTATAGTGTTCGACCAGTTCGGACTGGGTAGGGGTCATGAAGTAGGGGGTGAGGACCGAAAGAGCGGATACCCCGCCCACTTCCTGGACCATATGCGCGGTTTTAATGCAATCGCGCGTGGTAATTTCCGAGGCGCCGGCGTAGACCGGGACCCGGCCATTGGCCTGCTCCACGGCAATTTCAACAACGCGGCGCTTTTGGGCATTATCGAGGCCGTAAATTTCGCCGGAGCTGCCGAGCACGAAAATACCGTGCACGCCGTTGGTAATCGTGTAGTCAATGACGTCGCGCAGACCCTGCTCCAGCAAGTTTCCTTCGCGATCTAAGGGAGTGACGAGAGCGGGAATCACGCCTTCTGCATGGAACTCCATAGTTCTCCTTGGTTGCGGCTTCAGTTTCGACTTCAGCAACGAAGTGCGAAACTTTGTGGACAGTCAGCTACGTATGTAGACACTAGTATTAAAACGCGATAGCGGTACTACAGGCTGGGACTAACGTCTGAGGTATGCGGAGCGACACAGGTATCCAGCGGCGCAGTTCCGGGGAACTTGTTGCGCTGTCCTTTACTATGGAACCTAGGAAAATGGAAGAAATCATCGTGGTACCGTGGCATCTCTGAGGTACCCCACAGCGCGTGGCGTCTCACCGCTCGCCGTGGTACCGCGGCTACGAAGGTGTTGGATTCGTTTGAGAGCTACAAGCACAACTAGTGGCGGTGTTCGCCCCGTAAAATCTGCCTCGCGCACGGTTGACCTGCTCGAATTCCTCGGCAGGCGCATTGCCGACCCGCCGCGCCTGGCGGAAATCTGCACGGAGTTAGATGCGCCACGCTCCTCCACCTACGCGCTGCTGCGCACCCTCATCGACGCCGAATGGGTGCAGGCTACCTCCACGGATCGCTATATGCTGGGCATCCGCGCGCTCACCGTGGGCACTGCCTATATTGATGCGGATCCCTACGTGCGGATCGTGCGCCCGATCCTGGTGGACCTGGCGAAGGAGCACGGGGAAACCTTCCACATGGGCCGCTTCGATAATGCGGAAATCGTGTATCTGCTTACGCAGCAATCCGACCGGTCCACCCGCACCTATTCGCGCGTGGGGCGCCGCCTGCCCGCCGCGGCCACCGGGCTGGGCAAGGCGGTGCTGGCCCACCGCCCCGAGGACATTCCGGAGGAGCTAGTGGAGCTGACCGCGCGGACGATCACTTCGCCCACGCAACTGCGCAAGAACCTCAAGGAAACCGCCGCGCGCGGGTACGCCATTGATAACGAGGAAAATACCCTCGGCCTGCATTGCGTGGCATTTTCCCTCCCCTACGAAAGCCCGGTGCGCGACGCCATTTCTTGCTCGGTTCCTAGCGCACGCTGGAGCGCCGAGCGCGAAGCGGAACTCGCGGCCGCCATGCGCACGGCCGTCAATCGGATTCTCGATTCCGCGCCGATTGCGTAGCAGGGGTTCCGCGGCGCGATAGTGTTGCGGCGCGCGTTAGCCGTTTGCTCACGCTCGTAGTCACGTTCATACAGCAGAGAGAAGAATGGGATGGGTGGTTCACTCTTCGAGAGCTTCGAGTGCGACGGCGCGGTCATGACGCACCGCGACGCGTAACTGGATCTTCTCCCATTCCCGGATTCCTCGATGGAGTGCATCACGTGCTTGCGGTGTGCATGCTGCTCCGAACTCATCGATCACGAAAAGAAGAATCTCTTCGAGGCAGGGCCGGAACCTGCTCCTGCCTACCGGGAGATGAACATTAGCAATACGAGGAGTGCGGGCCTCGTCCTTGATGCGCCGGCGTGCCCGGCGGGAGTGATGACCGCTCAGGAGCAAAGCATGTGTCCATTCATCGCCGTGCGAATGTATCTGGATATGCGCGCAGGGAATATTCGAACGTGGTGAGCGAATGTAATCCCAGCGCACCAGAGGCTCTTGCCCTTCGTGTCCGCGGATCACTGAAAATGTTGATTGATCGACCGTGAGAAAACCAGTCTCCGGATCGAGAAAAACTCGATAGTCAAATAGCACAAGCGGGTTGCGTGGGAAAGCTATGCGTCCACTGATTCGCTTTCCGGGTGCTTCGCTCAGCACCACTGACTCGATACTTACTGAAGAATTTTCATCTAGAAAACTGCTTATCTTTCCTAGGTGGTCAGCAAATCTTTCGGCCTGGAACTCCAGGCTCTCACTTGGATGATCACGGTTCACGGCCATAGCGAGCCAACTTCTCGAAGTAATCTAATCCGTCCAATTCGAAATAGAGCTTTGCTTCTTTTTCGCCGAGCAGGTAGTTATCAGCGCGTAGGTCAAATTCTTCCCGGGTCATTCTGACCTCGCGCAGAATCTCTTCTTTCCGCTCCAGAATTTCTTCCAGCGAGGTGTAGGTTCGCCCGATAATGACTGTCATAGTGGTTACCTCCGTCCTTTTCCGTCATTCTCGCATGGCGTGGAAGCGTAAAAAAGACCTATGCGCAGCCCTGTGGATTAGGGTGACGTTTGAGGATTCTGTGGATAACTTCTATACCGTTGCCACTACCTATCCCGGGCGATCTCACTGCTCTCATCAGCCAGTTTCAAAAATTTGACTAACGTGAACCAACTCGGGCCTAACGACGACGCCGCCACCCGGCTTTCTCCCTATTGGCCACGCAAGTGCGCCACCTGGGGACTTATGTCACATTTACGCCAGTCTACATGTGTAGATACTTGTACTGCCGGTAAATATGATGGCGTCGTGTGTATACCACTGCACGGGCGCCTTTCCGGCACATCTCAGGCAGACCCCAAGGCAAAGGAGCATATTGTGAGCCGGGATACCATCGCACACGTGAAGCTTTCCCACGTTATTTTGCCGCTGAACAACCCGATTTCTGACGCGAAGGTGTTCACCGGGCGGCAAAAGCCCATGACCGAGGTGAATTTCCTCTTCTGCGAGATCGAAACAACCGACGGCCATTCTGGAGTTGGTTTTTCGTATTCGAAGCGAGCAGGTGGGCCGGCCCAATTCGCCCACGCTTCCGAGGTCGCCGATAACCTCATCGCTGAAGATCCGAACGATATTGACCGGCTGCGCGTGAAGCTACTGTGGGCCGGGGCTTCGGTGGGGCGTAGCGGGGTGGCGGTGCAGGCCATTGCCGCCATTGATGTGGCCCTGTGGGATTTGAAGGCAAAGCGGGCTGGGCTGCCGCTCTCCAAGCTTATTGGCGCCCACCGGGATTCCATCCGTACCTACAACACCTCCGGCGGCTTCCTTTCCTCCCCGCTAGAAGAAGTTATCGATAATGCGCTGGCTTCCAAGGAGAAGGGTATTGGTGGCATCAAGATCAAGGTGGGCCACCCGGATCACCAGGTGGATTACACCCGCGTCAAGGCGGTGCGCGAGGCACTGGGCGATGACTTCCCGCTTATGGTGGACGCGAATCAGCAGTGGGATCGCCCCACCGCGAACCGCATGTGCGAGTGGCTGGAAGAATTCAATCTGGTGTGGATTGAGGAACCGCTGGATGCCTACGATTACGAAGGCCATGCGGAGCTCGCGCGGTGTTTCATCACCCCGATTGCTACCGGTGAGATGCTCGCTTCGGTGGCCGAACACGTCAAACTCATCGAGAACCACTCCTGCGATTTCATTCAGCCGGACGCTCCGCGCGTGGGCGGTGTTTCGGAATTCCTTAAGCTGACGAAGCTGGCCGAGCATGCCGGCCTGCAACTCGCCCCGCATTTCGCCATGGAGATTCATTCCCATCTGGCGGCCACCTATTCCCTGGAGCCGTGGGTGGAACACTTCACCTGGCTGGATCCGCTCTTCAATGAGCACATGGAAATCAAGGACGGCCGCATGATTGTTTCTGACCGGCCCGGCCTGGGCGTGACGCTTTCCGATCAGCTGCGCGCCTGGACGGTGAATACCTTCGAAGTCGGTAAGCGGCCCTAACGGGAACGCACCCCATCAACCGTTCGGCAACTATGGGGCACCTCGAGATGAACAACAGTTCATCTCGCAGTCAAACCTAAGGAAAACTGGGGCGTGATTGACGGCTATGCGCTGACAATCACGCCCCAGGGATACTAATTTTCGCTTCCTATAGCGAGGTTTTCCCTCCGATATTTATAGCCGACCGCATAGCCCACTGCGAGGATAACGACGGCGAATTGCGTCCATGAAGAATTCTGTATTACGAGCAGTGCTATTGCACTTGCCATATAGAATCCCGCGTGGAGGATTTCCGTGAGACCTTCCCGCCGCCGCCAAGAAAAACTCCACAGCGTTACAGGAATCAGAAGAACGGCCTCAAGAATAACCGGGATATCAGTCCATTCACCCCGCTCAAGATTGGCAGCGAGGGCTACCAGAATTCCACCCCACACCCCTTCTGGAAATAGACGCCACCACATTGGCTCACCTCCTTATCTCAAGGTGCTTCAATTCTCACTTCGATAGGGTTCCATGACCACTTTGAGTAGAAGCTAATCCCTTTCCCCTGTGCGATGGCACCCGTGATCTTCACAGCAAGGTCTGCAAAGAAAGCACCCCCAAGCAGACCCGTAATTGCTCCGGCAATAGTTCCCAGAGGACCTGCGAGTGACGTTAGGATCGGCCAGACTGCAGCTACAGCCGCAGGCCCCGACTCAGCCGCCGTAACCAAAAAAGCAAAAGTTCCAGCTTTTAGGTCCGTGTTCGAGATGTGGAAGAACTTCCCACGCGTACTAATAGCTGTCGTCGACCGTTCAACAATTCGGATAGTCGGCGGTGTCCCAACCATGAAATTATGTAGTAATCCAACCTCACCCGGCGTGAAACCGTAACGCGATACGAGTTCATCATCAGTAACCACGATCTTGAAATTGCCGGGCTGGATAATACTACTGACAAAAGCAGAGCCAGCTTCAGCAATTTTCATTGCGAAATTAGCAGCTTCCGATTCCGTCAAGATGATTTCATCACCATCTCGATCTCCAACAGATAGACCAGGTGCCGCAGCTTGAGCAGCGCTGGGTCCAGGCCCGTAACCTAGATCTGTAGCGTTGGCAACGCCAGCATACGATAGCGATAACGCCACGGACATCAATGCCGTCAACAACTTCAGTTTTCTGCAAAACATCTTTGTTCCCCTCCGTTCAAAGTTCCGTCGCCATCGACGCAACTTGTCGAAATTCTTGCAGAGAAGTGTATCTGCATCAGATACACTATTAATATACGCTTTAGTCGCACTTTTAAGCAAGAGTTCAATCGGAGAAAATAGAAACCCCATCCTCCAAGCCATAGCGAAGAACCGTTAAGGAAACAGCATGCTGAACGTGGCACTTAACGCTATCTACAACAGGTTTACCGATAATCGTCACGGACACCGTGCAGGCAGGGAACACCGTGGCCGGTTGGCCACGGTGGTGGGCGGATTTTCCACCCACCACCGTGCGTCGTCGTATTTAATGCGCGCGTATGTGATACGCGACGTTTAGCGCGCGCTACTTAACGCAGTACTTAATGCGCGCGTATTTATGCGCGTACGTCGCGCAGCAGCGTCGCGATTTTCTCCGAATCCTCCGCGCTCAACGGAACCTGCGGGGCACGCATCAACGGCGAGCACTCCACCCCGCACAAACGCACCCCCTCCTTAATCGCAGCAATGAAAATATCACCGATCTCATACACCGCAGCCAAACGCGTAATCTTCCCCAACTCCGCAGCCGCGCGCGTAACATCCCCGGCCTCATACGCCGCATGCATCGCCGCGAACACCTCAGGAATCAAATTCGTCAAGCCAGAGAGCACCCCGGCCCCGCCACACACCCGATTCCCAATGTAATACTCATCAAAACCAGAAAGCACCGCGAAATCCGAGCGCACCTTCCGCACCTCGCGAATCACCCGCCGCGTATGACTCTGGGTATCCACCGTATCCTTGAGCGCCACAATATTTTCGTGCCGGGCAGCCAGCTCAGCCACCAATTCCGGAGTTAAATCCGCACCCGTACGCTCCGGGAAGTTATAGAGCATAACAGGAAGGGCCGTCGCACCCGCAACCGCGTCATAAAAATCAAGCGCCCGCCCGTGCGAATGCCCGAAATAGAACGGCGGGAGGGCCACCACCCCATCCACACCAGCCGCCTCAGCAGCCGCGATATTCTCCAGCACCTCGCCCAGCCGCGCCGCGCTCACACCGGCCAACACCTGGAACCGCCCCGCGGCCTGCTTGACCGCGAACTTCAAGAACTCGGCCTTCTCCTCAGTGGAGAAAGAGAAAAACTCCCCGATCGAGCCGAAGAAGAGCACCCCGTTGAGCCCGGACTCGGCAAGACGATCAATATGGGCAGCCATCGCCGGATAATCAATCGCACCCGAATCGTCGATCAACGTGACCGACGGGCAATACACACCAGAAAACATTCCAACCCCTTGTCAGTGGCGCGCGGCCGGTCACCCCGAATGGGCGGCATGCCGCGGCAGTCGTTCATACATCTATTATGGAACTAAGTTCCACCTAATGGGACTAGACGGGGCTTGCGCTACGTCACACTTTAGAGCTGATTTACGGGCACCACATAGTTGGCACCCCGAACGACAGCAACTTGGCCGAGTTAGTCCGTTCGCGGCGGCTCAAGTCAATGGCGTCGAGGTGCCCAGTATAAAACCTAAATATCTTGTATTTTGGGGATTTCGCGCACCGAGCGTGATGTAATGAGAAGCAGTACCCCTACTGCCGCTATTGCACAGCCGACCAATAAGAAGGCCGTATCGTTGCCGCTAGCAGCATATCCAGCAATGACGGGGCCCACTATTGTCGAAACTCCTCCCACCACTTGGAAACTGGCGAGAACTCGACCCTGCATATCGTTACCAGTTCGCGCAAACACATACGTAAAAATACCGGCGTTGAGCGCTGGTGAAGGCAGCATCATCAAGACGGCAAACATGAATATCGTGCCGGGTGCTTTTCCGAAAACGGCGAACAATACACACGTCAGAGTCATCGAGGTGAGCCCAATGATCGCTAGCCATCCCGGTGCGATCTTCTTAGCTAGATAGGGACTGAGACCACTCCCCAATAGGCTACCGAGTGCAAATCCTGACACACTAAGACCGACCACCGCCGGAGAGTATTCCCTGCTGCGCAAATAGAAAACTACCCAGGTCATAAAAAGACAAACCATGAGATTGACAAGCGGAGCACAGACGATAAAGCGAAGCATCGCCGGCTGCGAGCGGAGAAACTTAAATGAGAGTCGGTATCCATCAATCAACGTAGGCAAGCCGAGCCGCGCAAAGCGTCGGTTTTTACCTACGTCACAACGAGGATCCTTTGAATCCACCACATCTGAATCATGAGACTTGGGGCTAAGATCAGCCGTTATCTTTCGGAAGAACCAAAGAAAAATGCCCTGACAGAATAGCCTCACTGAAAATGGAATGACACGACCGAGTCCAAAAAGCACTCCGGACAACGGGTTGCCAATCACGGTAAATAGAGACGAACGAGCTTGGGCAGCACTCATAGCCCGCGGATAAGCGGTAGGAACAATAATCGACTTCAACGATCCGTCTCGCGCGGGGCCCGAGATACCAAGGAGGATAGCTTCCACAGCTAACGCACCGACTACAGCACAGACCAATGCGTTTCCTACGGTTATCAAATGGTCAAACGCCACTACAGCAAGGCAAATAACCGCATTTGCCACAACCGCACCGGCCAAACATATATTAATTACGCGCCGTCGATCCTTAACATCAGAAATGATACCGCCAAGAACGCTGCCTATAATTGCTAAAGTCTCTACCACAGCAACGATCGCCCCTACGGTTTTCGTGCTTGAGATAAAGCTAACCAGCAACATACTAGAAGCTATGTACATGGCGGAGCCAAGCTCCAAGAAAGTGGTTCCCAGATACCAGCGGCGATAGTCCGGTATAGCGAAGGGGTTATCCCCGCTTGCCATTATTTTCACTCATCGTATGAGTTCTTTTAGCAAAACTGCACTGCCACAGTATCGCTTCGCTGAGCACCACTGCACACCCGGTTATCGCGGCGCTTATTTCCGGGTTCTTCCATATAGAATCCTGCACGTCCGCAGAATCCTTGATTGCAGCGGCAAAGGATGCGGCTTTTTCCGAGTGTTTCACGATATCTTTAAGGCGTTCTACCTGATCCAAAAAATCAACTTGAATCAGCTTACGTGGGTAATTCTCGTGAACGTACTGGTATTTTTCAATGTAGTTGAGCGCGCCGCGCGCGTGCGATGCACACGCCGTGAAACCAGATGCAGCCCTCTCCATTTTTACCGGATTGGGACTCTCCATATCGGCAATAACCGCTTCAATATTCACATTCGCATCAAAGAATTCTCGCGCACTTGCAAAAAGTAATTCGCAGTATCTTGCCGAAAGACCGACATATTCCACATAAGGATCCGACATGTTTTCCTTCCTATTGTTTTTGGGGGTGGGAGCGAACCCCCACCCCCAAAAACCACCTACCACTTACACGAACAGCGGCTGCGGGTTGATTCCACCACAGCTAAGAACCAGCTTTTCCATGTCACCTCCCATCACTATCGTGTGGCGATCAGATTACACAATTACGAAAAACGGTCGCAATATATCTGACGGTGACTATATTCATATTGTTATGCATATCAGTGTTTGTTATGCATTCGGGGAACTGAGGCGCAAGATCTCAAACCCTTTGACAAATCGCAATAAATTCGTAATATATCCCCAGTCTGAATTCGTTCACGGAATACATTGCACCAACGGTGAATTTGTATATAAATACTTATAGGATGCCAACTCGCTCTAACACTCCACCACGTTGACCGCGAGCCCGCCCTCCGAAGTTTCCTTGTATTTCGAGAGCATATCCATCCCGGTTTGGCGCATGGTTTCCACCACGGTATCAAAGGAAACGGTGTGGGAGCCATCGCCCCACAGCGCGATATAGGCAGCATTAATGGATTTCACCGCGGCCATGGCATTGCGTTCGATGCAGGGGATTTGCACCAGGCCACCCACCGGATCGCAGGTGAGGCCGAGGGAATGCTCCATAGCAATTTCTGCGGCATTTTCCACCTGGGCCGGGGTACCGCCCAGGGCCTCCGCGAAACCGGCGGCCGCCATTGCCGAAGCTGAACCTACTTCACCCTGACAGCCCACTTCCGCCCCGGCAATGGACGCATTCGTCTTAATAATTCCACCGATAGCCGCCCCGGCGAGCAAAAAGTTATACATTCCCTCGCGGGTGGCTCCGGGCACGAAACGTTCATAATACGTGAGGACCGCGGGAACGACGCCGGCCGCGCCGTTCGTCGGCGCGGTGACAATCCGGTGGCCGGCCGCATTTTCTTCGTTAATAGCCAGGGCAAAAAGATTCACCCACCCGAGGGCTTCCAGCTGGTCCGCGCGGTGCCCCGCCGCGGTTTTTTCCTCCAGCTCACGGGCCAGCCCGGGGGCGCGCCGCTTCACGCGCAGCCCACCCGGAAGAGTCCCCTCCGTGGCAATACCGGCTTTAATGGCCTCGTCCATCACCGCGTGCACCCGATCCATATGGGCAATCACCGCCGGCTGCGGGCGCAGTGCGGTTTCGTTAGCGAGCGCGAGTTCAGAAATGCGCATGCCAGTTTCGGAACAGAGCTCCAGCAGCCGAGCGGCGGTGAAAAAAGGATAGGGGACCGCGGTCTGGGCGGCGTCGGCCTGTTCTTCCGTGGCGAGCGGCGCCACCCGCGGTTCGGCCGGATCGCCCAGCTCTTCCATCACGAAACCGCCACCCACCGAATAATACGTATGTTCAGCGAGGAGCTCCTCACCCGCCCAGGCGCGCAAGGTTAACGCATTTACGTGGTAGGGCAAAATATCGCGCGGGCGAAAAATAATATCGCGGTCGCGCACGAACGGTGTGGGCGCGAAACCGGGCACGGTGAGGGTGCCGGAAGAATCGATGGCGGCTTCCATGCCGTCCACCACCGCGATGGACACATTTTCAGGACTGTAACCGGACAGCCCGAGGAGGACCGCGCGGTCGGTATTATGCCCGCGCCCGGTGGCGGCCAGGGAACCGAAAAGATCCACGCGCAGACTCGTGATGCGGGCGCCCGGGGCGCGGGCGGCCAGCAACGTTGCGAAATGCAGCCCGGCGCGCATGGGCCCCACCGTATGCGACGACGACGGGCCTATCCCCACCCGGAACATATCACATACCCCCAGGGGATTCGCGCGGGTCTCCTCCTCCCCGGATTCGCCGATAGTCCCGGTTACGTGCGTTTCGCCGGCGAGGATGGCGGCGGGCAGGGCGGTGTGCGGAGTGCCGGGGTGACGTTCGCTGAGGGAGACCGGGACGGTATGTGCGGCGTCGTCGAAATCAGGATTGAGCCTTAAACGCGAGGTCATACATGTCCTTCCGGTTGCTGGTCACGCACCGTTTGTGATCATACGGCAAGCGGCCGGGAGCTGCGCGCTCCCGGCCACTTTTGTGCCGCGCCTATATGGCTAGTCGCCTATGTGGCTACTGCCCCCAGGCTACTTGCCCGCCGGGCCTTCCCAGCCGGGAACCAGCTGGTTCGGGCAGGTCTGCAAGTACTGGGCGAAAGCATCATGCTCGGCCTGGGTGACGGTCAGCCCGTAGGTGGCCTTCACGCCGATCTGCCGCGCGACGTACTGGCAGGTGAAGTTCTTGTTCGCGGGGACCCATTCGGCGGCGGAACGCCCGGCCTTCTCCGTGGCCTGGTCCGCGGAGACGGCCTGCATATTGCGCGGGTCGCTGGCGAAAGCAGCGCGCTGCTCGTCCGTGAACTGGTTGGCGCCCGAAGCCCAAGCGTTATCGAGGCTGACGATGCGGTCCACCACCACGGTCTTGGTGCCGGCTTCCGGGCGCGCGTAATCAACCATGTTCCCGGTGTAGTTATCCACCAGGGTGCCGTAGGCGATACCGCAGCCGGAGGTACCCGGCTGCACGCCCACGTTCACGAGGTCGCGGCGCAGAATGTCCGTGTAGACGTTACATTCGTCTTCGTTCAGACCGGCCGCATTGGGACCGAACTTCGCCGGATCGGCCTTATCGGTGGTGGACGGTTCGGCAACCGTGAGGGTGCCGAGAAGCTCGATTGCGCTTTGCGGGTGGGCCGGGTTCGGGATGACTGCCGGGAGCTTTTCCGGAGGGGTTTCCGAAGCGCCGGGAGTGACGACGGCGGAGCTAGCGGCAGGCGAGGTAGCGGGAGCGGAGGTGGCTGCAGCCTCATCACTACTCTTGGTGCATGCCCCCATCATCCCCGCGAGAATCGCCAGGGACCCCATGGCGGCGGCGCACTTCGCGAGCGAGGTGCGGGCGGTGGTGGATGCGCCGTGGCCGGCGCTGCCAAAACTAGTGCGTGGCATGACTTCCTTCTCTTTTCGTTCTCTTCTCGAATAGATAAAACTACACGACGCCGAAACGCCGCGTGACAATGGTAGACAAGCAACCGCGCGGATTCAAAGGCGGGGCGCATGGTGGAATACCAGGTGGACGCGGTGGCTGGGGTGCGCGGCGGTGGTGGTATGCTGCGGGCTGGTTTGCGGCGCGGGGCGTGCGCGGCGCAGCGGGGCGTGCGCGTGGTACGACGACGCCTTCACGACGCCAGGCCGGGGCCGGGGCCACCGTTCAGCACCACAACCCGTTCCACCTCACAAATATCTATTGCGACTACAATTCATTTATTGTAAATTCAAGGTATACACGTAGAGCCGCGACGGTGAAACAGCCTGTATGAACCGATACATATATGGTTCCGCCACTGGTTTCTAACACAGTGAAAGAAGTGAGCAATGCGGCTTACAAGATCGTTCGGTTCATTAATTGTAATGTGTCCAGCTCGGCCACCTTCGTGATGCGATTATCCGAAATTAGCCACTGAGAGTTTTCTATAGAGCGGAGAGAAAAATGGCCGGCCCACATATCAAAGAGTCACGTTTCTGGCGGTATTCCCTGTATGCCATGCCGATTATTCTGCCTTTAGCATTTTGGGCATCGTGGGACATGATTACCGGACCGGAGTCACGAGTACTTCAAATCGCACTCGGGATCGGCTTCGCGATTTTTATCTACATCGATGGCGCGATTCTCTTCTGGTGGAACGCGTGGTGGCAAAATCATTGGAAGACTAAGAATTCCCGCCGATGAGAAAAAACCCGGCGCGGGCGGCCATGTATAAGTTTCGAGCTGTACTGCATCCGCAACACAATCGAAGTACACCCGTGAAAATAAGGTGCCCCGCCCGGAGCCAGAACGATACTGACCGGGCGGGGCACCTATTCGCAGCACGTGACATTACGCGCTGGTATCTATTGTCTGCGTACCGCTACTTCACCGCATGCCGCGCGCGGGAACGACCGAGAAAAACCGCGCCGCCGGCGAGCATAAGAAGCGTTGCCGCACCGATAGCGCCGCTCATATCGCTTCCGGTCTCGGGAAGCTTCTGGGTGGGAGTTGCATTCTTCGCCGCTGCTCGCTTCGCGGTAGGCGTTTTGTTTTCTGCCGCGGAGTGCTTCGCCGCCGGCTTGCCGGCCGGCTGGGAGGGCGACGGCGCAGCCGGTGACTGCCCCGGGTTCTCGGGAACCGCAGGCTTCTCCGGATTCTTCGGGTCCTCCGGCTTCCCGGGCTTCTGACTCGGTTTATCCCCAGGCTTCTGCTCCGGAGTCGGGGCCTGCTGACGTGCCAGTTCCAGATCCCGCTGAGCCGCCCGCAAGGCAAGCTCTGCCGCGGTCAGTTCCTTCCGTGCTTCTTCCTGGGCTTTCAGTGCGGACTCCTCCACTTCACGAGCGGCCTCAAGCGCGAGCGTCGCCTTACCGTGCGCATCCTGAGCCGCGCGCAGCTCCGCCTCGGCCGCCTGCGCCTTCTCAGTAGCTCGCCGAACATCCCACTGCCGTTCATCGTAGGTATTCGACGCATCGGCGAGCCGGGTTAATTCTGCTTGCTTCTGAGCAGCAGTCGTGCGGGCTTCATTGAGGGTGCGCGCCGCTTCCACAGCCACCTCACGAGCCTTCTCCGCAGCCGCCTTCGCCTGAGCAGCTGCTTCCTTGGCGGCCGCCGCAGCGGTTTGCGCAGCAGTCGCATTCTTTTCGGCCTTTGCGAGCCTCTCCGTGGCCTGCACCCACGTAGGTTCGAGCTCCGCGACGCGTGCCTTGAGCGCACTCACCTTCTCGGTAGCATTGCTGGCTGTCTTATTAGCCGCATCGCGCTTACTCTCCGCCTCACGTACCGGAGCTTCGGCTTCCTCAAGCGCTTGTTTCTGGGCAGCAACAGCGGCGTCCATCTTCTCTTCCGCGATTACCAGCGCGTCCCGTGCGGCGGAATACGCTTTCGCTGCACCCCTTGCTTTTTCACTAACATCGTCGTGGGTAGCCCGTGCAGTCTCAAGCTCCTTGGTCCGTTGCTCCGCGACCGCCTGCGCCTGCTGCGCCCTCTGAGCTGTTTCTTCCTTCGTGGCTACGGCTTTCTGGTACGCATCCTTTTTCTGCTGCGTTTCTTCACGCGCCGCTGCCAGCTTCGCTTCAGCCTCTCGATGCGCCGCTTTCGCTTCTTCAAGAGCCTGCTGCTTTTGTTCAGTTACCTTCGCCGCTTCCTCGACTTTTTGCTTCTGCTGCTTGGCCAGATCCTTCACATCGTCATTGTTCTCAGCCAACTTCTCGAGATTTTCTAGCTGTTCGCGCTTCATCTTCTCGATCTTTTGCGCATCCGCAAGCGCACCCTCAGCTTCTTTCTTTTCCGCTTCCTTCGTGCTCACCTGCACTGAGAGCGGTCCTTCCGCCTTTTCAAGCGTCTCGGCCTCAGCTGCCAATTTCTCTACTGTACGCTCAGCTTCCGCCTTGGCTTCCTCCGCTTCAGTCACGACCTTCTTCGCGACTTGCTCAGCTTCAGCAGCAGTGACCATCGCGTCTTCCGCCTTGCGAGCCTCCGCTGCCGCGGCATCCTTCTCCGCTTCCTTCTGCTTAACGACTTCCTGCGCGGCCCGGACCGCATCCGATTCCTTGCGTACCTTCGCAACTTCAGCCTCGAGCACCTCCTCGCGCTTAGCCGTAGCCTGCCGCAACTCCGCCTCGGCTTGCTTCAGGGCATCTCGCGCGGCCCCGGCCGCCTGCTCGAGCTGCGCGACTTCCTTGCCCAGCCGCTCCTTATCCGCCCGCGCCGCCGCGTCCACCTCGCGCGCCGTCGTCAACTCCGCATCGGCCGCCTGCGCAGCCGCGGCCTTTTCCTTGAAGTCCGCTTCTTTTGCGGCGACGCCGCCCGCGGCTTCCCGCGCGCTCGCCTCCGCTTTCTCGTGGGCAATCTGCGCGGCCGCCGCTTGGTCAGCAGACTCTCTGGCCTGCTCAGCCGCCTGCGGGAGCTGGCCCTTCGCGGCCTTTCCCGCCTCGCTGACCGCGTCCGCTGCCTTCTGAGCGGCCTCCGCTTCCTTCGTGGCATCCGCGAGCTTCTTTTCGCTCTGCGTTACCACAGCTTGAGTTTGCTCCGCCGCTTTTTCGGCTTCCGCTGCCTTGGCTTTCGCTTCCGCGGCCGCCGCGGTGAGTCGGTCCACGTCAGCTTGGCGCGCCGCCACTGTTTCTTGGGCAGCTGCCACGTTCTTTTCCGCTTCGGCAGGGCTGAGTGCGGTTCGCGCGGCGGTAGCCGCGCCGGCGTCGTCGTTATTCTGCACCGGTTGCGCAACGGCGGCACCGGCGGGGAGTAGCGCGGCGGCGACCCCCGCGGTGAGGGCGGCGGCGAGGGCGCGGTGAGTGTGGGTCCTCATGGTTATCCTTTGGTCTTGGAGTTAATTGAGATTTTTTATGAGTGGGCGCGGCGGCCGCGAGCGCGAACGGCCATCGCGGCGCCGCCGGCCAGCAGCAAGAGCGATGCCGCGCCGATGGCACCGCTGGCGTCGCTGCCGGTTTCGGGGAGTTTCTGGGCCGGTGCGGTTTTTGCGGTAACGGCATTCTTTGCCGCGGCCGGGTTCTGCGCGGCGGGCTTGGCCGCCGGCGCCTCGGGTTTGGCCGGTGCTTCAGGTTTCGGCACAATTGGCGTCGAAGCACCGGGCTTCGCTGCGCCCGGCTGCGCAGCGTCCGGCTTCGGGGCCGGGCCCTGCTGACGCGCCGCGGCAAGTTCCTGTTCGGCCGCGTGCAAAGCCACGCTCGCCGCGCCGAGCTTCTGCTGCGCCGCCGCCTGCGCGGCCTGGGCCTGCCGCAACGCATCCTGTGCGCCCGCAACCGCCGCACTCGCTTTCTCATGCGCGGCCCGCGCCGCTTCCGCTTCCTCGCCGGCGAGCCGAGCCGCCTCGACAGCCTGCTGCAACTGCGCCACACGCTCGTCGTATTTCTGCGCCGCGGCGGTCAAACGCTCCAGCTCAGCTTGCTGGTGCGCGGCTGCCTTCTGAGCATTCTCCGCAGCCGCGGCCTTTTCCGCTGCCGCGGTTCGCGCGGCTTCCAGCTGCGCATTTGCAGCCTGCACGCCCTCTTCGGCCTGCGTCTTCGCTTCCTGAGCCGCCGCGAGATCCCGCTTCGCCTCGGCATGCTTGGCCGCTGCCTCCGTGTGGCGCGCCTGCGCCTGCGTGGCCTGGTCTTTCGCCCCGGCGAGCTTCGTGGCCGCGTCCGCGTGACGCCCCTGCGCCGCGTCCCGCTCCGTCTTGGCGTTCCGGGCCGCCTCCTTCGCGCCGGCCGTCGCCGCATCCACATCCGCCTGCGCCGCGCCGAGCTTCTCCTGCGCCTCGCGCACGGCCTGCTCCGCCTGGGCGGCCTCCGTAGCAGCGTCCCGAGCGGCCGTTTCCTTGCGCTGGAGCTCCGCCTTCGCGCGGGTTTCGGCCGCGGCCCGCTGCGCGGTCGCCTCTTTTGCCTCCTGCAGCTTTTGCTCAGCCTTATTCTTTTCGACGACGGCGCCATCGTGCTCCACCTTCTTTGAATCACGCTGCGCAATCGCGGCATCGCGAGCAATCACGGCTACGTCATGATCCTGTTCGGCTTGGAGGTACTTTGCTTCTTTGGCTTCCGCATCAGCCTGGAGTTGCTTGAGTTCCTGACGCTGTTGCTCTAGGGATTTCCTAATATCCTGGTTTTCTTTGGCGGCCTTCTCTAGCGTTTTCACCCACGACTCGCGGTCTTCAGCGTCGTGCTTCGCCTTCTCCCATAACCTCTTCGCTCGATCCTTTGCCTGAGCAGCCCGCTTAGCAGTAGCCGTTTTCTCCGTGACATTCTGCTGGAGCGGTTCAAGCTCGGCGGCCAACTGCTCTACTTTCTTTGCAGCCGCACTGACATCTGACTCAGCCGCGGTTTCGGCATTCTTGGCTTCTTGGAGGTCTTTGGCTGCGGCAACCACCGCGTCCTGAGCACGCAGGGCTTCCTGCCGGGTGGATTCGCGGGTGGCGGTTTTTCCTTCCGCGGCCTGGGTGGCCTGTGCCAGCTGGCTAGCGGCGGCGTCGATCTTTCGCTGTTCACCCTGAACCGCAGCGTCGCGTGCCTCTTCGGCGTGGCGCAAATTCGCCTCCGCCTCGGCCAGCTTGGCCTTCGCGGCAGCCTCCGCGGCGCTGAGCTTTTCCACTTCCGCAGCCAGGCGAGTCTTATCGGCCTGGGCGGCGGCTTCGGACGCTTCCGCTTGGGTGAGGGCCTGCGCGGATTTCTCCGCAGCGGCGGTTTTCTCCTGCAAGGTTTCCTGCTGGGCTTTCAGGTTTACAGCGGCCTGCTGGGTCTGATTGGCTGCGGCGTCGCGCTCGGCGGCAGCGGTTTCGGCCCGAGCCGCGGAATCCTTCGCGTTGTTCTGGGCCGCGGGGAGCTGGTCTTTGGCTGCGGTACCCGCTTCTTTTGCTTCGTTGACGGCGCGCTGCGCGGCCACTTTCGCGGCTTCGGCGGCGCTGAGCTTGTCCGCGGCGTTCTTCGCGGCTGTGACAGCTGCGGCCGCGGCGGTTTCCGCTTTTTTCAGGCTGTTGTGCGCGGTGGCGGACTGCGCGGCGAGGCGATCCACTTCGGCCTGCTGGGCCTGGACCGCGGCGCGCGCGGCGGCGACGTTCTGCTCCGCTTGCTCGATATTGCGCTGCGTTTGCGGGGTGCTGGCCGAGGTGCCGGAGCTGGAGAGCGGCTGGGCCTGCGCAGCGCCGGCGGGTACGAGGGCGACGGCGACCCCGGCGGTGAGAGCGGTCGCGAGGGCGCGGTGAGTCTGGGACCTCATCGGGTTCCTTTCGGGATATGTGTAGGTGAGCCTGGCGCGCGGGCCAGATTGAGGACGTACGGGACTAGTTAAGAGCAGAGAATCCGGATCGGGCTTGGATTTTTCTGGGATTTCCTCAGGAGCGCTGCCCCGTGTCTGCCAGTGCGAGGCAGCGCTCCTGCGGTTGCGCGAAGCGCTGTGTTATTTCGACTGTTTCGGTTATTTCGCGGCGTGCCGGGCGCGGGAGCGGCCCATGACCACCGCCCCGCCGGCCAGCAGCAGGAGGGTCGCGGCGCCAATGGAGCCGAGTGCTTCGCTGCCGGAGGCGGCCAGGGTCGGTTTGGCGGGGGCCTGGGCAGGCGCAGACGGGCGGGCCGTAGTTTCGGGACGCGCGGTCGGAGATGCGGGCGCCTGCGGCTGTGCCGAAGGTGCAGCGGGCTTCGCAGCGGGAGCCGTGGGAGATTCAGGCTGCACCGGAGTGCTCGGCTTCGTATCGGGCTTGGTCTCCGGCTTCACGCCAGGCTTGACTTCGGGTTTCACCTCGGGCTGGCCGGGCTTCACCTCCGGAGTTCCGGGTTTGGGAGCGTCAGGCTTCGGAGTGGGGGCATCCGGTTTGACCTCGGGCGTACCCGGCTTCGTTCCCGGTTGATCGGGCTGTTGCGGTTGTTCCGGCTGCGGAGCCGGTTTCACGCCCGGCACATCCGGCTTGGGCGCGTCCGGCTTTGGCGCATCGGGCTTCGGCGCCGGAGCCTGCTGGCGGGCCAATGTGAGCTGCTGTTCGGCAGCATGCAAGGCGACCGTCGCCGCGCCGAGCTTCTTCTTCGCTTCGGCCTGCGCGGACTGCGCTTGTTGTGCTGCCTCCCGGGCCGCCGTGACAGCCTGGGTAGCTTTCTCATGCGCGGCCCGGGCCTGCTCCGCCTTTTCACCGGCGAGCCGCGCCGCCTCGGCAGCCCGCTGCAACTCGACCGAGCGCTCGTCGTATTTCTGCGCTTCGGCAATCAAGCTATCCAGCTGAGCTTGCTGCTGGGCGGCCGCCTTCTTCGCATTCTCCAGGTTGCGCGCGGCTTCCTTCTCAGCTTCCCGCGCGGCTTCCAGCTTCACGTTCGCAGCGCCAAGATCCTTCGTTGCCTGGAGGGCCGCCTCGCGCGCGGCGTTCGCATCCGACTTGGCGGCGGCGAGCTTCTTTTCTGCATCAGCCCAACCCTGCTTCAGCCCGTCTACCTGGCTCTTGAGGTCCGAGAGTTTCTTCGCAGCTTCCGCATGCTTATCGCGCGCGTCATTATGCGGGCCCTGGGCAGCC
Organism: Actinotignum vesiculae; assembly: GCF_051267215.1. Taxonomy (NCBI): domain Bacteria; kingdom Bacillati; phylum Actinomycetota; class Actinomycetes; order Actinomycetales; family Actinomycetaceae; genus Actinotignum; species Actinotignum vesiculae. The sequence goes on from NZ_JBOZGG010000014.1 coordinate 66,929, forward strand.
GCCACCTTTTCATTCTGCGCAGTTTTGTTCTGCTCCGCCGCAGCGTTCGCCTCAGTCAATTTCTTCTGAGCATTTTGCAGGTCTGTGGTAGCCTGCGCCGCTTCTGCTTCCACTTGCTGTGCGGCGGTTTTCGCCTGAGCGGCCGCTTCCTTTTTGCGAGCCACTTCCTCGGTGAGATCTGTAGCCGACTCCTGAGCGTCCTTTAGCTTTTGCTTAGCCTTATCCCGCTCAACGGCGACACCAACGCGTTCCTTCCTCTTCTCGTCTTGCTTGGCGATCACGCCATTGAGCTGAGCCGCAGCCGCATCGTAGCCCTTCTTTGCCTCGTTGTACTTTTGCTCCTTGGCTTTCGTGTCCGCTTGCAAAGGCCCAAGATTCCGCTGGTGCTCCGCAAGAGTAACTCTCAGTGTTTTCTTGACTGGATCCGGAGCAAATTGGATGGCGGTTTCTACCTGCTTAATTTCTTGGCGCTTAGCCGCTTCTTTCTTCTTTGCCTCATCAAGAGCCTTTTCGGCATCGTCCATCGGAGCCTTGAGCTTCTCCGCTGCCGCAGCTTTCTGCGTGATCTGCTGCTCTAACTCCTCAAGCTCGGCAGCTAAGCGCGCTTCTTTCTGCGTAGCTTCATCAGCCGCAGCCTGTGCTTGTTCCTGAGTTTTCTTAGCAGCCTCCAACTTCGCCTCAGCGGCCTGCTGTTCTTTTTGAGTGCGTTTCGCTTCCTGCTGCTTAGCATCCCGCTCCGCGGACTTTTGTTCAGCGAGCTTCTTGGCCGCGGCTACCGCGCCGGTTTCGGTATCAACCTTGGCCTTGTCCTGCTTGAGCGCTTCATCGCGCTCAGCTTCGGCCTTGCTCAGTTTCTCCTGGGCTTCGTCCAACTTAGCCTTAGCAGCCTTTTCCGCTTCGGTCAGTTCCTTGACTTCCTCACCCAGGCGCTTCTCCACAGCCTTGGCAGCGGCTTCGGCCTCCTCCGCCTTCGTCAAGGCTTGATTGGCGGCCTCTACCTCCGCGGCCTTCTGCTGCGCCAGCGCCTGCTGCTCGCCGAGTTTCTCGGTAGCCTGCTGTAGCTCCGCGGTCGCTTCGTCATGCTTGGCTTTTGCAGCATCGGCGCGCTTGGCCGAGTCCTGAGCTTGAGCGCTGGCCTCCTGCAGCTGATCCTTGGCGGCCTGGCCCGCTTCTTTTACTTCCTCAACAGCCTGCTGCGCCGCCTCCTGCTCTTTCTGAGCGGCGCCAAGTTTTTCTTCTGCTTCCTGAGTAGCAGCGGCAGCGGTAGTAGCGGATTCTTCCGCCTTCTTGAGGTCATCCTGCGCGGCGGAATTCTTCTTGGTGGCCTGATCGAGTTCCGCCTGGCGAGTCTGGACTTCAACCTGCGCCGCGGCCACATTGCGCTCAGCTTCCTCCACGCTCAGCGTGGGGCGCGCGGCATCGGCCACGGGCACCTCGCCCACTCCGGAAACCGGCTGCGCCTGCGCGGCGCCGGCCGGAACAAGTGCAACGGCTACCCCAGCGGTGAGAGCGGTAGCGACGACGCGGTGAGTCTGGGACCTCATCGTTATCCTTTCAAGGAATATACATCTAGGTGAGAGTGGCACCCTTTGCCTGGGCCACGATTTTACGGGGAACAGTTAATGGCAGAAAAGCCAGATTCGGCTTGGAATTTTCTGGGATTTTCTCGGGAACACCACCGCATTTTCAACATTCAGCGCCCGCAAGCCCGCAAATAAGCGGATTGTTGGTTAATTGCTATTATTTACATATACCCGCATTATTATTCTTTTAACTAGCGATCAGGCCTTCTGACCCATACAGCCCCACCCCACATCACCCCATTTTGTGGCGCAGGTTACTAGAGCGCCGTAGACTGGCGGTGGTGCAGGTTCACTCGCAGGCCGGGTGGCGCCCCGCTGCTGCGGCGTCGTCGTACCAACAACCACGCGGGGACGCACGCCTGCACGAAGGAGGTAAGCGTGAAACGTTTCGTTCTCGTACCTATGGCCTGTGCCGCGGTGCTACTCTTCGGCGCGTGTTCGGGCAGCGCCACGCAATCCGCGCCGCCAAACGCCGCGAGCGCACCGGCAAACGCGCCGGTAGAGACCGCGAGCGCGGAGTCGCCCTCCCGCTGCGCGCCGGCGGAAATGGCGACCACGCTGGAGTATCAGGACGGCGGCGCCGGGCATCGGTATTACGTGCTGCGGGTGGAAAATACCGGCCGGGTGCCGTGCTTCATTCCGGCGCAGCTCGAGGTGACGCCCATCAGCGCCAACGGGAATATGTTCACCGAGCCGGCGCCGGCGACCAGCGCGACCGGGGCGGATGTGGTGCTGGAGTCGGGCGAGCGGATCGCCATGGAGGTGGACGCTATTAATCCCGGCGCGCTGTGCCCGGAGAAGATGGTGTCGGGTCTCGATCTTGCGGTGGGGTACACGGGCACCAGCGTGTATTCCGTTTCCCGCGGCGAGCAGATGGATTCGTGTTCGTCCGGGGAGGCCACGGTGAAGGTTGGGGATTTTGAGGTGGATAAAAGGTAGCGTGCCGGAACAACCGGCTGCGGCTAACCACCTTTCACGCTTTTAGTAGTGGTATCGACACGAGATAATGACTATCGCATCATCACTGATCTTGTAAACCAAACGATGCTCGTCAGTAATACGGCGCGACCAATACCCTTCGTAGTTATATCTCAGCGGCTCCGGCTTCCCTATGCCCTCATGACCGTTACGCGAAATATCCTTGAGTAGCGCGTTAACTTTTTTCACTATCTTACGGTCGTGGATTTGCCACCACAGGTAGTCTTCCCACGCGTGATCAGCCCAAAGGAACGACATGAGGGCCTACTCACCATCGTCACATAGCGGATGTTCAGTACCTCCGCCCGCTTCGATTTGTTCCATTGCCTCAATGAGACGGCGGGCATTGCGCGGCGAACGCATGAGGTAAGCGGTTTCACGCATCGAATTGTAATCATCAAGCGAAACAATGACCGCAGACTCGTGGCCACTACGGGTAATGATGACCGGTTCACAATCATCAACCACAGCCTGTAGAACTTCCGCGTAGTTTGCTCGCGATTCGGAATAGTTCATTGTTCTCATCACACACCTCCGTACAGAAAAGTGTACCTACAATTTTCTCGCTTCGCTACCCTTCTCTCCGGTCTTACAACACCGCCACACACCGAGGTCACATAAAAGTCGAGACACGGGGTTATTTTCAAAACCCTAACTCCGTAGAATGAGAATCGTGCAGCGTTGCACAAACGGGCGCCGCGCCCGCCGATCCGCGAAGGAGAACCCATGAAACGATTCGCTCCCCCAGCCCTGGCCCTCGCGAGCGCCTTCGCGCTCACGCTCGCCGGATGCACAAATTCTGGCGGTTCGGCCGCGTCGCCCGATTCCAGCGCGTCGGCCGCGAGCGCCACGCCCGCCACCGCTGCTCCCGCGCCCGAGTTCGCGGCGCTGGCCAGCTCGGAACTCGCGCTCCCCGATTACCTCGCGCGGGCGGTGCGCGACGGCGATGGCACCTACCCCGGCAAAGAACCCGCCCAGGTCACCGTGCCCTTCACCAACGGCACCGCACTCCTCCACGACACCGAGCGCGGCACCCCCGCGCGCACACCCGTCACCGCCGGTGCCACCCCGAGCGGCAACCTCTTCGACATCCGCATGGACGATCTGGGCGCCACCACCCTGGGCGGGGTGCCCGTGCGCGGCGTAATTTTCACGAGCAGTATCCGCAGCGCCGATGCCGAAGCGGCGCCGGATACTCCGTCGGTCACTTTCGCGTGGTACGACGGCGCTAACCGGCCTATCGCCCAGATCATGCCCGAGGATTACCGGCATGGCAGCGCGCGTGCTCCCCGAGTCGACGTGGTGGATATGCAGCCGGACCAGATCTCCCTGAGCTGGGCGCCGCTGGATAGTTTTGGTGGGCAGGCCAGCGTGCGTGGGCGTTTCACGTGGAACGGAAGCGAGTGGGTCCAGGATCAGGTCGAGTACACGCTGGCCGATGGCAGCGTCGTCGTGCAACCGAAAAATGCCGAGCTGGAAGCGCTCGCAACGGCGCAGAAGGCGCGGGAGGCCGGGATGTCCGCGGAGCTGGCCGGGCGTGTATTCACGGCGGATACTCGAATCGCCGGGTGTTCGCTGCGCGGGCCGGACTCAATCACGTACTTCCCCTACGCCTCGTTTATTGCGGATAACCGGGCGGATGCGGCGGCGGGCGGCGATGCACAAGCTGCGAGCGGCGAGCGCGGGCGCTCTTACTGGATCGGGGAGCCCGCGGAAACCGCGCCGGCCGCAGCCACCGATATTCTGTGTGCGCTGGATGGAAATGAGTTCGCCATTTTGGGTGGCAATCGCCGCGAGGCCGCGCAGCTGGTCCCCGAAACCCCGACCAAGCGTTTCGATTCTTACCTAGTGTTGGAAGGTAACCCGGCCGGTGAGGCGCGGCTGAAGGAAATCGTTGCTGCGGAGAATGAATCATGAGCACATACACGGCACGCGCCACCCGCGAGGAGGGCTGGTGGGTAGTCGAGGTGGACGAAGTGCCCGAACTCTTTAGCCAAAGCCGAAAGCCTGAGGATATTCCGGATTTGGTGCGTGATGCCCTTGCGCTCTTTCCCGAAGTGGAACGGGATCCGGCGGGTTAATAGACAAATGGTGGGTCTTATATCCGGGGTTTGCCCCGCCATAGCAACGAAAAGTCGGCCTTATTGAGGT